>NZ_JBEOSA010000026.1:0-104149 GCF_040302625.1 Kitasatospora sp. NPDC097643 | reverse complement strand
CTCTTCCCCCCCCGCCCGATTTTCCTACCCCCCCCGCCCCCGCACCTCGGGGGTGGGGGGGCCTCTCGATCTCCCCCCCGCCCCTCGGCGTTTCCGGTCGTCCCGGCCGGGGTGTCAGGACTCCGGGGTGTCCTTGCGCCGGGTGAACACCCGCCGCAGCGGCGTGCTGACCGCGGCCGTCACCCGGGCGACCTGGTTGCCGACCGCCGTCCGGGCCGTCAGCATCCCCTCGGAGATCCGCCACCACAGCTGCGCCGAGGAGGCCGGCAGCAGGACGGCCCTGGTCCGCTCGCGCCGGCTGGCGGTGGCCCGCAGACCCTGCCGGGCGGTCCGGACGTCGGCCGCCAGCGGGGCGGCGGTGGCCGCACCGGGCCGGGCGTAGAGCACCCGCTCGGTGGCCATCGCCAGCCGTCCGGTGGCCGCCGCCGAGTCCGCGTCCAGCTCCGCCGTCTCGGTGATCCGCCGGGCGGCGGAGCGCGGGGTGCGGGACTCGTCCGGCGGGATGCCGAGGTCCCAGGCCGAGTCGATCAGCTCGTCCCAGGCGGCCAGCACCTGCTCGTCGGTCAGTTCGGCCGGGCCGCCCCCGCCGGGGCCGCGCCGCCCGCCGCCGCCGAGCCGGCGCCGGCGCAGCGCCGCCCGCCAGAACATCGGGACGAGCAGCAGGGCGATCAGCACCAGCACGACGGCGAGGGTGCCCAGCACCTGTCCGGAGAGCAGCCAGGACTCGTCGGCGGCGGTGCTGAGGGCCTTGCCCTTGGTGCCGCACTCGCCCATCTGACGCAGCTTCGCGTCGCAGTCCTTGCTGCTGCTCGGCATCGGGGCGGGCGCCTCGGTCTGCGCGGCGGCGGTCGGCTGCTGGGTGGGCGCGGTGGTCGGGGTGGTGGTCTGCTCGGTGTAGCGGGGCTGGACGCCGCGGCTCGGGGTGGGCTCGAAGCGCATCCAGCCGTAGCCCGAGAAGTACAGCTCGGGCCAGGCGTGGTACATCTTGCCGCTCACCGAGTAGACGTTGCCGCCCTTGGCGTCACCGGGGGTGAAGCCGACGGCCACCCGGGCCGGGATCCTCAGGGTGCGGGCCATCGCCGCCATGGTGGAGGCGAAGTGCACGCAGAAGCCCTTGCGGTCGCGCAGGAAGACGACGATCGCGTTGCTGCCGGTGCCGCCGGAGACCGAGGTGTCGTAGCTGAACTGCTGGCTGGTGAACCAGTTCACCAGGGCGGTCGCCCGGTCGTAGTCGTTCTGCGCCTTGGCGGTGACGGCCTTGGCCTGCTCGGCGACGATCGGCGGGAGGTTCGCCGGGAGGGCGGTGTAGCGGTCCCGGACGTCCTGCGGAGCGATCGGCGCGGTGCGCAGCTCGTTGGCGGTGGGCCGCAGGTCGAGGGCGCTGACGTGGTAGCGCAGGCCGCGGATCGCCCGGTCGTTGGTCGGGAGGACGGTGCGGGTGAGCGGGTCGAGCTTCCAGTCGCCGCGGTTGGGGACCTGGAGGGACGCCGCCGGGTACGGCATCGGCAGCCAGCTCTTCTCCAGCCGGTCGCTGATCTGGAACTCGCCGTCGATCCGGGGGACGTTGGCGTCCTTCAGGCCCTCGGGGGCCGGGAAGGCGGTCGGGAGGTCGTTGACCGTGGTGCTGCTGAGCTTCCAGTTGGTGCCGTCGAACTGGTCCAGCGAGCCGGTCCGCAAGTAGGTCTGGTCGGCGAGGTCGCTGTCCATCGAGTAGCTGAGCAGCTCGTTCTGGGTGGGCTTGCTGACCTCGGACTCCAGACTGACCAGCGGGTCGAGGCTGGTCGCCGCGCCGCCGATGCCCTTGCCGACCGTCCCGCCGCCGCCGGAGTGCACCAGGCCGGCGTCCCAGTGCGGCAGGAAGACCGGCAGCAGCAGGGCGATGGCCAGGGCCAGGATGCCGACCTGCTGGCCGCCGAGGCCGACCGGGCGGGTGCTCTCGGTGTCGCGCGAGGAGCCGCGGAAGACCCGGCCCCAGCGGGAGACCCGGTCCTGGCCCTCGGCGAACAGCAGCACCAGGTAGCCGGCCGAGGCCAGCGCGAACCAGATCCAGCTGCCGCGGTCCCCGGCCAGGCCGTTGCCGACCGAGTAGAGCGCCAGCAGCGGCAGCCCGGCCAGCGCCGACCGCCGGTAGGTCACCGCGACGGTGTCCACGACGACGGCGACCAGGCCGACCGAGGTGACCAGGATCAGCCGCAGGCCCTCGCTGGGCGGCGCCGGGATGGCGTACTGCTGGATGTCGTCCAGGCCGGAGGCGAACACGTGGTCGAGGACCCGCATCGACGAGGGCCCGGGCACCAGGCCGCCCCAGAGCGCGCCGGAGCCGGCGAAGCCGATGAGCAGCAGCAGGAGCAGGACGAGCAGCTGCCCGACCGGCACCGTCCAGCGGTACAGCGGGGAGCGGCGCAGGCCCGCGCCGGCCGCGCCGATCACGGCGATCACCAGGAATGCGTGGGTGATCCAGCTCTTGGTGGTGAGCAGCGGGGTCAGGCAGAGCGAGGCGAGGGCGGTGGCCAGCGCCGCGTAAACGGTCAGTTTGGCCCGGGTGGTCACGCGCCGGCCTCTTCTCGGTAGGGGGCGGTCGTCTTGGCACCGTCGGCGGCCCGCCACAGGTCCGGGACGGAGTCCCCGGAGCGGACCGGCAGGACGGTCCAGCCGGCCTCGCGCAGCTGGCGGACCCGGGCCTGGAACTGCTCGCCGCCGGTGTCGGGGGCGAGCATCCGCAGGCCCGCCCAGGTGCCGGTGTCGAGCAGGAAGGCGATCGCCCCGCCGGTGCGGTTGCGCAGCCGGGCCAGTCGGGCGGCCTGCTCCTCGTCCAGCTCGCCGAGGACGGCGACCAGCAGGCCCTCGCCGCTGGTGCGGATCGGCTCCTCGGCGCGGGAGAGCCCGCCGCCGTCGGACAGGTCGGCCACCGCGAGCGCGTCCAGGATCAGCCCGGAGGAGTCGGCGGCGGTGTTGCTGCCGCCGGTGCCCGGCCCGGGGACCGACTGGCCCATGTCGGTGAGCAACTGGGTCTGGTAGCCGCGCTCCAGCAGGTGCACGGCGACCGAGGCGGCGCAGCTGACCGCCCACTCGAAGGAGGAGGCGGGGCCGCTGCCGCGGTGGCCGATCTCGCGGGTGTCCAGCAGGACGGTGGCCCGGGCCCGCTGCGGCTGCTCCTCGCGGCGGACCATCAGCTCGCCGTACCGCGCGGTGGACTTCCAGTGCACCCGGCGCAGGTCGTCGCCGGGCCGGTACTCGCGCAGGATCACGTCGTCGTCGCCGGCCAGCGCCAGGGTGCGGGTGTGGCTCTCGCCCTGGCCGATCCACTCGCCGCTCAGCCGCACGTGCGGCAGCGCCTGGACCTGGGGGACGACGGTGAGCACGTCGGCGGCGGAGAACGACCGGTTCACCTCGCACATCCCGAACGGGTCGGACAGCCGCAGCTGGAGCGGCCCGAGCGGGTAGCGGCCGCGCAGGTCGGAGCGGACCCGGTAGGAGACCTCGCGGTAGCCGCGCGACTCGACCCGGTCCAGTACGAAGCGCGGGCGCGGCCCGAGCACGTACGGGACCTTGTCCTCCAGCAGCAGCAGGCCGGTGGGCACCCGGGAGACGTTGTCGACCCGCAGGTGCACCCGGGCCTCCTGGCCGGCGATCGCGCGCCGCGGGCTCAGCCGGCGGCCGCTGGCCACCCGGTAGCGGGTGTTGGCGACCACCAGGGCGGCGGCCAGCGGCAGCGCGGCCAGCAGCACGCCGACCCGCAGCAGCGCGTCCTGGTCGAGCAGGTAGGCGCAGAGCACGGCGGTGACGCCGGCGGCGAGGAAGGAACGGCCCCGGGTGGTGAGGCCGCGCAGGCCGGCCCGCAGGCCCGACGTTGGGTCGGACGAGGCCACCTCAGCCCCTCCGGCCGGCCGGGCCGCCCTGCGGGCGCGGCAGCGGCAGCCGGGCGACCAGGTCGGCCACGATCTGCTCGGAGGTGCGGCGGCTCAGCTGGGTCTCGGCGGTCGGCATCAGGCGGTGCGCGAGGACCGGGACGGCGAGGCGCTGGATGTCGTCGGGGGTGACGTAGTCGCGCCCGTCCAGCGCCGCGGCGGCGCGGGCGGCCCGGACCAGGTGCAGGGTGGCGCGCGGCGAGGCGCCCAGGCGCAGCTCGTGGCTGTTGCGGGTGGCGCCGACCAGGTCGACGGCGTAGCGGCGGACCGGGTCGGCGATGTGCACGGTGCGGACCAGGTCGATCAGCTTGAGGATGTCGGCGGCGTGTGCGACCGGCTGAAGGTCCTCCAGCGGGTTGGCGCCGGAGTGCACGTCGAGCATCGCGAACTCGGCCTCGGGGCTGGGGTAGCCGATCGAGATCCGGGCCATGAAGCGGTCCCGCTGGGCCTCGGGGAGGGGGTAGGTGCCCTCCATCTCGACCGGGTTCTGGGTGGCCACGACCATGAACGGCGAGGGCAGCTCGTAGCTGGTGCCGTCGATGGTGACCTGGCGCTCCTCCATCGACTCCAGCAGCGCGGACTGGGTCTTCGGCGAGGCGCGGTTGATCTCGTCGCCGACCACGATCTGGGCGAAGATCGCGCCCGGGCGGAACTCGAAGTCGCGCTGGTGCTGGTCGAAGATGTTGGTGCCGGTGACGTCCGAGGGCAGCAGGTCGGGCGTGAACTGGATCCGGCGGACGGTGCAGTCGACCGAGCGGGCGAGCGCCTTGGCGAGCATGGTCTTGCCGACGCCGGGCACGTCCTCCAGCAGCAGGTGGCCCTCGGCGAGCAGCACGGTCAGGGCGATCCGGACGGCCTCCGGCTTGCCCTCGATGACGCTCTCGACGTTGGCGCGGATCCGGTCCACGACCGCGGCGAGCTCCGGAAGCCCGATCCGGTGGTACCCGTTCGCCCCCTGGTCGCCCCCCGCAGGACCGCCGAGACCGGCCTGATCGCTGTAGCTCGTCACCCGTTACGCTCCCTGGCACACTGTGCCCGCCTCACCCCGAGGCCGGCCCCCACCCCATGCTTGACGCGACCGTTCCGGGGGCGGTTCCGAGCTGGATCCGGCGCCGGGGTGACGGCCTGCGGCCTGGCCGCCCCAGGTGGTTCGGGGTCCGACCGGCAGGCGCATTCTCCCCCGGGCGGCGGCCAGAAGTCACCATTCCGCGGGGAAGCACGGGGAAGCACCGGTGAGGTGCGGGCGGAAGTGCGGGCCGCGGAGCCCGGACGCCGTTGGCCGGGCGGGTGGGGGCGTGACGTTCAGTGGATCTCGCGCAGGAGCCCGGTGTGCACGTCGAAGACGAAGCCGCGGACGTCGTCGGTGTGCAGCAGGAACGGTGAGGTGCGGACCCGCTGCATGGACTGGCGGACGTCGCCGTCGAGGTCGACGAAGGCCTCCACCGCCCACTGCGGGCGCTGGCCGACCTCCAGTTCCAGCTCGCGGCGGAAGTCCTCGGTGAGCCCGAGCAGGCCGCAGCCGGTGTGGTGGATCAGCGCGATCGAACGGGTGCCGAGGGCGCGTTGGCTGATGGTGAGGGACCGGATGGTGTCGTCGGTGACGACGCCGCCGGCGTTGCGGATGACGTGGGCGTCGCCGAGTTCGAGGCCGAGCGCGGCGAACAGGTCGAGGCGGGCGTCCATGCAGGCCACCACGGCGATCTTCTGCACCGGGCGGGCATCCATGCCGCCGTCCCGGAAGGTCACCGCGTACTCGCGGTTGGCCGTGACGAAGCGGTCGATGATGGTGGGTCTCGCGGAGGCGGCAGCGGCGGTCGGCGTGGGCCGGTCGGGGGTCACTGTCATGGTGGCGACGTTAGTGCGAATCGGTCGGGCGCGGTGGGGCGAAGTGCTACAGAACCGCTGGCTGTGACCGAGTGCATACCCACAACGGGCCCGGGCGGGCGGCGCGTCGGGGCGGGGCGCGCGGGGTCGCCGGGCGCCCCGTCCCGGTGCCCGCGCCGGGCCGCCCGCACGGCCGCGACCTGCGGTGATCCGTACCGCCGCCCGGGTGGTGCGCCGGAGCGGACCATTGACTGGCGGGGTCCGCGCGATAGAGTTGCGGCGCAGTGGAGCACACCCGCCGGGGCCCGTCAACCAGGCCGTACCGGCCGGTGCGGCCCGGCCGACGCGGCCCGTGGCCTCCACCCGCTCCGTGCCCACCTGGCGCACCTTCCCCGGCGCCGGGCGGTCACGTCCTTCCCCTTGAGCGGGCGGGGACCACGGGCCGCGTCGTGCTGCGGCGATGCGGTGGGCGAGAATGGTCGGAGCTCCCGGACATCGGGCTGCTCCGCACCGAGGAAGGGCGCCACCGCGCAATGACCACCAACGATCCGGGCCCCAAGCACGTCCCCGTGATGCTGCAACGGTGCATGGACGCGCTGGCCCCGGCGATCTCGCGCCCCGGCGCCGTGGTGGTGGACGCCACCCTCGGCCTCGGCGGGCACAGCGAGGCGCTGCTCACCCAGTTCCCCGAGGTCCGGCTGATCGCGGTGGACCGCGACCCGCAGGCGCTCAAGCTCGCCGGCGAGCGGCTCGCGCCGTTCGGCGACCGGGCCACCCTGGTGCACGCCGTGTACGACGAGATCCCCGAGGTGCTGGAGCGCCTGGGCGTGGACCGGGTGGACGGCGTCCTGTTCGACCTGGGCGTCTCCTCGATGCAGCTGGACGAGGCCGAGCGCGGTTTCGCGTACGCCCAGGACGCGCCGCTGGACATGCGGATGGACCAGACCCGGGGGATCAGCGCGGCCGAGGTGCTGAACACCTACAGCCACGGCGACCTGGCGCGGATCCTCAAGGTGTACGGCGAGGAGCGGTTCGCCGGGAAGATCGCCTCGGTGATCCTGCGGGAGCGGGCGAAGGAACCGTTCACCACCAGTGCGCGTCTGGTCGAGTTGGTGCGCAACGCCATCCCGGCGGCGACCCGGCGGACCGGCGGCAACCCGGCCAAGCGGACCTTCCAGGCGCTGCGGATCGAGGTCAACGGCGAGCTGGAGGTCCTGGACCGGGCGATCCCGGGGGCGCTGGACGTCCTGGCGCTCGGCGGTCGGATCGTCGTGATGTCCTACCAGTCGCTGGAGGACCGCCTGGTGAAGCAGTACTTCGCGGCCGGGGCGACCAGCACCGCGCCGCCGGGGCTGCCGTTCATCCCGGAGGAGCACCAGCCCTGGCTCAAGCTGATCACCCGCGGGGCCGAGCTGGCCACCGAGGAGGAGATCGAGGAGAACCGGCGTGCCGCGCCCGTACGGCTGCGGGTGGCGGAGAGGATCAGGGACCGTAGCAAGCGGGGCTGAAGGGTCGGCCCCGGCGGGGTCCGAAGGGCGGAGGAGAGCGGTGGGGCCGGTGGCCGGTGAGGTCCGGGCGGGGCGGGGAGCACTCCCCGGACAGGGCAGGGCACGGATCACGGTCCGGCCGGGGCGGCGCCCGATCCGGGGGCGGACGCCGTTCGCCGTGCTGGTGGTGGTGCTGCTGGGGGCGGGGCTGCTCGGGCTGCTGGCGCTGAACACGGCGCTCAACGAGGGCTCGTTCGAGCTGTCCCGGCTGCAGAAGCAGACCACCGTGGCGACCGACGAGCAGCAGAGCCTCCAGCACCAGATCGACCAGAGCTCCGCCCCGGACGCGCTGGCCCGGCGGGCCGCCGAGATGGGCATGGTGCCGGCCGGCGGGATGGCCTTCCTGGACGTCCCGGGCGGCGGCAAGGTGCTGGGCACGCCCGGCCCGGCGCAGGACAGCCCGCCGGTCAAGCGCTCCACGGCCGAGCCCTGGCCGATGAAGCAGCCGTCTCCGAGCGCCCAGCCGGGCGCGGGCGCGCCCAGCCCGGCGGCGACCGCCGGGGACTCCGTGGTCCAGATCAACCCGGCCTCCCCGGCCGCGCCGAGTGGGGGTGGTGGGCGATGAGCGAGCCTCGTCAGCCTTCGGGCGGTTCCGGGAACGGGCGTCGGCCCGCGCCCAAGGGCGCCGCGCCGCGCGGGCAGGCCGCCGGGAAGGCACAGTCCGGAAAGGCGCAGTCCGGGAAGGCCCCGCAGCCGAAGGGGCAGCCGGCCCGGTCGCCGCAGCCCGCGAAGGGGCAGCCCGGCAAGGCCGCCGCCGCCCGTACGCCGCGGGCACCGCAGCAGCGCCGCCCCGAGGGCCGGCCGCCGGCCCGGGGCCAGGTGGCCGCCCGGCCGCGCCCGAAGTCCCGCCCGCCGCAGCGCCCCAAGGCGCTCCGGCTGGCCGAGCCGAAGCGCCGGCTGCGGGTGATCACCGTGGCGATGTCACTGGTGTTCTCGGTGTTCGCCGGCCGGCTGGTGCAGCTCCAGCTGCTGGACTCCGACGCGCTGGCCGCCGACGCCAACACCAACCGCTACCTGAACATCCCGATCACCGCCGAGCGCGGCTCGATAACGTCCTCCGACGGGGTCTCGCTGGCCACCACCGTCGACGCGTACGACATCACCGCCGACCCGGCCATGTTCACCCCCGATGCGACCGGCATCCCGGACGCCCCGGAGCAGGCGGCCGCCCTGCTGGCGCCGATCCTCGGCGGGTCCAAGGAGAAGATCGCCGCCGACCTGCACACCCCCAAGACCCGCTACAAGCGGCTCGCCGCCCAGCAGAGCCCGGCCGCCAAGAAGCAGATCACCGACCTCAAGGCCACCCTGGAGAAGCAGGCCGGTTCGCGCGCCTGCCAGGCCCAGAAGCGCCAGCTCGGCAAGCCCGCCGACCAGGGCGGCCGCACCCGGGTCGACAACGAGTGCGCCAACCCGCTGGCCGGGGTCTTCAACCGGGAGACCCAGAAGCGGATCTACCCCGCGGACGGACTGGCCGCCAACCTGGTCGGCTTCGTCAACGGCGAGGGCGAGGGCGCCGGCGGCCTGGAGCTCCAGTACCAGAAGCTGCTGGCCGGCAAAGACGGTCACAGCAGCTACGCCCAGGCGGGCGGCCGGCTGGTGCCCACCGCCGGGGGTTCGATGGACCCGGCCGTGCCCGGCAACGACGTCAAGCTGACCATCAACCGGGACATCCAGTGGGCCGCCCAGCGGGCGATCACCGACCAGGTGGCCAACTCCGGCGCGGAGAAGGGCTACGTCGTCGTCCAGGACGTGAAGACCGGGCAGGTCCTCGCGATGGCCACCGCGCCCGGCCTCAACCCGAACGACCTGAGCTCCGCCAAGCAGTCCCAGCTGGGCAACGCCGCCCTGGTCGACGCGTACGAGCCGGGCAGCACCGCCAAGCTGATGAGCCTGGCCGCCGTGCTGGACACCGGCAAGGCCAGCTGGGACACCAAGGTCACCGTGCCCAACCGACTGGTGCGGGCCGGGCAGCAGTTCAAGGACGACATCGAGCACGGCGACTGGAACCTGACCCTGGCCGGGGTGCTCGCCAAGTCCTCCAACATCGGCACCATCGAGGCCATCGAGACGCTCGGCGCCGACCAGCTGGAGGTCAACAAGGTCCTGGACGGCTACATGCGCAAGTTCGGCGTGGCCGAGCCGACCGGTCTGAACTTCCCCGGGGAGACCGCCGGGAAGCTCAAGAAGCCGGAGGACCTGGTCGCCTCGGAGAAGTACAACATCTCCTTCGGCCAGGGCCCGCTGCAGATGAACGCGCTCCAGGCCACCTCGGTCTACTCGACCATCGCCAACGGGGGCGTCCGGGTCGCGCCCAGCATCGTCCAGGGCATCACCAGCCCGGACGGCAAGTACACCCCGACCCCGCCGGGCGCGCAGACCCGGGTGGTCAGCGAGCAGACCGCCAGGACCCTCACCTCGATGCTGGAGTCGGTCGTCGACGACGAGCAGGGCACCGGCGGCAAGGCCGCCATCTCCGGCTACCGGGTCGCGGGCAAGACCGGTACCGCCAACCGGGGGGCCGCCAACGGCGTCGGCTACGACGGCTACACCGCCTCGTTCATCGGCTTCGCGCCCGCCGAGGCCCCCCGGGTCACCGTCTCCTGCACCCTCCAGGGCCCGGTCAACGGGCACTTCGGCGGCCAGCTGTGCGGGCCGGTGTTCAAGCAGGTGATGGAGTTCACCCTGAAGACCTTGCAGGTCCCGCCGAGCGGCAGCCAGGCGCCCAACCTGCCCGTCGAGTGGAAGCCGTGAGCGAGCATGAGCAACGAGCGGGCCGGGCTGGACGACGGCGCGGCGAAGGCCCGGTTTGGCCCTGGACACCCTTCGGCGGATAGCCTTCCCGCCGTGCCGAAACCCGAGCAAATCACCGTGAGTCCGCCCCGCCCGGCCGCGACCGCCACCCTGCCGCTCGCCGAGCTGGCCCGCCAGCTGGGTCTTGAGCCCGTCGAGGGGGGCCCGGTCAGCGGCGTCACCCACGACTCCCGCGCGGTGCGCCCGGGCGACGTGTACGTGGCCTTCCCCGGCGCCAACCACCACGGCGCGGCCTTCGCGGCCAAGGCCGCCGAGGCGGGCGCGGTGGCCGTGCTCACCGACCCGGCCGGCGCCGAGCTGGCCGCCGGTACGGGCCTGCCGCTGCTGGTCGTCGACCGGCCGCGGGCCCGGATGGGCGAGCTGGCGGCCGCCGTCTACGGCCACCCGTCCGAGCGGCTGCTGATGATCGGGCTGACCGGCACCAACGGCAAGACCACCACCTCGTACCTGGTCGAGGGCGGGCTGCGCGGCGCCGGACGCAGCCCCGGCGTGATCGGCACCGTCGAGATGCGGGTCGGCAGCGAGCGGATCAAGAGCGAGCGGACCACCCCGGAGGCCACCGACCTGCACGCGATCCTCGGCGTGATGGCCGAGCGCGGCGCGGACGCGGTGACCATGGAGGTCTCCAGCCACGCCCTGGTCTTCGGGCGCACCGACGGGGTGACGTACGACGTCGCGCTGTTCAACAACCTCACGCCCGAGCACCTCGACTTCCACCCGGACATGGAGGACTACTTCCAGGCGAAGGCCCGGCTCTTCCAGCCCGGCAAGTCCCGCCACGGCGTGGTCAACCTGGACGACGAGTACGGGCGCCGGCTGGCCGCCGAGGCCAAGATCCCGGTGACCACCTTCTCCGCCGCCGGCGCCGTCGAAGCCGACTGGCGGGCCGTGGACGTCCAGCTCGGCCCGGTCGGCTCGACCTTCCGGGTGGTCGGCCCGGGCGGCGCCGAGGCCGACGCCTCCGTGCCGCTGCCCGGCCCGTTCAACGTGGCCAACGCGCTGGCCGCGATCACCCTGCTGGTCGCCGCCGGACTGCCGCTGGACCGGGCCGTCGCGGGCGTCGCCGCGGTGCCCGGGGTGCCGGGCCGACTGGAGCGGGTGGACGCCGGACAGCCGTTCGTCGCCGTGGTCGACTACGCCCACAAGCCGGACGCCTTGCAGGCCGTCCTCGGCTCGCTGCGCGAGGTCACCAAGGGCCGGCTGCACGTCGTGGTCGGCTGCGGCGGCGACCGCGACCCGCACAAGCGCGGGCCGATGGGCGCCATCGCCGCCCGGCTCGCCGACACCGCCCTGCTGACCAGCGACAACCCGCGCAGCGAGGACCCGCTGGCGATCCTCGCCACCATGCTGAACGGTGCCGCCGCGGTGCCCGAGGCCGAGCGCGGGGCCGTCCTGGTGGTGCCCGACCGGGCCGAGGCGATCCAGCTCGCGGTCGCCCGCGCCCAGGCGGGGGACACCGTGCTGGTGGCCGGCAAGGGCCACGAGCTCGGCCAGTACGTACGAGACGAGATCCGCCCCTTCGACGACCGGGAGGTGCTGCGCGAATCCATCACGCAGGCCACGGCCGCCCGGGGCGACCGAGGAGTAGAGCAGCAGTGATCGCACTGACCCTCGCCGAGGTGGCCGCGGCCGTCGGAGGCACCCTGGACGGCGTTGACCCGGCCACCCCGGTGACCGGCCCGGTCGAGGTCGACTCCCGGAAGGTGCGCCCCGGCGGCCTGTTCGCGGCCTTCGTCGGCGAGCACGTGGACGGCCACGACTACGCGGCCACCGCGATCGAGGCCGGCGCCGTCGCCGTGCTGGCCTCCCGCCCGGTCGGCGTGCCCGCCGTCCTGGTCGACAGTGTGGTGGACGCGCTCGGCAAGCTGGCCCGGACCGTGGTCGCCCGCGCCGCTGGCACCGCCGTGGTCGCGCTGACCGGCTCGGCCGGCAAGACCAGCACCAAGGACCTGATCGCCCAGCTGCTCCAGCGCCTCGGCGACACCGTCTACCCGCCCGGCTCGCTCAACAACGAGATCGGCCACCCGATGACCGCGCTGCGGGTGGAGCCGTCCACCCGGCACCTGGTCATGGAGATGGGCGCCCGGCACAAGGGCGACATCGAGTACCTGACCTCGATCACCCCGCCCCGGATCGGCCTGGTGCTGAACGTCGGCACCGCGCACGTCGGCGAGTTCGGCTCGCAGGAGGCGATCGCCGAGGCCAAGGGCGAGCTGGTCGAGGCGCTGCCCGCCGACGGCGCCGCGATCCTCAACGCGGACGACCGGCTGGTGCGCGCGATGGCCTCCCGTACCAGGGCCAGGGTGGTCCTGTTCGGGGAATCCCCGGACGCCCACGTCCGGGCGACCGGCGTTCGCCTGGACGCCACCGGACGGCCATCGTTCACGCTCACCACCCCGGCCGGTTCCGCGCCCGTACAGCTGCGCCTGTACGGTGAGCACCACGTCTCGAACGCCCTCGCCGCCGCCGCGGTGGCGGTGGAGCTCGGGATGTCCGTCGACGACACCGCGACAGCCCTGAGCGAGGCGGGTGCGCTGTCCCGCTGGCGCATGGAGGTCGTCGACCGGGCCGATGGTGTCACCGTCGTCAACGACGCCTACAACGCGAACCCCGACTCGATGCGGGCCGCGCTGCGGGCGCTGGTCTCGATGGGGGGACGCGGCCCGGAGCGCCGCCGCACCTGGGCGGTGCTCGGCGAGATGCGGGAGCTCGGCGAGGAGAGCCTGGCCGAGCACGACGCCATCGGGCGGCTCGCCGTCCGGCTGGACGTCACCAAGCTGGTGGCGGTCGGCGGACGCGAGGCGGCCTGCATGGAACTCGGCGCGAGGAACGAAGGTTCGTGGGGTGAGGAGTCGGTGCTGGTGTCCGACGCGGACGCGGCGGTCGAGCTGCTGCGCAGTCAGCTGCTCCCGGGGGATGTGGTCCTGGTGAAGGCGTCCCGTTCGGTGGGGCTGGAGAAGGTGGCCGAGGCGCTCCTGGCGGACGGTGCTGCCCGATGAAGCAGATCCTCTTCTCGGGCATGATCGGCCTGATCCTGTCCCTGGCCGGCACGCCCGCCCTGATCAAGCTGCTCGCCCGGCACGGCTACGGCCAGTACATCCGCGACGACGGCCCGAAGGCGCACCACAGCAAGAAGGGCACGCCCACCATGGGCGGCATCGCCTTCATCCTGGCGACGCTGATCGCCTACTTCGCGACCAAGGCGATAACGGGCGAGAGCCCGACCATCTCCGGGCTGCTGGTGCTCTTCCTGACCGCCGGCCTCGGCCTGGTCGGCTTCCTGGACGACTACATCAAGGTGGTCAAGCGCCGTTCGCTCGGTCTGCGGGCCAAGGCGAAGCTGGCCGGCCAGTCCATCGTCGGTCTCGTCTTCGCCGTCCTGGCGCTCCAGTTCCACGACGACCGCGGGCTCACCCCGGCCTCCCAGTCCCTGTCGTTCGTGCGGGACTTCAAGTGGTCGATCGGCCCGGTGCTGTTCGTCATCTTCGCGTACTTCATGATCGCGGCCACCTCCAACGGCGTGAACCTCACCGACGGCCTGGACGGTCTGGCCACCGGCGCCTCGGTGATGGCCTTCGGCGCCTACACCTTCATCGGCGTCTGGGAGTACGGCCAGAGCTGCGCCTACTTCTTCTCCGCGACCAACAGCTGCTACGACGTCCGGGACCCACTGGACCTCGCGGTGGTCGCCGCCGCCCTGATGGGCTCCTGCTTCGGCTTCCTCTGGTGGAACACCTCGCCCGCCAAGATCTTCATGGGTGACACCGGCTCGCTCGCCCTCGGCGGCGCCCTGGCCGGTCTGGCGATCTGCTCCCGCACCGAGCTGCTGCTCATCCTGCTCGGTGGCCTCTTCATGATCATCACCCTCTCGGTGATCATCCAGGTCGGCTCCTTCCGGATGACCGGCAAGCGCGTCTTCAAGATGGCGCCACTACAGCACCACTTCGAACTCAAGGGCTGGAGCGAGGTCCTGGTCGTGGTCCGGTTCTGGATCATCCAGGGGCTCTGCGTGGCCGTCGGCCTCGGCCTCTTCTACGCGGGATACGTGACCGGATGACCAACCCAGACTTCGTGGACCTGCCCGTCGTCGTCGCCGGACTCGGCGTCTCGGGGATCAGCGCGGCCCGGGTGCTGCGCGACCTCGGCGCCCGGGTCACCGTGGTCGACGGCGGCTCCTCGGACGGCCTGCGGGCCCGGGCCGCCGAGCTGGAGGCACTGGGCGCCACCGTGCGCCTGGGCGACGGCGACACCCTGCCCGAGGGCACCCGGCTGATCGTGACCTCGCCCGGCTGGCCGCCGAACAGCCCGCTGTTCGCCGCCGCCGAGGCCGCCGGCGTCGAGGTCTGGGGCGACGTCGAGCTCGCCTGGCGGCTGCGCAGGCCGCTGCCGGCCACCGGCGAGCCCGCCCCCTGGCTGGCCGTCACCGGTACCAACGGCAAGACCACCACCGTCCAGATGCTCGCGTCGATCCTGACCGCGGCCGGCAAGCGCACCGCCGCCGTCGGCAACGTCGGCGTCTCGGTGCTGGACGCGGTGCTCGCCGAGGAGCCGTACGACGTCCTCGCCGTCGAGCTCTCCAGCTACCAGCTGCACTGGGCGCCCTCGCTGCGCCCGTACTCGGCGGCCGTGCTCAACCTGGCCCCCGACCACCTCGACTGGCACGGCTCGATGGAGGCGTACGCCGCCGACAAGGGCCGGATCTACGAGGGCAACGTCGTCGCCTGCGTGTACAACCTGGCCGACCCGGCCACCGAGGCGCTGGTCCGCGAGGCCGACGTCGAGGAGGGCTGCCGGGCGATCGGCTTCGGCCTCGGCGCGCCCGGCCCGTCGAACTTCGGCGTGGTGGACGGGCTGCTGGTCGACCGCGCCTTCGTCGAGGACCGGGCCAAGAACGCGGCCGAGCTGGGTGCCGTCGAGGACGTGAACCCGCCGGCCCCGCACAACATCACCAACGCGCTGGCCGCGGCGGCGCTGGCCCGGGCGTACGGCGTCGAGCCGAAGGCCGTCCGGGAGGGCCTGCGGGCCTTCCGGCCGGACGCCCACCGGATCGCCGAGGTCGGCGTGGTCGACGAGGTCACCTACATCGACGACTCCAAGGCCACCAACACCCACGCCGCCGCCGCCTCGCTGGCCGCCTTCCGGCCGATCGTCTGGATCGCCGGCGGCCTGGCCAAGGGTGCGACCTTCGACGACCTGGTGCAGGGCTCGGCCGAGCGCCTGCGCGCGGTCGTGCTGATCGGCGAGGACCGCGCGCTGATCCGGGAGGCGCTGGAGCGACACGCTCCGGATGTCCCGGTGATCGAGGCGGCCGAGGGCCAGACTGGCGCGGTGGCGATGACCGAGGTCGTCCGAACGGCCGCGTCGCTCGCCCGATCGGGTGACACGGTGCTGCTGGCCCCGGCCTGCGCCTCGATGGACATGTTCACCAACTACGGCGAGCGCGGCGACCTGTTCGCGGCGGCCGTCCGGCAGCTGGCGGACCCCGGCGAGTGAGCCGGTTCTAGGGCGAACGAGCCGCATCGAGAAGGAGCGCTAGGGGCGTGGTGGCGGGGCAGGGCAGGGCGGGTTCCGGGGTGCCGGAGAAGGACGCCGCCGAGCCGTGGCGAGTGATCTCGGCCACCACGACCAAGTACAAGTCGGCCGGTCCGCTGGCCCGGGTGCAGGCGTTCCGGGCGCGGCTCGGGTATTGGCTGGACCGGCCGCTCGCGCCCTACCTGCTGGTGGTCGGCACGACGCTGCTGCTGGTGGTGCTCGGTCTGCTGATGGTCTTCTCGGCCTCGCAGATCCTGGCCCTGGGCCAGCACCACTCGGCGCAGTACTACTTCCTCAAGCAGCTGATCGCGGCCATCCTCGGCCTGGTCCTGCTGATCGGCTTCGCCTCCGTCCCGGTGGCGGTGCTGCGGGTGATCGTCTACCCGGTGATGTTCGGGGTGATCGGCGCGCTGGCGCTGGTCGCGGTGCCCGGCGTCGGGATGCGGATCAACGGCAACCAGAACTGGCTGGACTTCGGCTTCTTCCAGTTCCAGCCCTCCGAGTTCGCCAAGCTCGCACTGGTGCTCTGGGGTGCCGACCTGCTCGCCCGCAAGCAGAAGGCCGGCACCCTCACCACCTGGAAGCACCTGCTGGTCCCGCTGGTGCCGGGCGCCCTGCTGCTGCTCGCGCTGATCATGCTCGGCGGTGACATGGGCACCTCGATGATCCTGGTCGCCATGCTGTTCGCGCTGCTCTGGATGGTCGGCGCGCCGCTGCGGCTGTTCGTGGCCACCCTGGGCGTGGCCGTCGTGGTCTGCACGGCCCTGGTGGTCACCGTCCCGCACCGGGCCGAGCGGCTGGGCTGCATCGGCGTCACCAAGCTCGACCCGGAGGGCGCCTGCTTCCAGGCCCTGCACGGCGTCTACTCGTTCGCCCTCGGCGGGGGCTTCGGCACCGGCCTGGGCGCCGGGGTGGAGAAATGGGGCCAGCTGCCCGAGGCGCACACCGACTTCATCTTCGCCGCCACCGGTGAGGAACTGGGCCTGGTGGGGACGCTGTCGGTGATCGGTCTCTTCGCGGCACTAGGCTACGCGGGTATCCGTGTGGCCATCGGTACGAAGGACCCCTTCGTCAGGTACGCCGCGGGAGCCGCCACCACCTGGATCATGGCGCAGGCCATGATCAACCTGGGGTCGGCGCTGGGACTGCTGCCCATCGCGGGCGTCCCGCTCCCGCTGTTCTCCTACGGCGGTTCCGCCATGCTGTCGGCCATGTCCGCGATCGGTGTGCTGCTGTGCCTGGCGCGCAGCACCTCGGGCGCGAAGGCGGCCTTGGCCGCCCGGACCAAGAACTCCCGGATCAGGAAGCGACTGGCCCGGGTGCTGCCACGACGACGAACCACAGCGCGCCCGGCCCCGGTGCCGGCACGCAGGGAGCGGTGAATTTCGGTGCATGTCGTACTCGCCGGCGGGGGGACCGCCGGTCACATCGAGCCGGCCATGGCCCTCGCGGACGCCCTCCGCAGGCACGACCCGTCCATCGGGATCACCGCCCTGGGCACCGAGCGTGGTCTGGAGACCCGGCTGGTGCCCGAGCGCGGCTATCAGCTGGAGCTCATCCCGGCCGTCCCGCTGCCCCGCAAGCCCACCCCCGAGCTGATCACCGTCCCGGGCCGGCTGCGCGGCACCGTCCGGGCCGCCCAGGAGATCATCGAGCGGGTCAACGCCGACGCCGTGGTGGGTTTCGGCGGCTACGTCGCGATGCCCGCCTACCTGGCCGCCAAGCGGGCCGGGGTGCCGATCGTGGTGCACGAGGCGAACGCCCGTCCGGGCCTGGCCAACAAGATCGGGGCCCGCTACACCGACTTCGTGGCCGTCTCCACACCGGACAGCAAGCTGCGGGACTCCCGGTACATCGGCATCCCGCTGCGCCGCACCATCGCCACCCTGGACCGGGGCGCCGCCCGGCCGGAGGCCCGTCAGTACTTCGGCCTCGACCAGCGGCTGCCCACCCTGCTGGTGTCGGGCGGCTCGCAGGGCGCGCGCCGGCTCAACGAGACGGTCACCGCGATCGCCCCGCGGCTCCAGCAGTACGGCGTGCAGATCCTGCACGCGGTCGGCCCGAAGAACGAGCTGCCGCAGGTGAACGACATCCCCGGGATGCCGCCGTACCGGGCCGTGCCGTACGTCGACCGGATGGACCTCGCCTACGCGGCGGCCGACCTGATGCTCTGCCGGGCCGGCGCCATGACGGTGGCCGAGCTGGCGGCCGTCGGTCTGCCCGCCGCCTTCGTCCCGCTGCCGATCGGCAACGGCGAGCAGCGGCTGAACGCCCAGCCGATGGTGAAGGCCGGCGGCGGTCTGCTGGTGGACGACGCCGAGTTGACCCCGGACTGGGTGCTGCAGAACGTGCTGCCGGTGCTCACCGACCCGCAGCGGCTGTGGGACATGAGCCGGGCCGCCGCCGAGTTCGGCCGCCGGGACGCCGACGAGCTGCTGGTCGGCATGGTCTACGAGGCGATCGAGGCCTCCCGCGGCGGTCGCCGCCGTGGCTGACGGCCGGCTCGCCGACCCTCTGGAGGACGAGCTGGAGGACGAGGAGTCCGCTCCTCGGCTCCGGCTCTCCCGGAGGGGCATCGTGGTGCTGGGCGTGCTCGGCGCCGCGGTGCTCGGCGTGCTGGCCTGGGTGGTGTTCCTGTCCTCGGTGCTGGACGTGCGCGACGTCGCCGTCCAGGGGACGCAGGACCAGAAGCTGACGGCGGACCAGGTCCGCGGGGCGATCGGCGGGCTCGGCGACGGCCCGCTGGCCCGGGTGGACCTGGACGACGTCCGTCGGCGGGTCGAGGCCATCCCTCGGGTGGCCAAGGCCGAGGTGTGGCGGGGCTGGCCGCACACCCTCCAGGTGAAGGTCGTCCAGCGCAAGGCGGTGGCCGCCGTCAAGGGGGAGGACGGCCAGTTCACCCAGGTGGACGCCAACGGCGTGAGCTTCGCCACCGAGGCGGCCCCGCCGCAGGGGGTGCCGGTGGTCGAACTGCGGCTCAGTCAGCAGGCGAAGGATGCCGATGGGGTGATCTCCCGTCCGCAGTTGGTGCAGGGCGCGGTGACGGTCGCCGCCGGACTTCCGCCGGGGGTGTCCGGCCGGGCCGGGGCGGTCCTGGTGCATTCCTACGACGACATCCAGCTACAGCTCACCGGGGGTGCGACGGTCCGCTGGGGGAGCCCGGAGCAGAATGACCGAAAAGCCCGGGTGCTGGTGGCGCTGCTGAATCAGAAGGGTACGAACTTCGACGTGAGTGCGCCGGAGGCGCCGGCGGTGTCGGGATGATCCGGTAGGTTCTTTGCCTGAGGGAGGGGTTGACGCCTCGGAGTGTCGGCCCGACCCTTGGTGGTCACCCCGGTTTCATGTGCCGGCCGATGATCACATAGGCTCAAAAGAAAAAGGGAAGCTCGGCGTGTTCGTTGAAACGCGTGCCCGGAGCCACCTAGTGTCCTGTGTCACCAGACTGTGTTTCCTGGTGATGTGACGGAGGCACAGCACTAACCCTAAAGGTCAAGTTTAGGGTTGGGGTCGGCGGTCGGCATTTCGGACATTCAGTCAGAAACCAGGCTCCCTACCCATCGACATCCGTCGGTACGGCTCCTCATCGGACCGGACCGACCCGGAAATTCGAGGCGAGAGGCCTTCGACGTGGCAGCACCGCAGAACTACCTCGCAGTCATCAAGGTCGTCGGCATCGGCGGCGGTGGTGTCAACGCCATCAACCGGATGATCGAGGTCGGTCTCAAGGGCGTCGAGTTCATCGCGATCAACACCGATGCGCAGGCCCTCCTGATGAGCGACGCCGACGTCAAGCTCGATGTGGGCCGTGAACTCACCCGGGGCCTCGGCGCCGGCGCCAACCCCGAGGTCGGCCGCAAGGCGGCCGAGGACCACCGCGAGGAGATCGAGGAGGTCCTCAAGGGGGCCGACATGGTCTTCGTGACCGCCGGCGAGGGCGGTGGCACGGGCACGGGCGGCGCGCCCGTCGTCGCCAACATCGCCCGCTCGCTCGGCGCGCTCACCATCGGCGTGGTCACCCGGCCCTTCACCTTCGAGGGCCGTCGCCGGGCCAACCAGGCCGAGGACGGCATCGCCAGCCTGCGCGAAGAGGTCGACACCCTCATCGTGATCCCCAACGACCGGCTGCTGTCCATCTCGGACCGCCAGGTCAGCGTGCTGGACGCGTTCCGCTCGGCCGACCAGGTGCTGCTCTCCGGTGTCCAGGGCATCACCGACCTGATCACCACCCCCGGTCTGATCAACCTCGACTTCGCCGACGTCAAGTCCGTCATGTCGGACGCCGGATCGGCGCTGATGGGCATCGGCTCGGCCCGCGGTGAGGACCGCGCCAAGGCGGCCGCCGTGATGGCGATCTCCTCGCCGCTGCTGGAGGCCTCGATCGACGGCGCCCGCGGCGTGCTGCTCTCCATCTCCGGCGGCTCCGACCTCGGCCTGTTCGAGATCAACGAGTCGGCCCAGCTGGTCAGCGAGGCCGCCCACCCCGAGGCCAACATCATCTTCGGTGCCGTCATCGACGACGCGCTCGGCGACGAGGTCCGGGTCACCGTCATCGCGGCCGGCTTCGACGGCGGGCAGCCGCCGGCGATCGTCCGCGACCCGGTCGTCAAGGCCACCCCGGCCGCCTCGACCGCCCCCGCGGCTGCCCCGGAGCGCCCGGCCACCCGGCCGTCCTACGGGAGCATCGGCTCGGTGACGTCCCGTTCGGAGGGTGAGAGCCCCGCCGCCGCGCCGCGGGCCGCCGAGGCTCCGGCCACCACGACCGCCGCGCCGGTGCCGCCGCAGGTGCAGCCGGCCCGCCAGCCGTACGTGGAGAGCCCGGCCGAGGAGCTCGACGTGCCGGATTTCCTTAAGTGATCGATCACGCGGTACACGCGGGTGCTCACTTCGCCTTCACCGACCGGTGGGGCGGGGTGAGCACTTCGCCGTACGGGGAGCTCAACCTCGGCGGCGCGGTGGGGGACGACCCGGAGGCCGTCCGGGAGAACCGGGGGATCGCGGCCCGGGAGCTCGGACTGAACCCGGCCGACGTGGTCTGGATGAACCAGGTGCACGGTGCGCAGGTCGCCGTGGTGACGGAGCGCCAGCCGCTGGGGGAGGCCCCGATGGTGGACGGGGTGGTCACCGACCGGCCGCTCGCGCTCGCCGTGCTGACCGCCGACTGCACCCCCGTCCTGCTGGCCGACCCGGTGGCGGGCGTGGTGGGCGCGGCCCACGCCGGTCGGCCCGGGCTGGCGGCCGGGGTGGTGCCCGCGGTGGTCACGGCGATGGTCGAACTGGGGGCCGAGCCCGGGCGGATCACCGCCGCCACCGGCCCCGCGGTCTGCGGGCGCTGCTACGAGGTGCCGGCCGAGCTGCGCGCCGAGGTCGCCGCCGTGGTGCCCGCCGCGTTCGCCGAGACCTCGTGGGGGACACCGGCGCTGGACGTGCCGGAGGGAGTGGCGGCCCAGCTGGCCGCTGCGGGGGTCACCGAGTTGGTGCGATCATCGGTCTGCACCCTCGAATCCGCCGATCACTACTCCTATCGCCGCGAGCGGCGCACGGGCCGGCTCGCGAGCTACGTCTGGTTGGGCTCTGATCACTGATGACGAACGACATCTACGGACCGTTCCCGGGGAACGCCGCCGGTTTTCCCGATGAGACCTGGTTGAAGGCGCTGACGGAGGGCCAGCGGGCCCGGTACGAGGAACTCGGCACCAACCTCGACGTGGTCGAGCGCCGGATCGTGGACGCCTGCGCGGCCGCCGGGCGGGCGCGGGACGAGGTCACCCTGGTCGTCGTCACCAAGACCTACCCCGCCGAGGACACCGCGCTGCTGGCCGGGCTGGGGGTGACCGACGTCGCGGAGAACCGCGACCAGGACGCCGCGCCCAAGGCGGAGCAGTGCAGAAACCTTCCGCTTGACTGGCACTTCGTCGGGCAGCTCCAGACCAACAAGGTCCGTTCGGTCGTCCGGTACGCGAACCACGTGCACTCGGTGGACCGGCTGCGGCTGGTCGAGTCGCTCTCGGCGGCGGTGCTCAAGGCCGAACGGCCGGAGCTGGGCTGCCTGGTGCAGGTGGCGCTGGACAAGGAGCACGGCGAGGGCGGGCACCGGGCCGGGGTCGCCCCCGAGGACGTCGCGGCCCTCACCGACGCGATCGCCGACACGCCCGGGCTGCGGCTCGACGGTGTGATGACCGTCGCTCCGCTGTCCGGTCCGCTGGCCGGCGACCCGGCCCGCGCCTTCGCGCGGCTGGCGGAAATCGCAACCGCCGTACGGACCGCCCATCCGGCTGCCACCATGGTTTCCGCAGGGATGAGCGGCGACCTTGAGCAGGCGATTGCCGCCGGAGCGACACATGTGCGCGTCGGAACGGCGGTACTCGGAGTGAGGTCACCCCTCAGGTAACGTCACCGAGTAAGTAGATCAGACTGCAGGACAAAATAGGACAGAATCTAGCAGCTCTCCGGAGTGCTAGCGAACCGTGGATCGCAGCTCCGCGGCCCCCACCCACGACACCTGACCGATCGTCGATCTGACGGGCCGTCGTGGGCGGACCGCGGAATCCGCAGGCAGGGCCGGCCACGGCCCGGCCGCCGGGGACGGAGCCGGTCCACCACAGCGGAGGAGACAGGAGCATGGCCGGCGCAATGCGCAAGATGGCGGTCTACCTCGGCCTCGTGGAGGACGAGACGTACGACGGCCAGGGGTACGACCCCGACGACGACTACGACGCGGACCCCGAGCCGATTCGCACCGGAGAGCGGACGGAGGACATCCCCCGGCCCGCCGCCGCGCCCGCGCCGGTCTCCTCGATCACCCCGCAGCCGGTCCCGGCCGCGGTGCCGATCCGGCAGGAGGCCCCGAGGATGGCCCCAGTGTCGTCCATCACACCCGAACGCCGCCACAACCTGGAGAAGAGCGCCCCGGTGATCATGCCCAAGGTAGTGAACGAACGAGAGCCCTACCGCATCACCACGCTGCATCCTCGAACCTACAACGAGGCCCGTACCATCGGGGAACAGTTCCGTGGCGGGACCCCGGTGATCATGAATCTCACCGAGATGGACGACACTGATGCCAAGCGACTCGTAGACTTCGCCGCTGGACTCGTCTTCGGTCTGCACGGCAGTATCGAGCGCGTGACTCAGAAGGTGTTCCTGCTGTCTCCTGCTAACGTCGATGTCACGGCGGAGGACAAGGCTCGGATCGCCGAGGGTGGGTTCTTCAACCAGAGCTGACCCGGCCACGACTTTACGTGTGGATCTGATCAACAGTGGGTTAGCGACAGGTGACGAGCGGTAGGCCCTAGGGCCCGGGACCGGGGAGAGGGAAACGCGATGAGCATCGTGTGGGCGGTGATCTTCTACGCCCTGACCGTCTTCCTGGTGTTCCTGCTTGCGCGGCTGGTGATGGACTGGGTCTTCCAGTTCGCACGTTCGTGGCGGCCCGGCAAGGCCATGGTTCTGGTCCTGGAGGCCACGTACACTGTCACGGATCCGCCGCTCAAGCTTCTTCGGCGGTTCATTCCGCCGTTGCGTTTCGGGGGCGTCGCGCTCGACCTGTCGTTCTTCGTACTGATGATCATTGTGTATGTCCTGATCTCGCTTGTGCGGCCCTAGTCGTAGGTGAGCGATGCGACAGGATGCCGGTGTGCCGACGATCACGTTGAGGTGAAGAGATGCCATTGACCCCCGAGGACGTTCGGAACAAGCAGTTCACGACCGTCCGCCTGCGCGAAGGCTATGACGAGGACGAGGTCGATGCCTTCCTCGACGAGGTCGAGGCGGAGCTGACCCGCCTTCTCCGCGAGAACGAGGACCTGCGCGCCAAGCTGGCCGCCGCGACTCGTGCCGCCGCGCAGAACCAGGCCAACATGCGGAAGGAGCCGCCGCAGGACTCCCGTCCCGGCGCGCCCGTCCCGGCTGCCATATCCGGCCCGCCGGTGCCCGGCCAGCAGGGCCCGGGCGGCCCGCAGCAGATGGGCCCCGGTGGTCCGCAGCAGATGGGCCCGGGTGGTCCGCAGCAGCAGCAGATGGGCAACCAGCCCCTCGGCCTGCCGTCCGGCGCCCCGCAGCTCCCGGCCGGCCAGGGTGGTCCGATGGGTGGCCCGCAGCAGCAGATGAACCAGACCATGGGCGGCCAGCAGCAGCTGGTCCAGCCGATGGGCGGTCAGATGCTCCAGCCCATGGGCGGCCCCGGTGGCCCGCAGCAGATGGGCAACCCGATGGGCCAGGGCATGGGCCAGCAGCAGATGCAGCCGATGGGCGGCCCGATGGGCGCGCCGCAGCAGATGGGCGGCCCGATGGGCGCCCCGATGCAGCAGCAGGGCCCCGGTGGCGACAGCGCCGCCCGCGTCCTGGCGCTCGCCCAGCAGACCGCCGACCAGGCGATCTCCGAGGCCCGCTCCGAGGCCAACAAGATCGTCGGCGAGGCGCGCAGCCGGGCCGAGGGCCTGGAGCGCGACGCCCGTGCCAAGGCCGACGCCCTGGAGCGGGACGCGCAGGAGAAGCACCGGGTCGCGATGGGCTCGCTGGAGTCCGCACGGGCCACGCTGGAGCGCAAGGTCGAGGACCTGCGGGCGTTCGAGCGTGAGTACCGGACGCGCCTGAAGTCGTACCTGGAGACCCAGCTGCGTCAGCTGGAGTCGCAGGCCGACGACTCGCTCGCCCCGCCGCGGATCCCCGCCACCGCGTCGCTGCCGCCGGCGGCCTCGTCGATGGCGCCGGCCGGTGCCGGTGCGATGAGCAGCGGTGCACCGTCCTTCGGCGGGAACCAGCCGTCCTTCGGTGGCAACTCGCCGTCGTTCGGTGGGCAGAGCTCCTTCGGTGGGAACGTGCCGGCCCCGAGCTTCGGCGGGCAGTCGACCGGTGGCAACACCGGCGCGCCGCAGATGCAGCCGGCCGGGATGACCCAGCCGATGGCGGCCGTCCGGCCGCAGCCTCCGCAGCCGATGCAGCAGGCGCCGGCGCCGATGCGGGGCTTCCTGATCGACGAGGACGGCGACAACTAGGCTTCGCCGCTCTCGGGGAGCGTCCCCTTTCCGGCCCTTCGGGGTTGGGGAGGGGGCGCTCTTTTTGTGTGGGGGGTGGGGATCTTCGCGGGGGAGTCGGATCGGGGGAGGGGCGCGGGCGTGGGGGGACGGCGAAGCCGCCGGAACCCGGGGGGTTCCGGCGGCTTCGGGTGGGGTCAGGCCTTGCGGAGCTGGAAGGCGAGGCCGAGGGCTTCGTCGCTGAAGGTCTCGGACTGCCAGTCGGCGGCGCCGGCGGCGAAGTCGGTGGCGAGCACCTCTTCGGCGACGAGCGGGCCGTGCTCGGCGATGGCCTCGGCGGTCTCCTCGACGGTGGCCCGCCAGCGCAGGACGATCCGGTCGGCGACGTCGAGGCCGGAGTTCTTGCGGGCCTCCTGGATCTGGCGGATGGCGTCGCGGGCGATGCCGAGCCGCTTGAGCTCCGGGGTGATCGCCAGGTCGAGGGCGACGGTGGCGCCGGACTCGTTGGCGACGGCCCAGCCCTCGCGCGGGGTCTCGGTGATGATCACCTCGTCGGGGGAGAGGGTGATCGTCTCGCCGTTCAGCTCGACGCCGGTCTCGCCGGTGGCCCGCAGTTCGGCGGCGAGCTTGGCGGCGTCCGCGGCGGCGACCGCCTTGGCGACGTCCTGCACGCCCTTGCCGAAACGCTTGCCCAGCGCGCGGAAGTTGGCCTTGGCGGTGGTGTCGACGAGCGAGCCGCCGACCTCGGCCAGGGACTCCAGGGTGGAGACGTTGAGCTCCTCGGCGATCTGCGCCCGCAGGTCGGCGGGCAGTTCCTCCCAGCCCTGGGCGGCGACCAGGGCGCGGGACAGCGGCTGACGGGTCTTCACGCCGGACTCGGCGCGGGTGGCCCGGCCGAGCTCGACCAGGCGGCGGACCAGCGCCATGTGCCGGGAGAGGTCGGCGTCGATCAGCGTCTCGTCGGCCGTCGGCCAGCTGGTCAGGTGGACCGAGGCCGGGGCGTCCGGGACGACCGGGACGACCAGGTCCTGCCAGACCCGCTCGGTGATGAACGGGGTGAGCGGGGCCATCAGGCGGGTGACCGTCTCCAGCGCCTCGTGCAGGGTGGCGAGCGCGGCGGCGTCGCCCTGCCAGAAGCGGCGGCGGCCGCGGCGGACGTACCAGTTGGACAGGTCGTCGACGAAGCCGGAGAGCAGCTTGCCCGCCCGCTGGGTGTCGTACGCCTCGAAGGCCGCGTCGACCTCGCGGACCAGGGTGTTCAGCTCGGAGAGCACCCAGCGGTCCAGCTGCGGGCGGTCGGCCGGGGCCGGGTCGGCGGCCGAGGGGGCCCAGTCGGCGGTGCGGGCGTACAGGGCCTGGAAGGCGACGGTGTTCCAGAAGGTGAGGAGGGTCTTGCGGACCACCTCCTGGATGGTGCCGTGGCCGACCCGGCGGGCCGACCAGGGCGAGCCGCCGGCCGCCATGAACCAGCGGACGGCGTCGGCGCCGTGCTGGTCCATCAGCGGGATCGGCTCCAGGGTGTTGCCCAGGTGCTTGGACATCTTGCGGCCGTCCTCGGCCAGGATGTGGCCCAGGCAGACGACGTTCTCGTAGCTGTTCTTGTCGAACACCAGGGTGCCGACGGCCATCAGGGTGTAGAACCAGCCGCGGGTCTGGTCGATCGCCTCGGAGATGAACTGCGCCGGGTAGCGCTTCTCGAACAGCTCCTTGTTCTGGTACGGGTAGCCGTACTGGGCGAAGGGCATCGAGCCCGAGTCGTACCAGGCGTCGATGACCTCGGGCACGCGGGTCGAGGTGCCGCCGCACTCGCGGCAGTCGAAGGTGACCTCGTCGATGAAGGGGCGGTGCGGGTCGAGCTCGCCCTGGTCGGTGCCGGTGAGCTCGGTGAGCTCGGCCAGCGAGCCGACGCAGGTGAGGTGGCCCTCCTCGCAGCGCCAGATCGGCAGCGGGGTGCCCCAGTAGCGGTTGCGGCTGAGCGCCCAGTCGATGTTGTTGTTCAGCCAGTCGCCGAAGCGGCCGTGCTTGACCGTCTCCGGGAACCAGTTGGTGGCCTCGTTCTCGCGGATCAGCGCGTCCTTGACGGCGGTGGTCCGGATGTACCAGGACGGCTGCGCGTAGTAGAGCAGCGCGGTGTGGCAGCGCCAGCAGTGCGGGTAGCTGTGCTCGTACGGGACGTGGCGGAAGAGCAGGCCGCGCTCCTTGAGGTCCGCGACCAGGGCCTCGTCGGCCTTCTTGAAGAACTGGCCGCCGACCAGCGGGACGTCCGGGGCGAAGGTGCCGTCGGCGAGCACCGGGTTGACCACCGGCAGGCCGTACTTGCGGCAGGTCGCGAGGTCGTCGGCACCGAAGGCGGGGGCCTGGTGGACGACACCGGTGCCGTCCTCGGTGGTGACGTAGTCGGCGTTGAGGACGAAGTTGGCGTTCTCCAGCTCGACCAGCTCGAACGGGCGCTGGTAGGTCCAGTGCTCCATCTCGATGCCGGTGAAGGACTCGCCGGTGGTCTCCCAGCCCTCGCCGAGGGCCTTGGCCAGCAGCGGCTCGGCGACGACCAGCTTCTCGTTGCCGTCGGTGGCCACCACATAGGTGACCTGCGGGTTCACGGCCAGGGCGGTGTTGGAGACCAGGGTCCACGGGGTGGTGGTCCAGGCCAGCAGGGCGGCCTGGCCGGCCAGCGGGCCGCCGGTCAGCGGGAAGCGGACGTAGACCGAGGGGTCGACGACGGTCTCGTAGCCCTGGGCCAGCTCGTGGTCGGACAGGCCGGTGCCGCAGCGCGGGCACCAGGGGGCGACCCGGTGGTCCTGGACCAGCAGGCCCTTGTCGAAGATCTGCTTGAGCGACCACCAGACGGACTGGACGTACGACGGGTCCATCGTCCGGTAGGCCTCGTCGAGGTCGACCCAGTACCCCATGCGGGTGGTGAGCTTGGCGAACTCGTCGGTGTGGCGGGTCACCGACTCGCGGCACTTGGCGTTGAACCCGGCGATGCCGTACGCCTCGATGTCCTGCTTGCCGGAGAAGCCGAGCTCCTTCTCGACGGCGAGCTCGACCGGGAGGCCGTGGCAGTCCCAGCCGGCCTTGCGGGCGACGTGGAAGCCCTTCATCGTCCGGAAGCGCGGGAAGACGTCCTTGAAGACGCGGGCCTCGATGTGGTGGGCGCCGGGCATGCCGTTGGCGGTCGGCGGGCCCTCGTAGAAGACCCACTCGGGGCGGCCCTCGGACTGCTCCAGGCTGCGCTGGAAGATCTTGTTGTCCTGCCAGAAGGACAGGATCTGGTGCTCCAGGGCAGGCAGGTCCACCTGCGCGGGGACGGGGTTATAGGTGCTCATCGCTGGCGTCTACCTCCGGCGGATGCGTGGGCTGGATCCTCCGGAGGGACGAGACGGCCGGGCCGCCCCGCGGTACCACCCTCCTTGGCCGCGGATGCTGCTTCGCGGCCCTCTTGTTTGGGCTTGCTGCCGGGTCTAGTGGGCCGCCGTGACGGCGGCCGTTCTTCCGGCGGCTCCGGGGTGATCTTCCCGCCGTGCACACCCCCGGGCTCGCACCGTCCCCGGGTCGCTGGTGGCTGCGTACGTCGGTACTCGTCCCATCTGCGCCTTGCAGGCCCAGTGTATCGGGCGTCGCAAGTCGGTTTGTCCGGGCCGTTCGTCCGGCCCGCGGTCAGGCCGGTTGTCCGGCCCGCCGTCCGCCCCACTGTCCGGCCTGCTGCCCAGCCTGTGGACGGGCGGTTAGTCGGGGGTGATCTGGGCACAAGTCTGGTCAGCGCGCGGGGCGTGGCGGCTGGGGCGGCTGCCTGGGTGGGATCATGGCGAGGCGTCGGTATGTCATGTTGTGACCGGTTTTGACCGGGATTATCGTTCCGGCACTGGAAGCCGCCGGGAACCGGCGGCTCGATTCGTTCGTAGATGGGGTCGAAGCCATGGCTGAGAAGGCAACCGGCGCGGGTACCGCCACCAAGCGGGCACGCAAGGCCGTGGCGGCCGATCCAGGGGAGGGGACCGTGACCACTACCGCACGGCAGAACAGCAGCACCGACACCGTCACCGTGGCGCGCGGCGCCGAGTCCGTGGACCCGGCGACGCTGCCGGTCCGGCCCGGTGAGGACCCGTGGACCACCGAGGAGGTCCACGAGCTGCACACCGAACTCATCAGCGAGCTGGAACGCCTGCAGAACGAGATCGGTGCCGCCGAGGCCGCCATCTCCGGCCTGATGCGTGACTCCAACGACGGAGCCGGCGACGACCAGGTGGACGCCGGTACGAAGAACATCTCGCGGGAGAGCGAGCTGGCGCTGGCCAACAACGCCCGGGACAGCCTCGCCCAGACCGAGCGCGCCCTGGCCCGGCTGGAGGGCGTCGGTTTCGGCATCTGCGAGTCCTGCGGGAAGGCCATCGGCAAGGCGCGGATGCAGGCCTTCCCCCGGGCCACGCTCTGTGTGCAGTGCAAGGCCAAGCAGGAACGCCGCTGAACCGGCCGACCGGCGCGACGCGGGGGGTCGGGCTTGCCGTACGCTCGACCCCGTAACGTCGCCTGATCCCTGAAACACGTCCGGTACCGAGGTCCGGACGTGCCCGGGCCGGCGACCACGGGCCCACCCTCCCCCACCTCCGACCGGGGGAGCTCCATCGGCAGCGGAGCGGATCATCAGTACGCAAGGTTCCCCCCAGACCCGGGACGACGCCGTCCCGACCCCCGCCGAAGCCGTGGAGGTGGCCGTGGCCGAGCCCACCGAACCCGCCGAGCCGGCCGAGGTGACCGCGCCGGTTCAGGCCGAGGCGCCGAAGGGCCCGCGGCGGGTCGGCGTGCTGCTGGTCGTGGCGGTGCTCGCCTTCCTGATCGACCTCGGCAGCAAGCTGCTGGTGGTGGCCCGGCTGGAGAACCACTCGGCGATCAAGGTGATCGGCGACGTCGTCACCTTCCAGGTCATCCGCAACTCCGGCGCCGCCTTCGGCATGGGCCAGGCGTTGACCGTGGTCTTCACGATGATCGCCTCGGCGGTCATCGTGGTGATCTGGCGGATCGCCCGCCGGCTCTACAGCCTCCCGTGGGCGATCGCGCTCGGGCTGCTGCTCGGCGGCGCCCTCGGCAACCTCACCGACCGGCTGTTCCGTGCGCCCGGGATCTTCCGCGGGCACGTGGTGGACTTCATCTCCGTCCAGCACTTCGCGGTGTTCAACCTCGCCGACTCGGCGATCGTCTGCGGCGGGATCCTGGTGGTGCTGCTCTCGTTCCGGGGCAGCAACCCGGACGGGACCGTCCACCAGCAGAGCGGCAAGACGGAGTAGCGCGGGGGCGGCCAGGCGGAGCGTTCGCGGGGTGGCAGGCGCGGGCGGCAGATGCGGGCGCAGGGGGAGGGTCGGGTTTCCGGCATACTCGTACGGGTGAGTACCGCAGCGCAGATCCGCAGCCTCCCCGTTCCCGACGGCCTGGAGGGTGAGCGCCTCGACGCCGCCCTCGCCCGGATGTTCGGCTTCTCCCGGACCAAGGCCGCCGAACTGGCCGCCGACGGCAAGGTGACGCTCGACGGCGCCGTGGCCGGCAAGTCGGACCGGGTGACCGCCGGGTCCTGGCTGGAGGTCGAGATCCCCGCCCCCGCGGCCCCGGTGCAGATCGTCGCCGAGCCGGTCGACGGCATGCGGATCGTCCACGACGACGAGGACATCGTGCTCGTCGACAAGCCGGTCGGCGTCGCCGCACACCCCAGCCCCGGCTGGACCGGCCCCACCGTGATCGGCGGGCTGGCCGCGGCCGGCTACCGGATCTCCACCTCCGGCGCGGCCGAGCGCCAGGGCATCGTGCACCGGCTGGACGTCGGCACCTCCGGGCTGATGGTCGTCGCCAAGTCCGAGCGCGCCTACACCGACCTCAAGCGGCAGTTCCACGACCGGATCACCCAGAAGCGGTACCACACCCTGGTGCAGGGCCACCCCGACCCGCTGAGCGGCACGGTGGACGCGCCGATCGGGCGGCACCCCAGCTCGGACTGGAAGTGGGCGGTCACCCGGGACGGCAAGCCGTCCATCACGCACTACGACCTGATCGAGGCCTACCGGGCCGCCTCGCTGCTCGACGTGAAGCTGGAGACCGGCCGCACCCACCAGATCCGGGTGCACATGTCCGCGCTCCGGCACCCCTGCGTCGGCGACCTGACGTACGGGGCCGACCCGACGCTGGCCAAGCGGCTCGGGATCACCCGGCAGTGGCTGCACGCCGTGTCGCTCGGCTTCGAGCACCCGGCGGACGGGCAGTGGGTCGAGTTCTCCAGCGAGTACCCGGCGGACCTGCGCAAGGCGCTGGACATCATCTCGGCGGAGAGCTGAGGGCTCAGGGCTGAGGGTCAGGGTCAAGGGCTGAGGGCCGAGAACTTCGAGCTGAGAGCGGACGGGAGACGCGGTATGACGGTGGGCATTCGGGTGGCGGACGGCGAGGCGGACCTCGCGCTGGTGCACGGCGTGCGGCGCGAGGTGTTCATCGTCGAGCAGGGGATCCCCGAGGACGAGGAGTGGGACGACCTCGACGGCACCTCGGAGCACCTGCTGGCCTTCGGGGCCGACGGCGAGGCGCTGGGGACCGCCCGGCTGATCCACGGTGAGCAGGCGCTCAAGCTGACCGGGGGGATCGAGGGGCGGATGCTGCTCGGGCGGCTGGCCGTCCGGCGGGCGGCGCGCGGGACCGGGCTCGGGGCCGAGCTGGTGCGGGCCGTCGAGGCCGCCGCGCGGGCGCGCGGGGCGGTGGAGATGGAGCTGCACGCTCAGGTGCAGGCGCTGGGCTTCTACGAGCGGCTCGGGTACGCGGCGGAGGGGCCGGAGTACCTCGACGGCGGGATTCCGCACCGGACGATGACCCGGGTGCTGTAGCCCTCCGGGGCTGTGGGTTCGCCGGGGCGGGTCCGCGGCGGAGTGCATGGCTGGTAGCGCGGTTCCCCGCGCCCCTCTCGGGGTGCGGGGAACTTTGCTTTCCCGGTCTATTCGGGAGTGGTGTGCAGGCGGGGGAGGGCGGTGGGGTGGGTGTCGCGCAGGTGGGCGATGAGCTGCTCGCGGATGTCGAAGCGGAGTTGGGTGGCGTCGTCCGGGGTGCGGGCGGTCATCGTGGCGCGGACCAGGATGGTGCTGGGGGTGGTGTCGGTGACGTGCAGTGCCCACTCGGCGCCGTCCCAGAGCGGGTGCTGGTCGAGGCGGGCGCGCAGGGCGGCGCGGAGCTCGTCGACCGGGGTGCTGTGGTCGAGGTGGAGCAGCACTGCGGCGAGCAGGCCGGGGTCGCGGCGGGTCCAGTTCTCGAACGGCTTGTTGACGAAGTAGGAGACCGGGACGATCAGCCGGCGGTAGTCCCAGAGCCGTACCACGAGGTAGGAGAGGGTGATCTCCTCGACGGTGCCCTGCTGGCCGTCCACCACCACGGTGTCGCCGATCCGGACGGTGTCGCCGAACGCGATCTGTAGGCCGGCGAAGAAGTTGCCCAGGGTGCTCTGGGCGGCGATGCCGGCGACGATGCCGATGATGCCGGCCGAGGCGAGCAGGCTGGCGCCGACGCTGCGCATCGCGGTGAAGGTCAGCAGCATCACGGCGATCGTCACGACGACGATGACCGCGCTCACCACCCGGCGCAGCATGCTGATCTGGGTGTGGACGCGCTGCACCCGGGCCGGGTCGTCGGCGACCGTCCTCTCGAAGCGGCCGAGCAGGGCCTCCAGGACGGCGGCGACCACCCGGACGGTGAGCCAGCCGAGCGAGGCGAGCAGGAGCAGCAGGACCGCGTGGTGCGCGCCGACGTCGTTCGTCAGGTGGAAGATCCGCTTGACGGGATTGGCGGCGAGCAACAGGGCTGCGACGACCACGAGTTGGAGCGGGATCCGGCAGCGGCGGAGCAGTGGCCAGACCGGGGCCTCGGGGTGGTCGGCGGCGATGCGCTGGAGTACCTGGTCGACGATCCAGCCGATCACCAGGGTGGCGGCGACGGTGGCGAGCAGGGTGGTCAGCGGCCAGAGCACGGGCACCTTCTCGGCTTTTCGGTTTCTCGGTTCTGGGCTTCGTGGTTCTCGGCGTCGCAGCAGGAGGTCGGGCGGGTACGCCGAACCATACCCGGGTGTAGCGGGGTGAACCGGGCGAATAGGGCGGCGGCTTTATCGGACGCCTACCAGCGCGACGGATACGATCAGCGCCCATGGAGTTCGGTGGGGCGTGGCGGCGTTGGCGCGGCCGGGGTACGCCGCTGCGGCGCAGGGTGCTGGCCGGTGCGGTGGCGCTGGTGGCGGTGGCCGGGGTCGGTACGGCGGCGACGGTGGCGTCCGGCGGTGAGCAGGCGGTCCGTCAGGAGGATCGTTTCCTCAACATGCCGGAGACACCCGGTAGCGACGTCCAGGTCCGGCTGGACACCTCGTTCTTCACCACCGGCACCGGCCCGCGCCCGGCGGTGCTGCTGGCGCACGGCTTCGGTGGGTCCAAGGACGGCGAGCGCGAGCGCGCCCAGCAGCTGGCCCGGCAGGGCTACGCGGTGCTGACCTGGTCGGCGCGCGGTTTCGGGCACTCCGGCGGGAAGATCGGCCTCAACGCGCCCGATCGCGAGGTCGAGGACGTCAAGCACCTGGTGGACTGGCTGGCGCAGCGCCCCGAGGTGCAGCTGGACGCGCCCGGCGATCCCCGGGTCGGCATCACCGGCGCCTCGTACGGCGGCGGTGTCTCACTGCTCGCCTCCGCCTACGACCGCCGGATCGACGCCGTCGCCACCCAGATCACCTGGTGGAACCTGGCCGACGCGCTGTTCCCGCAGGGGGTCCAGGGCTCCGGCGCGGTGGACGGGGTGTTCAAGAAGCTCTGGGCCGGCATCTTCTTCACCACCGGCGCGGCCGGTGACCTCGGGCCGTCCGGCGGGGCGCCGCGCGGTGGTGGCAGTGGCAGTGGTGGCGATGGCAGTGCCGGGGCCGGTGGCGGTGGCGGGGCGAAGCCTGATGCGGATGGGCCGGTGGGTTGCGGGCGGTTCCTGGACGCGCTGTGCCAGATGTACGACCGGGTCGCCACGGCCGGGCACGCCGACCCGGAGGCCGTCGCGCTGCTGGAGCGCTCCAGCCCGTCCTCGGTGGCCGATCGGCTGAAGGCGCCCACCCTGGTCGTCCAGGGGCAGCAGGACTCGCTGTTCCCGCTCGACCAGGGGGACCGGATCGCCCGGGCCGTCGCCGCCAACGGGGCGCCGGTCGCGGTGGACTGGTTCGCCGGTGGGCACGACGGCGGCACCGACACCAGCGCCCGGGTCGACGACCGGGTGACCGCCTGGTTCGACCACTACTTGCGGGGCCGGGACAACGACACCGGGCCGGCGTTCCGGGTCACCCGGACCGGCGGCCTCGACTCCACCGGGTTCCAGGCCGTGCTGCGTGGCGCGACCGCGGACCGTTACCCGGGGCTGGGTGGGACGGGCACGCGGACGGTGGAGCTGACCGGGGAGCGTGGGGGGCAGGGCGGCGGGGAGGCGGTCGGCGGGGAGAAGACCTTCGCCAACCCGCCCGGTGGTGCGCCGCCCGGGATCTCGACCCTGCCCGGCGTCGGCGCGCTCAGCCAGGCCGCGTCCGTGGGCGCGGGGCTGTCCCTGGACTTCCCCGGCCAGCACGCCGCCTTCGACTCGGCGCCGCTGGACGGGCCGCTGCACCTGACCGGGCAGCCGACCGTACCGGTGCGGGTGAAGGCGGACCGGCCGGACGCGGTGCTCTTCGCGAAGCTGTACGACGTCGGACCGGACAGCAAGGCCGTGCTGCCGCAGCAGCTCGCCGCTCCGCTGCGGGTGACCGGCGCGGACGCGGGCCGGACGGTGACGGTGAACCTGCCGACGGTCGACCACACCTTCCCGGCCGGGCACCGGCTGCGGCTCGTGCTGGCCGCCACCGACCTCGCGTACGCCTCGCCCGGCGAGCCGGCCGTCTACCAGGCCGCGCCCGCCGGGGCGCTGAGCCTGCCGACCGTCGAGGAGCTGGTCACCGAGGCCGCGCCGCTGCCCGCGCGGACCTGGGTGCTGCCGCTGGTCGCCGTGGTGGTGGCGGTCGGTCTGGTGCTGCTGCCGCGGCTGCGACTGCGACTGCGGCTGCGTCGGGCCCGGGGAGCCGGCGGGGCCGGTGGGGTCGGTGGGGCTGCGTACGATCCGGCGCTGGCCGGGGTGCCGTTGCAGATCAGCGGGCTGAGCAAGCGTTACAAGGGCGCTCAGGACCGTTACGCCGTGCGGGAGTTGGGCTTCCGGGTGGAGCAGGGTCAGGTGCTCGGCCTGCTCGGGCCCAACGGCGCGGGCAAGACCACCACACTGCGGATGCTGATGGGCCTGATCCGCCCCGACGCGGGCGAGATCCGGATCTTCGGCCACCTGGTGCGCCCCGGAGCGCCGGTGCTCTCCCGGGTCGGCGCGTTCGTCGAGGGCGCGGGCTTCCTGCCGCACCTCAGCGGACGGGCCAACCTGCGGCTGTACTGGCAGGCCACCGGGCGGCCGGAGCAGGACGCCTGCTTCGACGAGGCGCTGGCGATCGCCGGGCTCGGCGAGGCGCTGGACCGCGCGGTGCGGACGTACTCGCAGGGCATGCGGCAGCGGCTCGCGATCGCCCAGGCCATGCTCGGGATGCCCGATCTGCTGATCCTGGACGAGCCGACCAACGGGCTCGACCCGCCGCAGATCCGCGAGATGCGCGAGGTGATGATCCGGTACGCGGCCGCCGGGCGGACCGTCATCGTCTCCAGCCACCTGCTCGCCGAGGTCGAGCAGAGCTGCACCGACCTGGTGGTGATGGACCGCGGGCGGCTGGTCACCACCGGCGCGGTCGGCGAGATCGTCGGCTCGGGCTCGCAGCTGCTCATCGGCGTGGCCGCGGGGTACCAGCCGGAGTCGGTCGTCGAGAAGGTCGGCGCGCTGCCCGGGGTCGGCTCGGCGGAGGCCGTCGAGGACGGGCTGCTGGTGCGGCTGGACGGGCTGGCGGCGAGCGAGCTGCTGGCCGAACTGGTGCGCCTCGGCGTGCCGGTGGAGAGTGCCGGGCCGCAGCGGCGGCTGGAGGACGCGTTCCTGTCGTTGATCGGAGGTGCGGGGTGAGTACGGTCCCGGCGGGGCGGGCTTCGGCGGAGCCTTCGGGAGGGCAGGCCTCGGCGGACCATGCCGAGGGGTACCGGGCGGGCCGGACGCTGCCGCTGCGGGTGGAGGCGATGCGGCAGCTGCGTCGGCGCCGCACGCTGGTGATCGGCGCGGTGCTGGCCGCGATGCCGTTCGTCCTGCTGGCCGCGTTCCAGATCGGCGGCACCCCGGGCCGCCCGGACCGGACCAGCTTCATCGAGCTGGCCACCGCCTCCGGGGCCAACTTCGCCACCACGATGCTGTTCGTGGGCACCGGGTTCATGCTGGTCATCCCGGTGGCGCTGTTCTGCGGCGACACCGTCGCCTCCGAGGCGAGCTGGTCCTCGCTGCGCTACCTGCTGGCCGCGCCGGTGCCCCGGGCCCGGCTGCTGGTCCGCAAGTTCGTGGTCGGGCTGGGCTTCTCGGCGGTGGCCGTGGTGATGCTGCCCGCGATCGGGCTGGTCGTGGGCACGGCCGCGTACGGGTGGGGGGACCTCAAGCTGCCCGCCGGGGTCAGCCTGCCGGCCGGGGAGGCGCTGCCCCGGTTGGCGATCGCGGTGGTGTTCGTGTTCCTCAGCGAGATCGTGATCGCCGCGCTGGCGTTCTGGCTCTCGACGGCGACGGACGCGCCGCTGGGCGCGGTCGGCGGGGCGGTGTTCGCGTCGATCGTCACCGGGGTGCTGGACGCCGTCACGGCGCTCGGGGACCTGCGGGAGTGGCTGCCGGCGCACTGGCAGTACGCGTGGGCGGACGCCTTGCAGCCGCAGCTGGAGTGGGGCGGCATGGTCCAGGGCGTCTCGCTGTCGCTGTCGTACGCGGCGGTGCTGCTCGCGCTGGCCTTCCGGGGGTTCGCGCGCAAGGACGTGGTGTCCTAGGGCCGTCGGTCGGCGGCCCTAGGACGGGTGGTCGCTTGACCGGGGTGGTTATTCGGATTGGTTGGTTACGTGACCGGGTTCGTTACGTGACCGGGTTGGTTACTTGACCGGGTTGTTCACGCGCTCGACGCGCTGGGTGCCGGTGCGGGTGCGGTAGGAGCGGGTCCAGCTGCTGGTGGCGTCCTTGCGGGTGCGGTCGGACAGCACGTAGTAGTCCATCTGCGCCTGCTCGGGCGTGATGTCGAGGACGCCGTAGCCGTGCGAGTCCAGGTCGACCCACTTGACGTGCGGGTTGGCGGTCCTGATCGCGGCGGCCGCGGCGAGCGAGACGGTGTGCGGCGCGACCTTCAGCAGGTCGTCGATGTTGTCCGAGGTCGCCGAGGTGACCACGAACTCGGTGGCGATGCTGCCCGACAGCGGGTAGGTGGCGGCCTCGTTCGGGACGTCGGCGGCCCAGGCGGAGTGGATGTCGCCGGTCAGGAAGACGGTGTTGGTGATGCCGTTCGTCTTCAGGTGGCCGAGCAGCTCGCGGCGGTCGTGGGTGTAGCCGTCCCACTGGTCGGTGTTGACCGCCAGGCCCTCGCCGGGCAGGCCGAGCAGCTTGGCCAGCGGGCGCAGCAGGTAGTCGGGCAGCGAGAAGAAGGCGACCGGGGAGATCATCACCTCGTTGCCGATCAGCCGCCAGGTGGTGTCGGAGGCGGACAGTCCGGCCTTCAGCCAGTCCATCTGGGCGCGGCCGGTGAGGGTGCGGTCGGCCGAGTCGATGTCGCCGTTGCCGACCTTGACCTGCTGGGAGCGGAACGAGCGCTGGTCCATCAGGTGCAGGTCGGCGAGCCGGCCGTAGCGCAGGCGGCGGTAGGTGGTGCCGGCGATGGACGGCCGGACGGGCATCCACTCGAAGTAGGCCTGCTTGGCGGCGGCCATCCGGTCCGCCCAGTCGCCCTCGACGCCCGGGGTGTGGTTCTCGGCGCCGCCGGACCAGGCGTCGTTGGCGAACTCGTGGTCGTCCCAGATCGCGATGGTCGGGATCTTCGCGTGCAGGGCCTGGAGGTCCTCGTCGGTCTTGTACTGGCCGTGCCGGGTGCGGTAGTCGGCCAGGGTGAGGATCTCGTGGGTGGGGGCGTGCGGGCGGACGACCTTGCCGCGGGCGCAGAACTCGCCGGTCTTGTACTCGTAGATGTAGTCGCCGAGGAAGAGGAAGGCGTCCAGGTCGCCGCGGGCGGCGAGGTGGCGGTAGGCGGAGAAGTAGCCGGCCTCCCAGTTGGCGCAGGAGGCGACGCCGAAGCGCAGGCGGGCGAGCGCTGCGTCGGCGGCGGGGGTGGTGTGGGTGCGGCCGACGGGGGACGTGCTGGAGCCTGCGGTGAAGCGGTACCAGTAGGTGGTGTCGGGGGTCAGGCCGCGGACGTCGGCCTTGACGGTGTGGTCGGTGGCGGCGGTGGCGGTCACCGTGCCGCTCGCGACGACGCGGGTGAAGGCCTGGTCGGCGGCCAGCTCCCAGCGGACCTCGGTGTCGGGGCCGAGGGTCGAGCCGGGGACGGCCTCCGGGGTGGGCGTCACCCGGGTCCAGAGCAGGACGCCGTCGGGGAGGGGGTCGCCGGAGGCGATGCCGTGCAGGAAGCGGGGGGCTTCGGTGGCCGCTTCGGCGGGGGTGGAGAGGGCGAGCGCGGAGGCGCCGGCGGCCAGGGCGCCGGCCTTCAGCACCTGGCGGCGACGGGGGCGGGCGGAGGTCATGTCATGGACAAGATCGGTCACGACGGAAGGTTACCCGCTGGTAAAGCATAGGTAAATCGGGTGATCTGACGTTCTGTTGCGAAACGATCGGATTTGGCCACCCCGGGCGGAGGTGGGGTGCGGGGGCGTGGGAGGCGGTGGGTGCGCGGTCATGCGGGATCATGGAGGGGAAACCGAGCCCCAGTAGTACGTCGAAGGATCCCCGCCGTGGCCCAGATCGTCCTCTTCCACTCCGCCCTCGGGCTGCGCCCCGCCGTCCACGCCGCCGCCGAGCGGCTGCGCGCCGCCGGGCACACCGTGCACGCCCCGGACCTCTTCGACGGGCGGACCTTCGACGACATCGAGGCCGGGCTGGCGTACCAGGAGGAGATCGGCGGCAGCGAGGAACTGCTGCGCCGGGCGGTGGCGGTGTCCGCTCCGCTGTCCGACGGCGGGCTGGTGTACGCGGGCTTCTCGCTCGGCGGCTCGCTCGCGCAGAACCTGGCGCTGGCGGACGAGAAGGCGCGCGGGCTGCTGCTCCTGCACGGGACTTCGGACCTGCGGGAGGATGCCGAGACCTCGATCCCGGTCCAGCTGCACGTCGCCGAGCCGGACCCGTTCGAGACCGAGGACTGGCTGAACGCCTGGTACCTGCGGATGCGTCGGGCCGGGGCCGACGTCGAGGTGCACCGCTACCGGGGCGCCGGGCACCTGTTCACCGACCCCGAGCTGGCCGACTACGACGCCGAGGCGGCCGAGCGGGCCTGGGCGGTGGCGCTGGACTTCCTGGCGGAGCTGGACGAGCTGGACGGGTGAGTGGGTGAGCAGGGGGCGTTACGCGTGGGACGGGCCGGGCGGGAGATGTAGGGCGTTACGCGGTGGTCCGGCGGGCGTCGACCTCGATCTCGATCTTCATCCGGGGGTCGGCGAGACCGCACACGAGCATCGTGGCGGCCGGGCGGACCTCGCCGAAGCAGCGGCGCAGGACCGGCCAGCAGGGTTCGAAGTCCGCGCGCTCGGGCAGCAGGTAGCGCACCCGGACCACGTCCGCGAAGGTGCAGCCCGCCTCGGCCAGCGCGGCCCCGATGTTGCGCAGGCACTGCTCGGCCTGCTCCACCACGTCGTCGGAGATCGTCATGGTGGTGTAGTCGAAGCCGGTCGTCCCGGACACGTGCACCCGGTCGCCGTCGACCACGGCCCGGGCGTAGCCGATCTGCTCCTCGAAGGTCGAACCGCTGAGGATCGCGCGTCGCTCTGTCATGCGCCGAACGCTAGGTGAGCAGCACCGATACGTCTAATACGGTGACAGGCATGACCTGATATCCCTGGGCGTATGGACCGTCCCGAGATTCCCCTCCCGCAGCTGCACGCGTTCGTCGTGCTCGCCGAGGAACTCCACTTCGGCCACGCGGCCGCCCGCCTGGGCATCGCCCAGCCGCCGTTGAGTCAGCAGATCCGGCGGCTGGAGGAGAAGGTCGGCCACGCGCTGTTCAGCCGCGAACCGGGGCGGGTCGCGCTCACTCCGGCCGGTCGCGAACTGTTGCCCGCCGCGCGGCAGGCCATCACCGGCCTCGCCGACGGTCTGGCGGCGGCCCGGGCCGTCGGCAGCGGCCGGGCCGGGCGTCTGCGGATCGGCTTCTCCGCGTCCCTCGCCCTGACCGTGCTGCCCGGGCTGCTGCGCACCTTCCGGGAGCGGTACCCCGGTGTGGAGTTGGACATCCGTGAGATGACCACGGCGCCGCAGCTCGCCGCCCTGCACGAGGGAGCCATCGACATCGGCCTGCTGCGCGAGCCCCCGGCCGACGAGCCGGGCATCGGCTTCCGGACCGTCCTCACCGAGCCGTTCGTGGCGGTCCTGCCGGCCGCCCACCCGCTGGCCGCCCAACGGACCGTGCGGGTCCCCGAGTTGGCGGACTCGCCGTTCGTCCTGCTGCCCCGCGCGGTCGGCCCGCAGCTGTACGACCGGATCACCGGCCTGTGCGGCGCGGCGGGCTTCACGCCCAGGGTCGTCCAGCACGCGGTGGAGTGGCAGACGGTGTGCGCGCTGGTGGAGACCGGCCTGGGCGTCTCCCTGGCCCCGGCGAGCATCCGGCGGATCCGCCTCCGCGGTGTGGCCTTCCGCCGGATCGAGGCCGGCACCGCCCGCACGCGGGTCGCCGTCGCCTGGCGTGCGGGCGATCGGAACCCGCTGGTGGTGCAGCTGTTGGCGACGGTTGGCCCGGCAGCGCCGTAGGTGTCGTAAGTGCCGGAGGGGCCGGGGGATGGGCGGGCTGCGCAGGAAGTCGGGCGGGCCGACTTCCTGTGCGGTGCTGCGCGGTGAGGGGTGTCAGTGTCAGTGGAGGACGTCGAGGACGTTCTTCTGCAGGCCGTTGGAGTAGACCTCGTGCTCGACGAGCTTCAGCTTCTGGGTGTCCTTGTCCGTGGTGCTGAACAGGCGCTTGCCGGCGCCGAGCAGCAGTGGGTAGACGAGCAGGTGGTAGCGGTCGATCAGGCCCGCGTCGGAGAGGGCGTGGTTCAGGGTGGCGCTGCCGTGGACGATGATCGGGCCCCCCTCGGTCCGCTTGAGCGCGGCGACCTCGTCGAGGGAGCGCAGGATGGTGGTCTCGCCCCAGTTCGGGACCAGTTGGTCCTCGGTGAGGGTGGTGGAGACGACGTACTTCGGCATCGTCTTGTAGTGGGCGAACTCCGGCATGTCCGGCCACACCGGGCTGAAGGCCTGGTAGCTGACCCGGCCCATCAGGATGGCGGTGGACTCGCGCTGCTCGCGCTCCTTGATCTCGAAGGCCTCGGGGACGAACTCGACGTCCTTGAAGGTCCAGCCGGAGTTGCGGTAACCGGGCTCGCCGCCCGGGGCCTCCACGACGCCGTCGAGGGAGATGAATGCGGTGCTGATGAGGGTGCGCATCGGAGGTTCCGTTCGGTCTCGGTGTCGGTGTCGGGTTGGGTCGTGTCGGTCAGTTGAGGTGTGCGGCCAGCCAGCGTTGCCAGGCGGTCTCGGCTCCGGCCGGGGCCGGGCCGAACAGGTGGTGGAAGCTCAGCGCGATGCCGGGGCCTTGGTGGAAGGTGTAGATCCCGTCGGTGGTGCGGATCTCGAAGCGTTCGTCGTCCGCCCAGACCACCTCACCGTCCAGCGGCGGCAGGTCGGCCGGCTCGGCGTGGGCCCGGGCGCCGACGGTCACCGGGGTGGGGAGGGAGAGGGCGCGGGCGAGTACCGTCCGGACGTCCTGCGCCGACCGGTCGCCCGTCGGCGCCGCGGCGAAGACCGGGAGGGCGGTGCGGCCGGGGAAGTGCGTCAGGTACTGGTGCAGCGTGCCGAGGTGGAAGGGCCAGCCGCGGCGCAGCGCGTCGTACTCGTCCTGCCAGTCGTCGCCCAGGAGGCCGCTGTGGACGACGCGGAGGACGGTGCTGCCACCCTCGCGCCCTTCGATGAGGTACTCGAAGGCCATGAACCGGCCGTCCTCGGCGGTGGGGGTGCGGGTGGCGAAGCGCTCGCCGGGTTCGTAGGCGGTGATCAGCGCCTCCCCCCGGTGGCCGCCGGTGTCCATCGTGGCGGTGCCGCCCTCGCGGGCCTCCACGTGGTTGCGGCCCATGAACCAGGAGTCGATCCCCGGCCCGGTGGCGACGGCCTCCCAGACCTGCTCCGGGCCGGCCGGCAGGACCGTCTCCAGTTCGATCTCGAACGGGTGCGTCATCGTGGGTCCCTCTGTTCCGCTGCGGGCTCGGTTGCTTGTGGTCCGTCGGTGGACTGCGACAGACAAAAAAATCGTGAAAAGTCGGCCTGGTCGACTTCCTGTGCAAGTCGGCGGCCCCTCGCGCGGCTGGGCGCGAGGGGCCGAGGAGAGGGAAGGAGGCGGTTCACCGGGAGAGCCGGTGAACCGCCCCTGACGTCACTTGCGGATGAGCTCGGCGAACTCGTCGAGGTCGATCTGGCCGTCGCTGTTCTCGTCGGCGTACCTGATGATGGCGGCAGCGTTCTCGTCGGTGACCTTGGGGTCCTTCTGGAGGTAGTCCTTCAGCTCTTCGAGGCTGATGGTGCCGTTGCCGTCGGTGTCGATCTCGTCGAACTGGCGCTTGACGTCGGTGCTGTTGGCCATGTTCTGCCCGTTGGTGGGTGCGGATTTCTGACGGTCGGAATCCTATGGGCAATTGGTGGCGAATGACCCACTGTGCTCGAACTGTCGAGTTACTCGGACAATGCGACGGGCCTATTTTCCTTGCTCCACCTTTGGATCGAGATCCGGTGGCCCGGTCGGCTGGGCGAGGATGGGGGCCATGGCAGAGCGGAGATACGAGTACGCGCCGGCGAACACGCTGCCGGGGTTGTTGCAGCGGGGCCGGGGGCTCGGGGCGCGGATGGCGGCGGAGGATCCGGCGTCCGCCGCCGAGTTGGTGTACGGGTGCATCCGCTGGGAGTGGCGGTGGGATCGGCAGGTGGACGACCGGGCGCTGTATCTGGCGCGGCTGGTCCGGGACCTGGAGCTGCCGCTCGGGCCGGTGGTCGAGTTGCTGGCCGGGGACGAGGGCGCCTGCGACCGGGCCACCCGGGTCCTGGAGCTGCTGGCGCTCGGCGGGTCGGGCGAGGCGCGGGAGGCGCTGCGGGCGTACGTCCGGGACGGGGGAGAGCGCCGGGCGGAGGTGCTGGAGTCGGTGGCCCTGGTCTGGCCGGTGGAGTGGTGGGGTGATCTGACCGACGCCGGACCGGTACCGCAGGAGCCGGCTCCGCATCGCCGGGGGCGGAGGGATCCGCTGCCGGAGCACGGGGAGGTGGGGGACCTGGCGGCGTTGGTGGCCGGGCTGGAGCGGTGCTGGGTGGAGCAGGTGTGGTGCGGGCCGGACGGGCTGGCGCGCGGGCTCGCGCGGTTCGGGGCGGAGGCGGCAGGGGCGGCCTCGTTGTTGCGGCGGTTCTGGTTGTGGACGCCGCACTCGTACGAGCGGGCCGCGTACCTGGAGGCGTTGGCGGGGGTGGCGCCGGCCGGGCTTGCGGAGGTGTACGTCGAGAGCCTGTGGGACTGTGAGGCGGACGCCCGGATGCTGGCGGTCGGGCGGGCTCCGGACACGCCCGAGGTCCGGGAACGGCTGGGATACCTGAGCGGCGATCCGATGGAGGACCCGGGGGTTCGGGAGGCGGCGCGGGCCCGGCGGGAGGCTAGAGTAGACGGGTGAACGTGTGAGTGATGGTCCGGACCCCATGAGGCGGTTCGGACCTCGTCTGTTTCCAGGGGTAACCCCTGTGACCTGCGCGTTCGCCGGCCCACCAGACCAGCACGAGCCTCCGGAGGCCCCGCCTTGAGCGACCAGCCGTTCGCGCATCTGCACGTTCACACCGAGTACTCGATGCTGGACGGTGCCGCCCGGCTGAAGCAGATGTTCAAGGAGGTCGAGCGGCTGGGCCAGACCCACGTCGCGATGACCGACCACGGGAACATGTACGGCGCCGCCGAGTTCCACCGGCAGGCGACCGACGCCGGGATCACGCCGGTGATCGGCATCGAGGCGTACGTCGCGCCGGAGTCCCGCAGCAACACCAAGCGCATCCTGTGGGGTCAGCCGCACCAGAAGAAGGACGACGTCTCGGCGTCCGGCGCGTACACCCACAAGACCATCTGGGCCCGGAACAAGGAGGGCCTGCACAACCTCTTCAAGCTGACCTCGCGCTCGTACGCGGAGGGCTGGCTGGTGAAGTGGCCCCGGATGGACAAGGAGCTGATCTCGGAGCTGTCCGGCGGCCTGATGGCCACCACCGGCTGCCCCTCCGGCGAGGTGCAGACCCGGCTGCGCCTGGGCCAGTTCGACGAGGCGGTGAAGTCGGCCGCCGACTACCAGGACATCTTCGGCAAGGAGAACTACTTCCTGGAGCTGATGGACCACGGCCTGGACATCGAGAAGCGGGTCCGCGACGGGCTGCTGGAGATCAGCAAGAAGCTGAACATCCCCCCGGTGGTCACCAATGACTCGCACTACACCACCGAGGCCGACGCGGGCGCGCACGACCTCCTGCTCTGCGTGCAGACCGGCAAGAACCTCTCCGACCCGGACCGCTTCCGCTTCGACGGCACCGGCTACTACATCAAGTCGGCCGCCGAGATGTACGCGCTGGACTCCTCGGACGCCTGGCAGGAGGGCTGCCGCAACAGCCAGCTGCTGGTCGCCTCCCGGGTCGACACCGAGGGCATGTTCAAGTTCAAGAACCTGATGCCCCGCTTCCCGATCCCGGAGGGCTTCGAGTCCGAGGCGGACTTCTTCAAGTCCAAGGTCTGGGAGGGCATGGACTGGCGCTTCCCGGACGGGTACGACGAGGAGCACAAGAAGCTCGCCGAGTACGAGATGGACACCATCATCCAGATGGGGTTCCCGGCGTACTTCCTCGTGGTCGCCGACTTCATCATGTGGGCGAAGAGCCAGGGCATCGCGGTGGGCCCCGGCCGTGGTTCGGCGGCCGGTTCGCTGGTCGCGTACGCGATGGGCATCACCGACCTCGACCCGATCCCGCACGGCCTGATCTTCGAGCGCTTCCTCAACCCCGAGCGCATCTCCATGCCCGATGTCGACATCGACTTCGACGAGCGCCGGCGCGGTGACGTGATCCGCTACGTGACGGACAAGTGGGGCTCCGACAAGGTCGCCATGATCGTCACGTACGGCACCATCAAGGCGAAGGCCGCCATCAAGGACTCCTCGCGCGTCCTCGGCTACCCGTACGCGATGGGCGACCGGATCACCAAGGCGATGCCGCCGGACGTCATGGGCAAGGGCATCCCGTTGTCCGGCATCACGGACAGCAGCCACCCGCGCTACAGCGAGGCCGGCGAGATCCGGGGGCTGTACGAGACCGACCCGGACGTCAAGAAGGTCATCGACACCGCGCGGGGCATCGAGGGCCTGATCCGCCAGCCCGGCGTGCACGCGGCCGGCGTCATCATGTCCGCCGAGCCGCTGACCGACCACATCCCGGTCTGGACCCGGCACACCGACGGCGTCACCATCACGCAGTTCGACTACCCCACTTGTGAGGGCCTCGGCCTCCTCAAGATGGACTTCCTCGGCCTGCGCAACCTGACGATCATGGACGACGCCGTCAAGGCGATCGAGAAGAACAAGGGCGTCAAGATCAACCTGCTTGATCTGCCCCTGGACGACAAGCCGACCTACGAGCTGCTGTCGCGCGGTGACACGCTCGGCGTCTTCCAGCTCGACGGCGGGCCGATGCGCTCGCTGCTGCGCCTGATGAAGCCCGACAACTTCGAGGACATCTCCGCCGTACTGGCGCTGTACCGACCGGGCCCGATGGGCGTCAACTCCCACACGAACTACGCGCTCCGGAAGAACGGGCAGCAGGAGATCACGCCGATCCACCCGGAGCTGGAGAAGCCCCTGGAGGAGGTGCTCCGGCCGACGTACGGTCTGATCGTCTACCAGGAGCAGGTGCAGAAGGCCGCGCAGATCCTCGCCGGGTACTCGCTCGGCCAGGCCGACCTGCTGCGCCGCGCCATGGGCAAGAAGAAGAAGGAGATCCTGGAGGCCGAATTCGTCCCGTTCCAGAAGGGCTGCCGGGAACGCGGCTACTCGGACGCGGCGATCCAGGCGGTGTGGGACGTCCTCGTCCCCTTCTCCGGCTACGCGTTCAACAAAGCGCACACCGCCGGGTACGGGCTGGTCTCGTACTGGACGGCGTACCTCAAGGCCAACTACCCGGCCGAGTACATGTCCGGCCTGCTGACGTCCGTCAAGGACGACAAGGACAAGTCGGCGGTGTACCTGAACGAGTGCCGCAAGATGGGCATCCAGGTGCTGCCGCCGGACGTCAACGAGTCGGACTCGGACTTCACCCCGCACGGCAGCGACACCGTGCGCTTCGGGCTCACCGCCATCCGCAACGTCGGTGGGCCGGTGGTCGAGTCGATGATCCGGACCCGGAAGGCGAAGGGGAAGTTCGTCTCCTTCCCGGACTTCCTGGACAAGGTGGAGTCGGTGGTCTGCAACAAGCGGACCGTCGAATCGCTGATCAAGGCGGGCTCGTTCGACTCGCTCGGGCACACCCGCAAGGGCCTGAGCGCGCAGTTCGAGCCGATGATCGACAACGTGGTCGGGGTGAAGCGCAAGGAGGCCGAGGGCCAGTTCGACCTGTTCGGCGGCGACGCGACCAGCGACGAGCCGAGCTTCGGGCTGGACGTGGTGTTCTCCGAGGAGGAGTGGGAGAAGTCCTTCCTGCTCACCCAGGAGCGGGAGATGCTCGGGCTGTACGTCTCCTCGCACCCGCTGCACGGCATCGAGCACGTGCTCGCCGACAAGGCGGACTGCGCGGTGGCGGACCTCGCCGACCGGCCGGACGGGACGATCGTCACCATCGGCGGCATCATCTCGGGCCTCCAGCGGAAGATGACCAAGCAGGGCAACGCCTGGGCGATCGCGACGGTCGAGGACCTGGCGGGGTCGATCGACTGCATGTTCTTCCCGGCGAGCTACCAGCTGGTGTCCTCCCAACTGGTGGAGGACGCCGTGGTGTTCGTGCGCGGCAAGCTGGACAAGCGGGAGGACGTGCCGCGGCTGATGGGGATGGAGCTGTCCGTCCCCGACCTGTCGAACGCGCACGCCGAGGCGCCGATCACCATCCTCATCCCGAGCGGGAAGGTGACGCCGCCGCTGGTGGCCCGGCTCGGAGAGGTGCTCGGCAGCCACCGGGGCACGACCGAGGTGCGGGTGCGGCTGGAGGGCCACACCAAGACCACGGTGCTGCGGCTGGACCGGCACCGGGTGAAGTCGGACCCGGCGCTGTTCGGGGACCTGAAGCAGCTGCTCGGGCCCAGCTGTCTGGCCGGGTAAGGCATGTGACCGGGTAAGGCGGACGGCCGGGGGCGCTCACGACGGTGGGCGCCCCCGGGCTTCTTCAGGCGTGCCCGGGCGTTTCAGGTCTGGCCGCCGAGGCCCGGGGGCACCGCCGTGTGCAGGGCCGAGACGAAGGCGGAGATCGCCGGGTGGGAGCCGGCGCCGGCGCGGAAGGCCGCGCGGGTGCGGCGGTACATCGGCAGCCGGGTGAGGACGACCCCCGGTGGCGGGTTCGCGGTGCCCAGGTGCGGGATCAGGGCCACGCCCTGGCCGGCCGCCACCAGGGCCAGGACGGTCGCGAAGTCGTCGATCTGGTGCCGGATCCGGGGTGCGAAACCGGCGGACTCGCAGGCCCGGACGGCCATGCCGTGGCAGAGCGTGCCCGGCGGGGACATGATCCACGGCGCGGTGCGCTGCTCGGCGACGGTACCGGGGGTCCGGGCGGCCAGGTACATCGGCTCGGTGAACACCGGCCGGGTGACCGCCAGGCCGGGCTCCGGATCGGCCGGGACCAGGTCGTACTCGTGCACCAGGGCGACGTCCAACTCGCCCGCGCGCAGTGCCGCCGCGACGCCCGCCGGATCGACCTCGGTCACCATCGGCTCCAACCCCGGGTGCCAGCTTGCCAGTTCGGCGAGCACCGCCGGGATGATCGCGCGGGCCGCCGAGGGATAGGTGCCGATCCGCAGCGGTCCGGCCAACCCCTGCCGGGCGTGGGCGAGTTCGGCGCCCGCCTGCTCCAGCAGGGCCAGCACCGACTCGGCGTGCCGGACCAGGTTCCGGCCCGCGGGCGTCAGCGCCACCCGGCGGCCGGTCCGCTCCAGCAGCGGGACGCCCGCCTCCTTCTCCAGGACGGACAGCTGCTGGGACACCGCCGAAGGGCTGAAGGACAGCGCCTCGGCCACGGCGGCGATGGTGCCGAGGTGGGCCAGTTCGCGCAGCAGGCGAAGGCGTCGGACGTCGAGCATCGGCTCAGCTTACGAGAAGCGTCGGAAATGTGAACTGGACCCGGGCGATCGGCGGGCCGCAGGATCGTGGGCATGGAACTCACGGGTATCTACGTCCCCCTGATCACGCCCTTCGCCGCGGACGGCACGGTCGCGCTGGACGCCCTGGAGAAGCTCGCCCACGAGCTGTTGGACGCCGGCGCGGCCGGGCTGGTCGCGCTCGGCACCACCGGCGAGCCCGCCGCGCTCACCGCCGAGGAGCGGGACGCCGTGATCGACGTCGCCGCGGCCGCCTGTGCGGCGCGCGGGGCGCAGCTGATCGTCGGCGCCTCCGGTGGTGACACCCGGGCCGTCGGCGAGGCGCTGGCCGCGCTGGGCGCGCGGGCGCCGGAGGCGGCGGCGCTGGTCACCACCCCGTCCTTCGTCCGGGCGGGCGAGGCCGGGACGGTCGCGCACTTCCGGGCGCTGGCGGAGAGGAGCCCGCTGCCGCTGGTCGTCTACCACATCCCGTACCGCACCGGGCAGCAGCTCTCCACCGGCGCACTGCGCGAACTGGCGGCGATCGAGGGCGTGGTGGGCGTCAAGTACGCGACCGGCGGGCTGGACCAGACGGCGGCCGAGCTGCTCGCCGACACCCCCGAAGGGTTCGCGTTCCTCACCGGGGAGGACGCCTACCTGGCACCGATGCTGGCGATCGGCGCGGCCGGCGGCATCCTCGCCTCCGCGCACCTGGCGACCGGCCGGTTCGTCGAGCTGTACGAGGCCTGGCGGGCCGGGGACGTCGAGCGGGCCCGGGCGCTCGGGCACCGGCTGACCGCCCTGGCGCTGTCCGCGTTCACGGCGCCCAACCCGACGGTGACCAAGGGCGTGCTGCACGCCCAGGGCCGGATCCCGACGCCGGACGTACGGCTGCCGCTGCTGCCGGCCGGGCGGGCCGAGGTGGACGCGGCGCTGGCCCTCGTGAATGGTCTGGACCGCTAGGGCCTGTCCGGGCGCCCTCTCACACCGTGGAATACCAGGTCGTATCGAGCCCGTGACAAGGCATGATGGGCAGAGTGCGGCTGTGAACAGCACCATCCAGAGGAGTAGTCGGAAATGAAGATCGGCATTGTCGGGGCCACCGGCCAGGTCGGCGGCGTGGTCCGCGAGATCCTGGCGGAGCGCGCAGGACTTCCTGGTGGCATTGGCCCGGTCGAGCAGCTGCGGCTGTTCGCCTCGGCCCGTTCGGCCGGGCGCACGCTGCCGTGGCAGGGCACCGAGGTGACGGTGGAGGACGCGGCGACGGCGGACTACACCGGTCTGGACATCGTGATCTTCTCGGCCGGCGGCACGACCTCCAAGGCGCTGGCCCCGAAGGTCGCCGCGGCCGGTGCCGTGGTGATCGACAACTCCTCGGCCTGGCGCCGCGACCCCGAGGTGCCGCTGGTGGTCTCCGAGGTCAACCCCGAGGCGATCGCCGACCGCCCCAAGGGCATCATCGCCAACCCGAACTGCACCACCATGGCCGCCATGCCCGTGCTGCGCCCGCTGCACCAGGAGGCCGGGCTGGCCGCGCTGGTCGTCTCCACCTACCAGGCCGTCTCCGGCAGCGGCGTGGCCGGCGTCGCCGAGCTCCAGGACCAGGCCGCCAAGGTCGTCGACGGCGCCTCCGCGCTCGCCCACGACGGCGCCGCGGTCGAGTTCCCCGAGCCCAAGGTCTACCGGCGCCCCATCGCGTTCAACGTGGTGCCGCTGGCCGGCTCCATCGTCGAGGACGGCTCCAACGAGACCGACGAGGAGCAGAAGCTGCGCCACGAGAGCCGCAAGATCCTCGGCATCCCCGAGCTGAAGGTCGCCGGCACCTGCGTGCGCGTGCCGGTCTTCTCCGGCCACTCGCTGCAGATCAACGCCCGCTTCGAGCGCCCGATCAGCCCCGAGCGGGCCGCCGAGCTGCTCGCCGGCGCCCCGGGCGTCGAGCTGTCCGAGATCCCCACCCCGCTCCAGGCCGCGGGCAAGGACCCGAGCTACGTCGGCCGGATCCGGGCGGACGAGACCGTCGAGCACGGCCTGTCGCTGTTCGTCTCCAACGACAACCTGCGCAAGGGTGCGGCCCTCAACGCCGTCCAGCTCGCCGAGCTCGTCGCCGCGGAGCTCAAGGGCTGATCAGTCGCTCGCGTGACCACGCGTGACCATGGGGCGGGCCCCGTCGTTGGGACGGGGCCCGCCTTTGCGTTCCGTTGGGGCGGCCGTTGCGGTACCGGGACATCCTCCGAGGTTCGGCGCGCGAACCAGGGGGAAAAGACGACCCAACGATCGGGCGGTCACGGGGGCCCCTCACCCCACCACGCCCGGGCGGCGGGCGGACCGAGCCCACCCGGCCTGACCCCGAGGGCGAGCGGAAGAGGTGCGCGATGGACCGCTGTGTCGTCCTGGTGGACGCCGGATACCTACTGGGCGCCGCCGCCAGCCTGCTCGCCGGTGATCCATCCCGCTCCCGGGTCACCGTCGACCACACCGCGCTGATCACCGCGCTGCGGGAACGCGCCGAGGCCGAGACCGGCCTGCCGCTGCTGCGGATCTACTGGTTCGACGCCGCGCCCGACCGGCGGCCGATGCCCGAGCACCGCCGGCTGCGGGTGCTGCCCCGGGTCACCGTCCGGCTCGGCGCGCTCACCCGGGCCGAGGGGCGCTGGGTGCAGAAGGGCGTCGACGCGGCGATGCACGCCGAACTCTCCGAACTCGCCCGCAACCGGGCCTGCGCCGACGTCGTGCTGATCACCGGCGACGGCGACCTGCTGCCCGGCATGATGTCCGCCAAGGAACACGGCGTGGTCGTCCACCTGTGGGCGCTCCAGGCCGCCGACGGCGACTTCAACCAGTCCGAGGACCTGGTCGGCGAGGCGGACGAACGGCGGGTGCTGGACCGCGAGTGGATCGAGGGCTCGTTCACCCTGCGCGACACCTCCAGCGTCTTCCCCGCGCCCGGCCCCCGCCAGGAGATCGCCAAGATCCTCGCCGCGCCGCCGGCCGCCCTGCCCGCCGTGGTGCCCCCGGCCGTCCACCCGGCCGCCGACGCCCCCGCGCCCGTCCCGGCCGTCGCCCCCGGGCGACCCCAGCCGGCCGCCGCGCTCAAGGTCGTCCCCACCCCCAAGGACCTCGCCGGGCGCACCGCCGCCACCCCGATCACGGCGGTCGCCAACGGGCACGGAGCCAACGGACACGGCGTGAACGGGCACGGCGCCACCGCACACGGCGTGAACGGGCACGGCGCCGTCGGGCAGACCGGGCCGGTGCTGCGCTGGTCCTCCGACCGCGGCTGGGTCGATCGGCCCGCCCCCGAACCCGCCGTCACCGCCGGCGACAGCCTGCCCACCCTCGCCCAGCTCACCACCGCCGAACAGCGCTGGGCCGACCGCGAGGAGGACATCACCTCCATCGGCGGTGACGCCCACGAGGTCGGCCAGGTCTTCGCCCGCCGCTGGAGCGACCGCCTCGGCGACGTCGAACGGCTCACCGTGCTCTGGCCCGACTACCCGCGCATCCCGCACCGGGTCGACGGAGAACTGCTCCGCTACGCGGCCCGATTCGGCCTGCTCGCGCACAAGGACGACCAGATCGACGAACACGATCGCTACGCCATCCGGGCCGGGTTCTGGAAGGAGCTCGCCGCGCGGGTGCCGGGCGGGTCCATGGTCGTGGACGACTGACGCGGCAGGGGCCGGGCCTCGGCGGTCGGCGACCGTGCCCCGTTGTCCGGCTCGCCCGTGCGAGCGCGTAGAGTCTTCGGTCGTGAACGAGACGGCCGGGCGACCACCCCACGACACCCCGCCGTGCGTCGCCGTACGCGACCTGGTCAGGACCTACCGCAGCGGGCGCGGCGCCGCCGCCACCGCGATCCGGGCCAACGACGGGATCAGCCTCAGCGTCCGGCAGGGCGAGGTCTTCGGGCTGCTCGGACCCAACGGCGCCGGCAAGTCGACGCTGGTCCGCCAGCTCACCGGGCTGCTGCGGCCGGACTCCGGCTCGATCGAACTGCTCGGCCACGACATCGTCCGCCACCCCGAACGGGCCGCCCGGCTGCTCGGCTACCTCGGCCAGGAGTCGACCGCCCTCGACGAGCTGACCGTCGCCCTCGCCGCCGAGACCACCGGACGGCTGCGCGGGCTCGGCCGGGCACAGGCCCGCGCCGAGGCCGCCGACGTGCTCACCGAACTCGGGCTGGAACCGATCGCGCACCGGCCGCTCGCCAAGCTCTCCGGCGGGCAGCGCCGGCTCGCCTGCTTCGCCGCCACCCTGGTCGGGGAGCGGCCGCTGCTCGTCCTCGACGAGCCGACCACCGGCATGGACCCGGTCGCCCGGCGCGCCGTGTGGACGGCCGTCGACCGGCGGCGGGCCGACCACGGCACCACCGTGCTGCTGGTCACCCACAACGTCATCGAGGCGGAGACCGTGCTCGACCGGGTCGCGGTGGTCGACGACGGCCGGGTGATCGCCTGCGACACGCCCGGCGGGCTCAAGGCGCTGGTCGACGGGGACGTCCGGCTCGACCTGGTCTGGCGGGACGAGGCGCCGGTCGGGGTGCCCGCCGTCGCCGCGCTCGCCGAGCGGGCCGAACGCACCGGCCGCCGCTGGACCGTCCGCACCACCCCCGAACAGGCCCGCGAACTGGTCGCCGCCGTCACCACCGGTCCGGCCTTCGCCGCGCTCGACGACTTCACCCTCGCCACGCCGAGCCTGGAGGACGCGTACCTCAAGCTCGGCGGCCGTCACGGAGGACTGGCCAAGTGACGCTGCTCTCGGTGCCGCCGCAGGCCCCCGCCCCCGCGAGCCACGCCCCCGCTCCGCTCGCCCCCGCGGCCCGGCTGCTGCCCGCCCTCGCCGCCGTCTACCGGGCCCAGCTCGCCCGGGCCCGGGTGGCGCGGATCCCGCTGCTGTTCGTCGCCACCTTCCAGTCGCTGGGGATCCTGGTGATGATGCGGGGCGTCGTCGACGCCGGGCAGACCACGGCCGCGCGGTCGGTGGTCGCCGGGTCGAGCGTGCTGGTCGTCGCGTTCGTGGCGCTCAACCTGCTCGCCCAGTACTTCGGGAAGCTCCGGGCCACCGGTGGCCTGGACCACTACGCGACCCTGCCGGTGCCCGCCGCCTCGGTGGTGCTGGGCGCGGCCGCCGCGTACGCCTCGTTCACGCTGCCGGGGTCGGTGGTCACGGCGGCGGTCGGGGCGGTCATGTTCGGGCTGCCGCTGGGGCAGCTGTGGGTGCTGCTGGCGGTCGTCCCGCTGGCCGGGGCCGCGCTCGCCGGGCTGGGGGCCGCCTGCGGGCTGCTCGCGCCCCGGCAGGAGATCGCCACCATGCTCGGGCAGCTCGGCATGTCGGCGGCGCTGCTGCTCGGCGTGCTGCCGGTCGACCACCTGCCGCAGCCGGTGCAGTGGCTGCGGGACCTGCTGCCGTCCACGTACGGGGTGGAGGCCTTCGCCCGTACGTTCACGCCCGACCCGGACTGGGCACTGGTCGTGGGCGACCTGGGGGTCTGCGCGGGCGTCGGCGTGGTCTCGCTGGCCCTCGCCACCTGGGCGTACCGGCGGGCCGTCGCCCGGTAGCGGCCCGGTGGCGGGCGGTGCGGGGCGGCCGGCGCCGGGACGGGTGGCGGGCCCGTCCGGACGGCGAGCGTGAAACGATGGGGCCTGTGACCGTACCGAACACACCTCCGGAACCCATTCGCGCCGACGTGAACCCGGGGCCGGACGCCGACCGCGACCCGTTCGCGCCGCCGCCGGCCCCGGACAACGGGATGCTGCCGCCGCCCGGGCTGGTGGCGCAGTCACCCAGGCCCTCGCTCGGCCGCCGGCTGCTGCCGGAGCTGCGGATCGGCGCGGCCGTCGTGCTCGCGTGCGTGGTCGTCGGGCTGGTCGCGGCGGGGCTGTGGGCCTGGCTGGCGCCCAAGGTGCCGCTGGTGGTGGACGGCGACCGGATCCTGTACCTGGACCCGGAGGGCGAGCAGCGGGCGGGGGCCGACGCGGTCTTCGTGCTGATCGGGCTCGGGGCGGGCATCCTGACGGCGCTCGGGGCCTTCCTGGCCACCCGGCGGCGCGGCGGGGGCATCGCGGTCGCGGTCGGGCTGGCCCTCGGCGGGCTGCTCGGGTCGGTGGGGGCCTGGCGGATCGGGCAGTGGCTCGGGCCCAGCGACAACCTGATCGCGGAGGCCCGGCGGGTCGGGCCCGGCGGGCACTTCAGCGCGAACCTCGACCTGGGGGCGCTCGGGGCGCTGGTGGCGTGGCCGATGGGGGCGATGGTGGCGCTGCTGGCGCTGTCGGCGGCGTTCGGCAAGCGCGAGGAGGACCCGCCGCCGTACTGGGGGGCGGTGCCGCAGGGTTACACGGGGCCGGAGGTTTACCCGGGGCCGGAGGGCTACGCGGGGCCGCAGGCTCACCCGGGGCCGGAGGAGCGGGGGCAGGGCTGAGCGGGTAGCCGCTGCCCCGGCCCTGGCGTGGGTCAGCGGGCGATCGGGGCGGTGTGGGCCCGGGTGAGGGTGATCAGGTCGGCGGGGGCGAGTTCGACCTCCAGGCCGCGGCGGCCGGCGGAGACGTACACGGTGGGGTGACCGAGGGCGCTGGCGTCGACGACGGTGCGCAGCGGGCGGCGCTGGCCCAGCGGGGAGATGCCGCCGCGCACGTAGCCGCTGCTGCGTTCGGCGGCGGCCGGGTCGGCCATCGCGGCGCGCTTGCCGCCCACGGCGGCGGCGAGCGCCTTGAGGTCGAGCTGGCCGGCCACCGGGACGACACCGACCGTGAGGACGCCGTCCACGTCGGCGACCAGGGTCTTGAAGACGCGGTCAGCGGGGATGCCCAGGACCTCGGCGGCCTCGCCGCCGTAGGAGGCGGCGGCCGGGTCGTGCTCGTAGGAGTGCACGGTGAACGGGACGGCGGCGGCTTCCAGGGCGACGGTGGCGGGGGTGCCCTGGCCGCCCTTCTTCGGCTTCTTGGCCATGGCGGTGGCTCCCGGCGTGGTTGGGGCTGGACTCGGTTGGGTTGAACTCGCTTGGGGCCGACCTCAGTTGGGGCTGAACGACTGGCGGGTGAGGTCGACCGCGGGCAGCGACGGCAGCCAGCTGAGCACGGCGCTCTCGCGGCGCAGCAAGTCGAGTTCGGTGCGTAGGCGCTGGGCGGTGTCCGGGCAGGCCAGCAGCTGCTGCTTGACCGGGGTCTCGAACACCGAGGCGGCGGCGACCAGGTAGGAGAGCACCTGCGGGTCGTCGGGGAGCTCCTGGCGGCCGACGGTGCTGGCCTCGCGGGCCCCGGCGAGGCGCTTCTGGTAGACCCGGAAGGCCCGTTCGACCTCGGAGGCGAGGGCGCCGGAGCCCTCCCCGGGGCGTTCCTCGATCGGCTCGATCTCGCCGGTCAGGTACGGGCCGGTGACGTCGACCGAGCGGAGCCAGAACCGGGTGGTGCCGGTGACCAGCAGCTCGTAGCGGCCGTCCGGCTGGTGCTGGGCGGAGGCGATGTCGGCGACGCAGCCGATGTGGAACACCGCCTCCAGCGGGTCGCCGGTGGCGGTGCCGAGGCCGTCGAGCGGCCCGGCGGGGCCGTCCCCCGGGCGCACCGGGGCGACGTCGCGGCCGTCCTTGATCGCGAGGACGCCGAAGCGGCGCGGGGTGTCCTCGGGCAGTTCGAGCAGATCGGCGACGAGACGGCGGTAACGCTCCTCGAAGACGTTCAGGGGCAGCACGAGGCCCGGGTAGAGCACGTTGTTCAGCGGGAAGAGCGGCAGCCGTTCTGTCACGGCGGACAGCGTAGTTCCCCGGGCGGGGCCGGTGTCGCCCGGTTATCCGCGCTGGAGCATCCGGGAGGCCCCGGCGACCACGGTGGTGGCGAGCAACCAGCCGACGATCACCAGCCCGACGGAGACGTACTGGCTGAGGCCGCCCGGGTTCCAGCCCTGCTGGCCGAGGTCGACGACCGGGAGCAGCTGGCTGAGCGTGTACAGCACCGGGTTCCAGTGCGGGCGCTCGTCGGCCTTGAGCGGCTCCAGCTCGTGGGTGGCGAACCAGATGCTGCCGAGCGCCCACGCCAGCAGCAGCCACAGGCCGGCCCGGCCGGGGCGGTAGCCGTAGCCGACGGTGACGTCCTGCACCCGGCCCCAGGCCCGGGCGGGCAGGGTGAGGGTCTGCCGGCGGCGGCGCTGCTTGGCGTACAGCACCTCGCGGGCGTCGTCGTCGGCGCCGTCGCGGCGCAGGGCGGAGGCCAGCTGCTCGTACGACTCCGGCTGGAACTCCGCCGAGGCGCCCTCCAGCCAGGCGATCCGCTGCTGGATGCTGAAGGACGCGGCCGGGCGCAGGCTCTCGTAGACGAAGCCGGTGAGGTTGAGGTGCCTGCCGCTCGGCCAGGCGTCCGGGGTGTCGACCAGGTTGCCGACCCGGGCGCGGGACAGCGAGACCGGGCCGGTGGGGCGGACCCGGCAGGCGAACCGCAGCTCGGGGGTGTGAATGCGGCTCAGTGAGAGCTCGTCCTCACCCTCCAGGTGGAATTCGCCGGAGATCAGGCAGGCGGCCTCGAAGCGGGAGTCGGAGAGCCGCACGTGGCCGTGGGCGCGGAACGGGGTGCTGGGGGCGTCCGGTGGCGGCTGCTGGCCGTACCCGGAGCCGTAGTAGCTGCGGGAGCCGAACCAGCCGCCGTCGGCCGAGGCGGTCAGGTAGACGGTGTGGCCGACGGTGATCCGGACGGCGTTGAGGCAGATGCGGTTCTGCGGGACGGCGTGCAGCTGGGCGCCGCGCAGCGAGAGCCGGCCGCCTATCCGGGCGGTGCGCAGGCTCAGCTCGCCGTGGACCTCGATCCGGTCGGCCTCGAAGTCCTGGTGGACGGTCATCCCGTCGGCGGAGACGGCGCGGCCGTAGCGGTCGCCGCCGAGGACGGTTTGGTTGAGCAGCAGGTCGGTGCCGATCTTGGCGTCGGTGAGCCGGATGCCGTCCGGTATCCGGCAGCGCGCCAGGTGGAGGTCGCCGGTGGTGGCCAGCCGGGAGGCCTCCAGGCGGGGGATCAGGCAGGTGACGAAGCGCAGCGTGGTGGCGGTGGCCTCGGAGACCAGGACCTTGTGCGCGAAGCGGCACTCGTGGAGCTCCACGTAGTGGCCGATGGCGCCGCCGGCCAGGTTGAGGCTGCCGGTGATCAGCACGCCGTTGAGCCGCAGCGAGGCGACCCGCCCGGCGGCGGCGGACGGGCCGGCCAGCAGCAGGTGGGCGAGGACCTCCGCGCGGACGGTGCGCTCGGGGCCCCAGTCGGCGTCGCCGAAGGGGTCGTCGGCCTCGGTGTCGCGCACCCGCCGGTCGAACACGTCCCCCTGGCGGAACGCCTCCCAGAGCTCCCGCTCGGTGTCGGTCCAGTGCTCCGGTGCCCGCTCCGCCATCGTTTCCCCCGCCCCCCGTTCGTCTCGCCTTTCGTATCACGGACTGAAATGCGGGACCAGCGATTCCGGCCACTCCTTACACTGGGTGGCGTGATCTCTCGAATCGATCTGCGCGGCTCGCTCGACGACCCGCGTGACCTGCTGCCCCGTGCCGACTTCGACGTCGCGGCCGCCCTGGAGAAGGTGCGTCCGATCGCCGAGGACGTACGCCATCGCGGGGTCACGGCGCTGATCGAGATCACCGAACGGTTCGACGGCGTCCGGCTGGAGTCCACCCGGGTCCCGGCCGAGCAGCTGACCGAGGCCCTGGCCGGGCTGGACCCGAAGGTGCGCGCCGCGCTGGAGGAGTCGATCCGCCGGGCCCGCGCCGTCCACGCGGACCAGCGCCGGACCGGGCACACCACCCAGGTGGTCCCGGGCGGCACGGTCACCCAGCGCTGGGTGCCGGTGCAGCGGGTCGGCCTGTACGTGCCGGGCGGGCTGGCGGTCTACCCGTCCTCCGTGGTGATGAACGTGGTGCCGGCCCAGGAGGCGGGCGTGCCGGGCATCGCCGTGACCTCCCCGCCGCAGAAGGCGTTCGGCGGCCGGGTGCACCCGACCATCCTGGCGGCCTGCGCGCTGCTCGGCGTCGACGAGGTGTACGCGGTCGGCGGCGCCCAGGCGGTCGCGATGTTCGCGCTGGGCACCGAGGAGTGCGCGCCGGTCAACATGGTCACCGGCCCCGGCAACATCTACGTGGCCGCCGCCAAGCGCTACTTCTCCGGCCGGATCGGCATCGACTCGGAGGCCGGCCCGACCGAGATCGCCGTGCTCGCCGACGACAGCGCGCTGGCCTCCGACGTGGCCGCCGACCTGATCAGCCAGGCCGAGCACGGCCCGACGTCCGGCTCGGTGCTGGTCACCGACTCGGTGGCGCTGGCCGAGGCGGTCGAGGCCGAGCTCAAGACGCAGGTCGCGCGGACGAAGCACAGCGAGCGGGTGGCCGAGGCGCTGGGCGGCCGGCAGTCCGGCATCATCCTGGTCGACGACCTGGAGCAGGGCCTGGCCGTGGTCAACGCCTACGCGGCCGAGCACCTGGAGATCCAGACCCGCGACCCGCACGCGGTGGCGGCGAAGGTGGTCAACGCGGGCGCGGTCTTCATCGGCCGCTGGACCCCGGTCTCGCTGGGCGACTACGCGGCCGGCTCCAACCACGTGCTGCCGACCGGCGGCTGCGCCTGCCACTCGTCCGGCCTGTCCGTGCAGACCTTCCTGCGCGGCGTCCAGGTCGTCGAGTACGACCGGGACGCGCTGGCGGACATCGCCGCACACGTGGTCAACCTGTCGGACGCCGAGGACCTGCCCGGGCACGGCGACGCCATCAAGGCCCGGTTCGATTGGACGGTTCCCGGCTCGTGACTCGAATTGACGATCTTCCCATCCGGGACGAGCTGCGCGGCCAGTCCCCGTACGGCGCACCGCAGTTGGACGTGCCCGTCCAGCTGAACACCAACGAGAACCCGTACCAGCTGCCCGAGGAGCTGGTCGCCCGGATCGCCGAGCGCGTCGCCGAGGCCGCCCGCCACCTCAACCGCTACCCCGACCGGGACGCGGTCGAGCTGCGTACGGGTCTGGCGGGGTACCTCAGCAGGACCACCGGCTTCGCCGTGGCCCGCGAGCAGGTCTGGGCCGCCAACGGCTCCAACGAGGTGCTCCAGCAGCTGTTGCAGACCTTCGGCGGCCCCGGCCGCACCGCGCTCGGCTTCGAGCCCTCCTACTCGATGCACGCCCTGATCTCCCGGGGCACCGGCACCGCCTGGATCTCCGGCCCGCGCAACGCCGACTTCACCATCGACGTGGACGCCGCCGTCGCCGCGATCGCCGAGCACCGGCCCAACGTGGTCTTCGTCTGCTCGCCGAACAACCCGACCGGCACCGCCGTCGCCACCGACACCGTGCTGCGGCTGTACGAGGCCGCGCAGGCCGCCCGGCCCAGCCTGGTGGTCGTCGACGAGGCGTACGTCGAGTTCTCGCACCGCGCCTCGCTGCTGCCGCTGATCGAGGGCCGCCCCAACCTGGTGATCACCCGCACCATGTCCAAGGCCTTCGGTGCGGCCGGGCTGCGCCTGGGCTACCTGGCCGCCGACCCGGCGGTGGTGGACGCGGTGCAGCTGGTCCGGCTGCCGTACCACCTGTCGGCCGTCACCCAGGCCACCGCGCTGGCCTGCCTGGAGCACACCGACACCCTGCTCGGGTACGTCGGGCGGCTCAAGGAGGAGCGCGACCGGCTGGTGGACGCGCTGCGCGGGCTCGGCCTGGAGGTCACCGACTCGGACGCCAACTTCGTCCAGTTCGGCCGCTTCGCCGACACCCACGCGGTCTGGCAGGCCATCCTCGACCAGGGTGTCCTGGTCCGCGACAACGGCGTCCCCGGGTGGCTGCGCGTCACCGCCGGCACGCCGGCCGAGAACGACGCCTTCCTGGACGCCGTTCGCACTGTGATCAAGGAGCTGTAATCCCGCATGTCCCGCATCGGACGCGTTGAGCGCACCACCAAGGAGACCTCGGTCCTGGTCGAGATCGACCTCGACGGCACCGGCAAGACCGACATCTCCACGGGCGTCGGGTTCTACGACCACATGCTCGACCAGCTCGGCCGGCACGGTCTGTTCGACCTCACCGTCAAGACCGACGGCGACCTGCACATCGACACCCACCACACCATCGAGGACACCGCCCTCGCGCTCGGCGCCGCCTTCCGGCAGGCGCTCGGCGACAAGGTCGGCATCTACCGCTTCGGCAACTGCACGGTGCCGCTGGACGAGTCGCTCGCCCAGGTCACCGTGGACCTCTCCGGCCGGCCCTACCTGGTGCACACCGAGCCCGAGAACATGGCGCCGATGATCGGCTCGTACGACACCACGATGACCCGGCACATCCTGGAGTCCTTCGTGGCCCAGGCCCAGATAGCCCTGCACGTCCACGTGCCGTACGGGCGCAACGCCCACCACATCGTCGAGTGCCAGTTCAAGGCGCTGGCCCGGGCCCTGCGCTACGCCTCCGAGCGCGACGTCCGCGCGGCCGGCATCCTTCCGTCCACCAAGGGGGCGCTGTGAGCAAGGCCGCTGTCGGGCTCATCTTCGTCGGGCTGTTCCTGGCCGGCGGGGTGATCTCGTTCTGGAAGCAGAAGCTGCCCAAGGGCGTCATCCTGGTGCTCGCCCTCGGCTCGGGCATGTGCCTGGCCGCCGGCGTCATGCGCCTGTAGTCCCGGCTGACCCCGACTGACCCCGCTTGAAGAGACTGGACACCTGAACATGGGCAAGAACGTCGTCGTCCTCGATTACGGGTCGGGCAACCTCCGCTCCGCGCAGCGCGCCGTCGAGCGCACCGGTGCGACCGTCACCGTCACCTCCGACTACGACACCGCGATGAACGCGGACGGCCTGCTCGTCCCCGGCGTCGGCGCCTTCGAGGCCTGCATGCGCGGCCTGAAGTCGGTCCGCGGGGACTGGATCATCGGCCGCCGCCTGGCCGGCGGCCGGCCGGTCATGGGCATCTGCGTCGGCATGCAGATCCTCTTCGAGAAGGGGGTCGAGCACGGCGTGGAGACCCCGGGCTGCGACGAGTGGCCGGGCACCGTCGAGCCGCTCGACGCGCCGGTCGTGCCGCACATGGGCTGGAACACCGTGGACGTGCCCGAGGGCAGCCGGATGTTCGCCGGCCTCGACCCGGAGACCCGCTTCTACTTCGTGCACTCCTACGGCGTGCGGCACTGGGAGCTGGAGATCCACAGCGCGCGGATCAACGCCCCGCTCGTCACCTGGGCCACGCACGGGCAGCCGTTCGTCGCGGCCGTCGAGAACGGCCCGCTCTGGGCCACCCAGTTCCACCCCGAGAAGTCCGGTGACGCCGGCGCCGCCCTGCTGACCAACTGGGTCAACACCCTCTGACCGTCTGAGAGTTGTATCTGATGAGCCTGAAGAGCCGCCTCGAACTGCTGCCCGCCGTCGACGTCCGCGACGGCCAGGCCGTCCGCCTGGTCAAGGGCGCCTCCGGCACCGAGACCTCCTTCGGTGAGCCGCTGGCCGCCGCCCTCGCCTGGCAGCACGCCGGCGCCGAGTGGCTGCACCTGGTCGACCTGGACGCCGCCTTCGGCACGGGCAGCAACTACGAGCTGCTGCGCGAGGTCACCGGCCAGCTGGACATCAAGGTCGAGCTGTCCGGCGGCATCCGCGACGACGAGTCGCTCGCCCGCGCGCTCGCCACCGGCTGCACCCGGGTCAACCTCGGCACCGCCGCCCTGGAGGCCCCCGAGTGGGTCGCCAAGGCCATCGCCGAGCACGGCGACAAGATCGCCGTCGGCCTGGACGTCGTCGGCACCACCCTGCGCGGCCGCGGCTGGACCCGCGACGGCGGCCAGCTCTTCGACGTGCTGGAGCGGCTGAACAGCGAGGGCTGCGCCCGCTACGTCGTCACCGACGTCAACCGGGACGGCACCCTCACCGGCCCCAACCTCCAGCTGCTGCGTGACGTCTGCGCCGCCACCGACCGCCCGGTCGTCGCCTCCGGCGGCGTCTCCTCGCTCGACGACCTGCGCGCCATCGCCGGCCTGGTCGAGGTGGGTGTCGAGGGCGCCATCGTGGGCAAGGCACTCTACGAGCAGAAGTTCACCCTCGAAGAGGCCCTGGAGGCGGTTTCAGGATGACGGAACGTCAGATCGCACGCGGCCGGGTCGTACGCGGTCGGATCGGCGGATTCTCCCCCTGGGAGGACGAGTTCGGCTACTCCCGGGCGGTCGCCGCGGGCGACCACGTGCACGTCGCCGGCTCCACCGCGTGGGTGGACGGCCGGATCGAGCACGAGGGCGACCCGTACGGGCAGACCCTCGCCGCGTTCGGCGTTGGGCTCCAGGCCCTGGCCGCGTACGGTCTGACGGTGGACGACGTGGTCCGCACCCGGATGTACATCACCCACGTCCGCGACGCCGAGGAGGTGGGCCGCGCCCACCGCGAACTCTTCGCCGCCGCCCGCCCGGTGGCCACCATGGTGGTGGTCGAGGGCCTGATCGACTCCCGGATGATGGTCGAGATCGAGCTCGACGCCTATCGTGCCGGGCTGGCAAAGACCCTGGAAGCCCTGGACGCCCCGGAAGCTCTGGAAGCCTCCGAACCCCTGGGAACCCTGGAAACCCTGGAAGGCGAACAGCCGTGACCCTCGCAGTACGTGTCATCCCCTGCCTGGACGTGGACGCCGGACGGGTGGTCAAGGGCGTCAACTTCCAGAACCTGCGCGACGCCGGCGACCCGGTCGAGATGGCCAAGCTCTACGACGCCGAGGGCGCCGACGAGTTGACCTTCCTCGACATCACCGCCTCCTCCGGCGACCGGGAGACCACCTACGACGTGGTCCGCCGCACCGCCGAGCAGGTCTTCATCCCGCTCACCGTCGGCGGCGGCATCCGCGCCGTCGAGGACGTCGACAAGCTGCTGCGGGCCGGCGCCGACAAGGTCGGCGTCAACACCGCCGCCATCGCCCGGCCCGAGCTGGTGCGTGAGATCGCCCAGCGGTTCGGGCGGCAGGTGCTGGTGCTCTCCGTCGACGCCCGGCGCTGCCCTGCCGGGGTGGAGACTCCTTCGGGGTACGAGGTCACCACGCACGGCGGGCGCCAGGGCACCGGCCTCGACGCCGTCGAATGGGCGGGCCGCGCGGCCGAGTTGGGCGCGGGCGAGATCCTGCTCAACTCGATGGACGCGGACGGCACCAAGGACGGCTACGACCTGGACATGATCCGGGCCGTCCGCAAGGCCGTATCCGTACCGGTGATCGCCTCCGGCGGGGCCGGCAAGCTCGCCGACTTCGCGCCGGCCGTGGAAGCGGGCGCGGACGCGGTGCTCGCGGCCAGCGTCTTCCACTTCGGGGACCTGCGGATCGGCGAGGTCAAGAACGCGCTGCGGGAGGCCGGGCACCCGGTCCGGTGAATCGTCGGAGGGCCCGCCGTGGTGACGGCGGGCCCTCCCGCTTGCTCAGGACTGTTCGCGCGGCTCACCCTTGATCAGCGCGAACGGCGCGCCGTTCGGGTCCGCCAGCCAGGCGATCCGGCCGACGCCCGGCATGTCCGTGGCCGGCATCAGCACCGTGCCGCCGGCCGCCTGCGCCTTGGTGACCAGCTCGTCCACCACCTCGGTGGCGAAGTACGGCGTCCAGGACGGCGACTGCCCCTCCGCCATGACCGGGGCGATGCCGCCGAAGGACGTGGCCTGCTGGTCACCCTCGGCGGGGGACAGCACCAGGTACGTGATGCCCGGCGCGGGGAACGGCTCGGCGCGCCAGCCGAACACCGACCCGTAGAAGTCGCGGGCCGCGTTCTGGTCGGCGGCGTGCAACTCCGTCCAGACCAGCGCGTTGTCCTCGGACACCACGTCCAGGCCCTTGACCGTCCCGGCCTGCCAGATCGCGAACTGGGCCCCCTGCGGGTCGGTCAGCTGCGCCATCCGCCCGGCGTCCATCACGTCCATCGGCGGGACCCGGACGGTGCCGCCGACGTTCTTGACCGCCTTGGCGGTGGCGTCGGCGTCGGCCGTCCGGAAGTACGTCGTCCAGGCGGACTGTGCCCCCTGCTCGGTCAGCGGACCGACGGCGGCGACCGTCTTGCCGTTCGCCTGGAGGAAGCCGTACCCGCCCGCCTCCGGGCCGGCGGACTGGAACGTCCAGCCGAAGACCCTGCCGTAGAACTCGACGGTGGCGTTCACGTCCGGGCTGCCGAGGTCGATCCAGCAGGGCGAGCCGATGGGGAAATCGGTGGTGAGCATGAAGTGGTGCTCCTTCAGCGGAAGTGCTGACCGGGACGGCTCCCCCCAAGGCGCGCACACGCCCCCTTCCCGGCCACAAGCGAGTCTGCACCCGGGCACTGACATCCGCAGCCGGGACACGGCCGAGTTTGCGGATTCAGAGGATCCGGCGGATCGTCGCGATCAGTTGTGGCGAATCCGGCGACGGCTGCTGAGCGTTGAACCTGGCCGGTTCGCGCAGCGAGGTGCCGAAGTGACAGCCGCCCACACGGCCCTCGTGTCGAAAGTCCGTCAGCTCTTGAGCCTGGCGTCCAGGTTGGGCTGCATCGCCTCCACCGAGGGGGCGTCGTAATTTTTGTTCGGGTGTCGGCTCCTCGGCATGTCGAGGAGCCGACACCCACCTTTTCTAGTGTTGTTCTAGGGCAGCGGCAGGACGTGGCGGAGGGCTTCGAGGGCGTCCTCGGGGCCGTCGGTGGTGAGGGTGGTGTGGGTGCCGCGGCCGTAGGTGAAGAGGATGAGTTCGCTGGGGTCGCCGGTGAGGCGGACGGTGGGGGTGCCGGCGGGGCCGATGGTGAGGGAGCGGCCGTCGGGGTGGCAGAGGGTCAGGCGGACGGGGGAGCGGCGGCCGGCTTCCAGGCGGGCGAGGAGGGGGAGTCGGCGCCACAGGGCTTCGGCGCGGCCGGGCGGGAGGGGTTGCGGGGTCCAGTCCTTGGCCGCGCGGCGGACGTCCTCGGCGTGGACGAAGTACTCGACGGTGTTGGCCGCTTCGTCGGCGCCGGGCAGGGCGAAGAAGGAGAACACCGGGGGGCCGGAGCGGAACAGCTTGAGGAGCTCCTCGTACGGGCGCTCGGCGTAGGCGGACTGCACGCGCTGGGTCCAGCCGGCCAGGGCGTCGATCCGGATGCCGGCGGCCGCGTCGGCCCGGCGCTCGCGGATGACGAGGTGGGCGGCGAGGTCGCGGGTGGTCCACCCGGCGCAGAGGGTAGGGGCGTCCGGCCCGGCGGCGGCCAGGAGTTCGGCGAGGCGGTGGCGTTCGGCGAGGGCGTGGTTCGACATGTCGCCACCCTAGAGCGGGGTCGGGCCCGTCACTGGAGGTGGCCGGTGAGCTTGGGGCCGCCCTGTTTCTCGCTGGCCGTCAGGGAGCAGGTGAAGTCCCGCCAGCCCTGCTCGTAGCCGGCCTTGGTCGGGCCGAACTGCCGGACGTAGTAGGTCTTTCCGTCGGTCTGCCGGGCCTTGGCGGCCTTCTCCGCCTCCTTGCAGCCGTCCCGCATCGCCAGGGAGATCGCGAGGTCGCCGGCGATCCCGTCGGGGAGCTTCGGGTTGGCGATGACCTCGCCGTCGTGCTCGCCGGTGCAGGGGCGTTCCTCGGCCTTGATGATCGTCGGGCTGAGCTGCGGGTGGTCGAAGCAGGTGCCGACCGGGAAGAAGACGTACGGCGGCTTCGGGGTGGGGGTGGGCGTCGGCGTGGGGGTGGGTGTCGGGGTCGGGGTGGGAGTGGCCGTGGGGGTCGGCGGCGGCGGCGCGGCGGCCGGCTTCTTCTCCTCCGGCCAGAGCAGCACCGTGGCCACCACCGCGAGCAGTACGGCCAGCACCGCCGCGACGGTGAGGACCAGGCCCCGGGACGGACGGGATTCGGCGGCTGCGGGCGGCTGCGGCTGCTCGGACGTCATGGCCACGAGGATGGCCCACGCCGGGCCCGCCCGGCAGGCGGTTGGCCGAACTCGTCGATGGGAGGAGAGGAGCAGGGAGGGGAGCAGGGGCGGGTCGGATAGGCTCCCGGCGGCACGACACGATCCCGGGAGTTGGGAATGCGCGTCGGAATCACCGGTCACCAGGGCCTGTCGGGCGGCATCACCGAGATGCTGGTCCGCGGGGAGCTGTGGCGGCTGGTCATCACCTACGGCTCGTACGAGCTGGTCGGTGTCAGCTGTGTCGACGAGGGTCCGGAGAGCTGGTTCGCCCGGTCCGTCCTGGAGCACGGCGGCAAGTTGGAGGTCATCGTCCCGGCGGGTGCGCCGGTGGTCGGCCGTGCCGACGACCACCACCGGGGTACCAGGCTGCGGTTGATGAACGAGGCGAACGCCGTCCACCGGCTCGCCGCCGCCGACCGTGGCGGCCTCGGTGACGACACCGGGCGCGCCCTGGTCGGCATGATCGACGAGCTGATCGCGGTCTGGGACGGTGAACCGGGCAGCGAGCCGGCCCGGGTCGCCGGACTCGCCCACGCGGCCGGGCTGTTCGTCCACCGGATCTGGCCGGTGGGCTGCGAGCGGGGTGTGGAGCGGTGACGCGGGAGCGGTGATCCGGAGCAGTGCCGCGGCGAGCCGGGGAGGGGCGCCCGAACTGACACAATGGCCCCATGTCCACCACACCCGCCGCCCCCGGCAGCACCGCCCTGGCCCCCGAGATCGCCGCCCGCCTGAAGCGCACCGAGGACGGCCTGCTCCCGGCCATCGCGCAGCAGTACGACACCGGCGAGGTGCTGATGCTCGGCTGGATGGACGACGAGGCGCTGCACCGCACGCTCACCACCGGCCGCTGCACCTACTGGAGCCGTAGCCGCCGCGAGTACTGGGTGAAGGGCGACACCTCGGGGCACGTCCAGGCGGTCAAGTCGGTGGCGCTGGACTGCGACGGCGACACCCTGCTGGTGAAGGTCGACCAGACCGGCGCGGCCTGCCACACCGGTGACCGCACCTGCTTCGACGCCGACGTGCTCCCGCTCGCCTGACCCACCCCCCCACCGGAACTCCCGAACTCCCGAACCCCTGAACTCCCGAAGGTCGCCGCACCATGGATCTCGCAGCCTTCCGCAAGCTCGCCGTCGACACCCGGGTCATCCCGGTCACCCGCAGGCTCCTCGCGGACGGTCTCACCCCGATCGGCCTCTACCGCAGCCTCGCCGCCGAGCGGCCCGGCACCTTCCTGCTGGAGTCCGCCGAGCAGGGCCGCAGCTGGTCGCGCTACTCCTTCGTCGGGGTCCGCAGCGCCGCCACCCTCACCGCCGGCCCGGACGGCGACGCCCGCTGGCTGGGCACCCCGCCGGTCGGCATCCCCACGTCGGGTGACCCGTTGCAGGTGCTGCGCGCCGCCCTGGAGGCGCTGCACACCCCGCGGCACACCGACGACGGCCTGCCCCCGCTCACCGGTGGCCTGGTCGGCTACCTCGGCTACGACGTCGTCCGCCGGCTGGAGAAGCTGCCCGACCTCAACCCGGACGAGCTGAAGCTCCCCGAGCTGACCATGCTGCTGGCCACCGACCTGGCCGTGCTCGACCACGCCGACGGCACGGTGCTGCTGATCGCCAACGCCGTCAACCACAACGACCTGGCCAGTGGCGTGGACGAGGCCTACGCGGACGCGGTGGCCCGGCTGGACGCGATGGAGGCGGACCTGCTCAAGCCGGTCGACCCGGGCCTGGCCACCTTCACCCCGGCCGGCCCCGGCGCGGTGCACTCCCCGTTCGGCGGCGCGCCCTACCGGGCCGCGGTGGAGGAGATCAAGGAGCGGATCCGGGCCGGCGAGGCCTTCCAGGTCGTCCCCTCGCAGCGCTTCGAGGCGCCCTGCCCGGCCTCCGCGCTGGACGTCTACCGCGTGCTGCGCACCACCAACCCCAGCCCGTACATGTACCTGTTCCGCTTCCCGGGCCCGGACGGCACCGCCGAGGGCGGCTTCGACGTGGTCGGCTCCAGCCCGGAGGCGCTGGTCAAGGTCACCGACGGCGAGGCGATGCTGCACCCGATCGCCGGCACCCGGCACCGGGGCGCCACCCCGCACGAGGACGCGGCGCTGGCCGCCGAACTGCTGGCCGACCCCAAGGAGCGGGCCGAGCACCTGATGCTGGTCGACCTCGGCCGCAACGACCTCGGCCGGGTCTGCGAGCCGGGCAGCGTCGAGGTGGTCGACTTCATGCAGATCGAGCGGTACAGCCACGTCATGCACATCGTCTCCACCGTGACCGGCACGGTGGCGCCCGGACGGACCGCCTTCGACGTGCTGACCGCCTGCTTCCCGGCCGGCACGCTCTCCGGCGCGCCCAAGCCGCGCGCGATGCGGATCATCGAGGAGCTGGAGCCGACCCGCCGCGGCCTGTACGGCGGCTGCGTCGGCTACCTGGACTTCGCCGGCGACTCCGACACCGCGATCGCCATCCGGACGGCCGTGCTGCGCGACGGCACCGCCTACGTGCAGGCCGGCGCGGGCGTGGTGGCCGACTCCGACCCGCACGGCGAGGACACCGAGTGCCGCAACAAGGCGGCCGCCGTGCTGCGGGCCGTCGCCACCGCCAATACGCTGCGGACGCCGGAACTCTCGTAGCGCCGGAACCCTCGTGACGCCGGAACCCTCGTCACACCGGAACCCCGTCACACCGGGACTCTCGTAAAGGAGGCGGCCGGGATGTCCGAGTTGCCGCACGACGAGCTGCGGTGGGAGGTCGTGCTCAGCTCCTCGGTGCAGCTCCGGGAGCAGCTGGCGGGCCGGGGCCGGGTGCTGTCCGGCGTGCCGGTCGACCTCCCGGGCGCGCCCGAGGGGCGAGCCCCGGACCTGGTGGTGCTCGCCCCGGACGCCGGGCGCGACGCCGGGGGCCGGTACCGCGCGGCCGACGTCGAGGTGGTGCTGGAGGTGGCGCGGCCGGGCCGCGGCCACGTCTGGGCGCGGGTCTGCGCGGAGGGCGGTGTGCCGCTCTACGTGCTGGTCGACCCGGCCGTGCGGGTCTGCACCGTGCACACCGCGCCCTCGCCGGGCGGGGCGTACCGGGAGGCCGAGCGGGTGCCGTTCGGCAACGACCTGTTCCTGCCGGCCGGCGGGCGGACCCTGGTGCTGCGGACCGACGAGTTCCCGCCCGGGGCGCCCACCCCGGGTACGGGGCCGGGCGGCGGACGGGGGATAGTGGACGGGTGAGCGCTCCAGACCAGACCACCGCCCCCGCCCCGTCGGCCCCCGCGTCGGGCCGCCGGACGCTCCTCGTGATGCTGCTGCTGACCGTGCTGAGCGCCGTCCTGGTGCTGACCGCGGCCGGCCGGGTCTGGGCCGAGGGCAGGGCCGGCACCCTGGCGGTGTCCGTCACCGGTGGCCGGATCTCCGAACTGCCCGGCGGGCTGGCCCTGGTGGGGCTGGCCGCGGCCGTCGCGGTGTTCGCGGTGCGGGGCGTCGGCCGACTCGCGGTGGGCGCGCTGACCCTGCTGGCCGGGCTCGGCGCGGCCGCCGCCGCGGTCGCCGGGGCCGGTGACACCGCCGCGCTGGACGCCGAGGCAGCCCGCAAGCTGGCGCTGTCCGGCTCGGCGGCCACCGAGGTCGGCCACACCGGTTGGCCCTGGGTGGCGTTGGCCGGCGGGCTGCTGCTGGCGCTCGCCGGGCTGCTGACGCTGCGCTTCGGTCGGAGCTGGCCGGCCATGGGCAGCCGCTACGAGGCGCCCACCGGCAAGGCCCCGGCGAAGGCGGAGACCCCGGCGGACCTGTGGAAGGCGCTGGACCGGGGCGAGGACCCGACCGCGGTCTGACCGGTCGGACCGGTCAGCCGTGCGGACGTCCCGGATGTGACGCGATAGACCCGGCACCCGCTTTGGGGCGCGCGTGTACGGCCCGGCACAATGGGAGGCGTCAACCCGCCGGCGGCCCCGCAGGCCCGGCCGGGCCCCGAGAGCCTAGGAGCACCACAGTGGCAGCAGCAGCACACGGTCACACCCCCGCCGCCTGGACCGGCGTGACCATCACGTTCATCGGTTTCGGGATCGCGGGTGTGGCCATGATCCTCCCGTCGGTGCTGCTGGTCTGCGCCGGCCTGGCGGTCGTCCTGGTCGGCGGCGTGGTCGGCGTGGCCATGTCGATGGCCGGCATGGGCAAGCAGCCGAGCCCGCACGTCTACAAGGACGCCAAGGAGCAGGCCGAGGCGCTCGCGGCCCGCAAGGGTGCCGCCGCCGCCGTCACCGCCTGACGACGGTCTTTTCGCACAGCTGAACGGCGGGCGCGCCACGCCCGCCGTTTCGTTCTGTCCGGGCCCGTGCCGGGCAGAATCGGGGCGTGAACGCCGCCCCCACCGCCTCCGCCCCGCCGCCCGTGCTGCGCCGGCTGGTGCCGCCGCTGGCCGCGCTGACCGCGGTGGCCGTCCCCTCGGTGTACGTCGCCGCGGTCGACCCGAACGCCCCCGGGCACTACCCGGACTGCCCGTTCCTGGCCGCCACCGGCTGGTGGTGCCCGGGCTGCGGCGGCCTGCGCTGCGTTCACGCGCTGGCCCACGGGGACCTCACCGGCGCGTTGCACGACAACGCGGTCGCGGTGCTGCTGTTCGGCGTGCTGGCGGTGCTCTGGCTGCGCTGGGGCTGGGCCGCGCTGACCGGGGGAGCGCCGCCCCGGCTCGTCGTCGGGGCCCGGCGCTGGGCGCTGATCGCGCTGCTGGTGCTGGTGTTCGCGGTGGTGCGGAACCTGCCGGTGGGGGCCGGGCTGGCACCGCCGCTGGTCTGAGCCGGGCGGCCGCCCACCGGATCGGCGGCCGACTACGGGATCAGTGGACGAACGGTGAAGGCGCAGCTGAGGGCCGCCGCAGGGGGCGTCCGGTCCGCGAGACGCGCGCCGGGTGGATGCGCCCCGCGCCCCCGCGTGCCGATACCATCGAAGAGCCGCCGGGCCCTTGCCCGGACGGCTCGTCGCTAGCGAACTAGCAGAAATATAGGGGGCAACTCGAGTGAGTGTGCTCGACACGATCATCGAGGGGGTCCGCGAGGACCTCGCCGAGCGGCAGGCCCGGGTCTCCCTGGACGAGCTCAAGGAGCTCGCCACCAAGGCTCCGGAGGCCAAGGACGGCGTCGCCGCCCTCAAGGGCGACGGGGTCCGGGTGATCTGCGAGGTGAAGCGCTCCAGCCCGTCCAAGGGCGCCCTGGCCGCGATCGCCGATCCGGCCGCCCTGGCCCGCGACTACGCGGCCGGCGGTGCCGCCGCGATCAGCGTGCTGACCGAGCAGCGCCGCTTCGGCGGGTCGCTGGCCGACCTGGACTCCGTCCGCGCGGCGGTGGACACCCCGCTGCTGCGCAAGGACTTCATCGTCACCGCGTACCAGCTGTGGGAGGCCCGGGCGCACGGCGCCGACCTCGCGCTGCTGATCGTCGCGGCCCTCGACCAGCCGGCCCTGGTGTCGCTGATCGAGCGCGCCGAGTCGATCGGCCTCACCCCGCTGGTCGAGGTGCACGACGAGGAGGAGATCAAGCGCGCGGTGGACGCCGGGGCGCGGATCATCGGCGTCAACGCCCGCAACCTCAAGACCCTCGAGGTGGACCGCAACACCTTCGGCAACGTCGTCCACGCCATCCCGGACGGTGTCGTCAAGGTCGCCGAGTCCGGTGTGCGCGGCCCGCTGGACGTCATCTCGTACGCCAACCTCGGCGCCGACGCGGTGCTGGTCGGCGAGTCCCTGGTGACCGGCAAGGACCCGCGCGCCGCGGTGGCCGACCTGGTCGCCGCCGGGGCCCACCCCGCCGTTCGGCACAAGGACTGATCCGCCGACCATGAAGATCGCCACCCGCCTCGCCCCCGGCTGCCGCCCGCGCGGCTGCCGCGCGCCCGCCCGCCGGGTGCTGGGGCGTCGGGTGCGGTACGTGATCGGCTGCGAGCCCGGGCAGGTGCCTGGTCGGCGATGGCGCAGGACGTACGGCTGACAAGGCCGTTCAGACGTCACTGTCGTCATCCTCCGAATTCCAGAAGGACTCCACCATGTCCGAACCGTCCGACCAGGACTACCTGCCCGGCGCCCAGGTGCCGGACGCCCGCGGCTACTTCGGCGCGTACGGCGGCCGCTTCATCCCCGAGGCGCTGGTCGCCGCCGTCGAGCAGGTCGCCGAGGAGTACGAGAAGGCCAAGGCCGACCCGGCCTTCACGGCCGAGCTCGACGCCCTGCTCAAGGACTACACGGGCCGCCCGAGCCCGCTGACCGACGTGCACCGCTTCTCCGCCGAGGCGGGCGGCGCGCGCATCCTGCTCAAGCGCGAGGACCTCAACCACACCGGCTCGCACAAGATCAACAACGTGCTGGGCCAGGCGCTGCTCACCAAGCGGATGGGCAAGACCCGGATCATCGCCGAGACCGGCGCGGGCCAGCACGGCGTGGCCACCGCCACCGCCTGCGCGCTGTTCGGCTTCGACTGCACCATCTACATGGGCGAGGTGGACACCCAGCGCCAGGCGCTGAACGTCGCCCGGATGCGGATGCTCGGCGCCGAGGTGGTGGCCGTCAAGTCCGGCAGCCGCACGCTCAAGGACGCCATCAACGAGGCGTTCCGGGACTGGGTCGCCAACGTCGACTCGACCCACTACCTGTTCGGCACCGTGGCCGGGCCGCACCCCTTCCCGATGATGGTGCGCGACTTCCACCGGATCATCGGCGTCGAGGCCCGGCAGCAGGTGCTCGACCGCACCGGGCGGCTGCCCGACGCCGTGGTCGCCTGCGTCGGCGGCGGCTCCAACGCGATGGGCATCTTCCACGAGTTCATCCCGGACGCCGGCGTGCGCCTGATCGGCTGCGAGGCGGCCGGCGAGGGCGCCGACACCCCCAGGCACGCGGCCACCCTCACCAAGGGCGACCCGGGCGTGCTGCACGGCTCGCGCACCTACGTCCTCCAGGACGAGGACGGCCAGACCATCGAGTCGCACTCCATCTCGGCCGGCCTGGACTACCCGGGCGTCGGCCCGGAGCACGCCTGGCTGAAGGACACCGGACGGGCCGAGTACCGCCCCGTCACCGACGACGCCGCCATGCAGGCACTGCGGCTGCTGTCCCGCACCGAGGGCATCATCCCGGCCATCGAGAGCGCGCACGCGCTGGCCGGCGCCCTGGAGCTGGGCCGCGAGCTCGGGCCGGAGGCCACCATCCTGGTCTCCCTCTCCGGGCGCGGCGACAAGGACATGCACACCGCGGCCGAGTACTTCGGCCTCTACGACGAGCCGGGCGCCGGTTCGGCCCACGGCACGGGCAACGGGGGTAACTGACCATGGCGACGAAGCTCACGGAGATCCTGGCCGCCGCCAAGGCGGCGGACCGGGCCGCGCTGATCGGCTACCTGCCGGCCGGCTTCCCGACCGTCGACGGCGGCATCCGGGCGGTCAACGCGCTGATCGAGGGCGGCTGCGACGTGGTCGAGGTCGGCCTGCCGCACTCCGACCCGGTGCTGGACGGCGCGGTCATCCAGACCGCCGACGACATCGCGCTGCGCGGCGGCGTGCGGATCAAGGACGTGCTGCGCACCGTCCAGGAGGTCGCCTCCGCGCACCCCGAGGCGGCGGTGCTGGTGATGACGTACTGGAACCCGGTCGACCGGTACGGGGTGGCGCGGTTCGCGGCCGACCTGGCCGCGGCCGGCGGTGCGGGCTGCATCCTGCCGGACCTGCCGGTCGAGGAGTCCGCGGAGTGGCGCAAGGCGGCGGAGGAGCACGGGCTGGACACCGTGTTCGTGGTCGCCCCCAGCAGCAAGGACCAGCGGCTCGCGCAGGTCACCGCGGCGGGCAGCGGGTTCGTGTACGCGGCGGCCGTGATGGGTGTGACCGGCACCCGGTCCGCGGTCGGCTCGATGGCCGAGGACCTGGTCGCCCGCACCCGGGCCACCACCGAGCTGCCGGTCTGCGTGGGCCTCGGGGTCTCCACGGCCGACCAGGCGGCCGAGGTGGCGCGCTTCGCGGACGGTGTGATCGTCGGCTCGGCGTTTGTCCAGCGGATCCTCGCGGCGGACGGTGACGAGACGGCCGCGCTGGCCGCCGTCCGCGCCCTCGCGGGCGAGCTGGCGGAGGGTGTGCGCCGGCACTGACGCGTGATCGAGCCCGACGGCCCGTCGCTCCTGTGGTAAGGGGGCGGCGGGCCCCTCTTTTTGCGCTCGACTCGCCTCCGGGCCGCTCCTGACCCGGTGCCGACGGTCGGCGGGCGCTGCGCCACCTCCTTCGTCGGCGGCTTGGCCCTTCTCCCTTTCGACACCGGCGCGGCCCTTCGGCTCGTCGAGCGGGCGGCGTCGGGGCCGTGCGGGCCCCGAACGGGTGAACCGCGCCGGGCACACGCATCAGCCGGGGTTGACCGGCGTTGAGTGGAGGGACGAGTGCACGAACGAGGTGTACGGGGGTTGCCGAGCGAGCGAAGGGGTGAGCCGGTGCCGGGTCTCCATCGAGCCGTCCTGCTGCGGGCGGCGGCCGCCGCGCTGGCGCTCGGCGCCGCCGTCGGGGCCCACCCCGAGGTCGGGCAGGCGCTGGCCAAACGGGCGGCCGAACGGGCGGAGCGGGCCGCGACGGCCTGTGCCGAGGCGGCCCGGTGGGGCGACGCCGCCCGGGCGGCGCACCGGCACCACGAGGGGCGGGCGGAGCTGCTCGACCCCGGTCGCCCGGCGGGCTGCCGGTAGGAACGGACGTTCGGGTGTATTCGGACACACCGTCATCAGGTATCACCCATACGGCGTAATTCCTGAATATGGAGGAACCGGTCTTCATCCCTTACGGTTCATCAGGAAGTGAACGAGTTTCCCAAGGGGGGTTCCCTGATGGCCGGCCCGGCAGCCCAGCCCGGTGACCCCGCCTCCCCGTCGGCCGTGCGGCGGCCGGTGCCGGTGTGGACGGAGTGGGTCGGCCTCGCGGCCCGGCTCGGCCTCGCGGTGGTCTGGGGCTGGGCCGGCCTGGCCAAGATCGCCGACCCGGCGGAGGCCGCCCAGGCCGTCCGCGCCTACGAGATCCTGCCCGAGGGCCTGGTCAAGCCGGTCGGCTACGCCCTGCCCTTCCTGGAGCTGGCGCTCGCCCTGCTGCTGGTGATCGGTCTCGGCGTCCGGATCGTCGCGGGCGTCTCGGCGCTGCTGCTGCTCGCCTTCATCGCCGGGATCACCTCCGCCTGGGCGCGCGGCATCTCGATCGACTGCGGCTGCTTCGGCGGCGGTGGGCACGTGGACGCCTCGCAGACCGAGTACCTCCAGGAGATCCTGCGCGACACCGGCTTCCTGCTGCTGGCCGGGTGGCTGCTCTGGCGGCCCCGCACCAGGTTCTCGGTGGACGGCTGGCTGGCGAGCTGACCGGCGGGGCCCGTACCCGCACCCCCACACCCCCACTCCCACCTGACGAAGGCCCTCCCCGACCGTGGATGTCAAGGCAATGAGCGAGAAGAACCGAGAAGGCAAGCGCACCGCCCGCGAGCGGATGCTGGAGCAGCGGGCGGCCGACGAGGCCGCCTCCCGGCGCAGGAAGAAGCTGATCGTGGGCGGCTCGGTGCTCGCGGTGATCGCCGCCGCCGTGGTCACCGGCGTCGTGGTGCAGAACGAGCGCTCCACGCCGGAGACGCCGGCCGCCGCCCCGGCCGGCACCATCGGCGACAAGAACCTCGTCATCCCGGCCGGGGCGGCCAACGCGCCCGCCGTCCTCACCGTCTACGAGGACCCGCGCTGCCCCGCCTGCGGCATGTTCGAGCGCGAGTTCTCGCCGACGATCGACCAGCTGGAGGACGCCGGCAAGATCACCACCAACTACCACATCGTCTCGTTCATCGACCGGGCCGTGCCGGGCAAGGGCTCCAAGTACGGCGCCAACGCGCTGGCCTGCGCCCAGGACGCCGGGCACTTCCGGGACTACCACGACGTGCTGTACCGCAACCAGCCGGACGAGACCAACGACGCCTTCGGCAACAAGGCCGTCCTGATCAACCTCGCCAAGCAGGTCAACGGCCTGGACACGCCCGCCTTCGAGGCCTGCGTCAACGACAACAAGTACGGCGGATGGGTGTCCTCGGTGCAGCAGGACTTCGACAAGTCCAGCTACAAGTCCACCCCGACCGTGCTGCTCAACGGCCAGCCGGTCTACCCGAAGAACGGCACCGAGGAGATCACCCCGGCGAACCTGGCGAAGTGGGTCGACGCCGCCAACCAGGGCAAGCAGTTGGGCACCCCGGGCTCCAACGGGCAGACCCCGGCGCCGACCAGCACCGCGTCGGAGAGCAACAACCCGTCGCCGAACGCCGGCTGAGCCCTGCCCGTCGCCGGACGCCCGCCGCCGCCCCCTCCCCGTCCGGAGGGGGCGGCGGCGGGCGTTGTTCGGTTTCGGCGGGCCGAGCGCAAATAGAGACCCCGGGGGTGTCCGGCGCGGGCCGCCGACCCTGTAGCGTCGGAGCTGCCATGGATATCGCCTACATTCCCAGCCCGTCGCGGGGCGTCCTGTACCTCGGACCGGTCCCGCTGCGCGCCTACGCCTTCTGCATCATCCTCGGTGTCGTCGCCGCCGTCTGGCTCGGCAGCAAGCGCTGGGTCGCCCGGGGCGGTGCCAAGCACACGGTCGGTGACATCGCCGTCTGGGCCGTGCCGTTCGGCCTGGTCGGCGGGCGGCTGTACCACGTGATCACCGACAACCAGCTGTACTTCGGGGACGGCCGGAACCCCTGGAACGCCTTCAAGATCTGGGAGGGCGGCCTCGGCATCTGGGGCGCGATCGCGTTCGGCGCGGTCGGCGCCTGGATCGGCTGCCGGCGCCGGGGCGTGCCGCTGCCCGCCTACGCCGACGCCATCGCGCCGGGCATCGCGCTCGCGCAGGCGATGGGCCGCTGGGGCAACTACTTCAACCAGGAGCTGTACGGCCGGGACACCACGCTGCCGTGGGGCCTGAAGATCCACAAGGTGCTGCCGGACGGCACCGTCGTGGACGGCGTCTACCACCCGACCTTCCTGTACGAGTCGCTCTGGTGCGTCGGCGTCGCGCTGCTGGTGATCTGGGCGGACCGGCGCTTCACGCTGGGCCACGGCCGGGCGTTCGCGCTGTACGTGGCCGCGTACACGGTGGGCCGGTTCTGGACCGAGTGGCTGCGGATCGACGAGGCGCACGTCTTCTTCGGCCTGCGGCTGAACGACTGGGTGGCGATCGCGGTGTTCCTCTCCGCCGTCGCGTACCTGGTGATCGTCGGGAAGAAGCGGCCCGGCCGGGAGGACCCGGCGAGCATCGACCCGGCCGCGCACGAGGCCGCCGACGCGGCGGCCGACGAGGCCGGGCCCACCGACAAGGCCACCCCGTCCGAGAAGGTCGCCGGGGCCGGTGAGACCGCCGAGCTGTCTCGGAAGGCGGACGAAAAGGTGGATGCGAGCCCGGCGCCCGATGCCGCGGAGAAGACCGGCAAGGACGCCAAGAACCTGACCTGACCTGGGAGTTCACCCCGTTCCGGCCGCCCGTGCGAAGCTCGCGCAGGGCGGCCGGAGTGCTGTTCGGACAGCCTTACTTTGCTGGAAATGCCCAGCTCAGCCGGTCTACGTTCGAGTCAGACCAATCGAACGGAGGGGACGACCGTGAGCACGACCACCCTGGAGCCCGAAGCCGGGAACCACCCCCGCATACCCGCCGCGGGGCACCACCGAGACGTCAACGGCGGCTGGCTGCGGCCCGCCGTGTTCGGGGCGATGGACGGCCTGGTCTCCAACTTCGCGCTGATGACCGGCGTGGTCGGCGGCTCGGTGTCCAGCGGCACGGTGGTGCTGACCGGACTTGCGGGCCTGGCGGCCGGGGCCTGCTCGATGGCGGCGGGGGAGTACACCTCGGTGGCCTCGCAGGCCGAGCTGGTGCAGGCCGAGATCGAGGCCGAGCGGCTGGAGCTGCGCCGCAACCCGCACGGGGAGCTGGCCGAGCTGGCGCAGCTGTACATCGCCCGCGGGGTGGAGCCGGAGCTCGCCCACGAGGTGGCCCGGCAGCTGTCGGCGGACCCGGACCAGACGCTGGAGATCCACGCGCGGGAGGAGCTGGGCATCGACCCCAACGACCTGCCCTCGCCGTGGGTGGCCGCCGGGTCGTCCTTCGTCTGCTTCGCGGTGGGCGCGCTGCTGCCGCTGCTGCCGTACCTGCTGGGGGCGACCTCGCTGCTGCCGGCGCTGCTGCTGTCGATGGCGGGCCTGTTCCTGTGCGGCGCGGTGGTGGCCCGGGTGACGGCGCGCAGCTGGTGGTTCAGCGGGCTGCGGCAGCTGCTGCTGGGCGGGGCGGCGGCCGGGGTCACGTACCTGCTCGGCTGGCTGATCGGCGGGCATGTGGGATGACACAGGATTCTGCATGACTATGCTGCGAACCGCGTGACGTTCCACACATGGGCGTCCCGCGGCGCCTGGCCTAGTCTCATCATCCGAGCCCAATGGCCGCAGATTCGCATCCGTTGACCCGCTCTCGGGAATGGATTCCCAGGCGGCCATGATCGGCTTCTGTGGCGGTGGCGTTTCGCCCCTGTTTCAGGCCGGGGACGGGCGGGCACAATCGTCGGGACGTGCACTGTGGCACGTCCCCCCCAAGGCCCCCCACGTCCCGCTGACCTGCGGATCCGTCCGCCATGTGGACCGGATGTTCCCGCTTTCCGGGATCTTGGGCATCATGTAACTTGCACGAAATCGCACCATCGCATCAGGGCCAACGTCGTCCCTACTTGCACCAACTTGCCGAAAGACGACGACGGGAGAGCCGATGCTGTCTGCATCCATGCACTCCGCCAACGAGCTCCAGGCCGGCGCCGCCCGCGCGCCGTACGCGCTCGTTCCGGATGCGCGACCTGCTGCTCAGGGCCTGTACGACCCGCGGAACGAGCACGACGCCTGTGGCGTCGGTTTCGTCGCCACGCTGACCGGCATCGCCGACCACACCGTCGTCGACCAGGCGCTGACCGTCCTGCGCAACCTGGAGCACCGCGGCGCCACCGGCGCCGAGCCGGACTCCGGTGACGGCGCGGGCATCCTCACCCAGATCCCGGACGCCTTCCTGCGCGGCAAGGTGGGCTTCGAGCTCCCGGCCGCCGGCTCCTACGCGGTCGGCATCGCCTTCCTGCCCGACGAGGACGAGGCGGACGCCGCCGCCGTCGCGCAGATCGAGGCCATCGCCGCCGAGGAGGGCCTGACCGTCCTCGGCTGGCGCGACGTCCCGGTCACCCCGGACCTGCTCGGCGCCACCGCGCGCAGCGTGATGCCGCGGTTCCGGCAGCTCTTCCTTTCGCAGGGCGAGAAGGCCGGCATCGAGCTGGACCGGATCGGCTTCGTCGTTCGCAAGCGGGCCGAGCGCGAGGCCGGGGTGTACTTCCCGTCGCTGTCCGCGCGCACCATCGTCTACAAGGGCATGCTGACCACCGGCCAGCTGGAGCCCTTCTTCCCCGACCTGTCGGACCGCAGCTACGCGTCCGCCATCGGCCTGGTGCACTCGCGGTTCTCCACCAACACCTTCCCGAGCTGGCCGCTGGCCCACCCGTACCGCTTCGTCGCGCACAACGGCGAGATCAACACGGTCAAGGGCAACCGCAACTGGATGCGCGCCCGCGAGTCCCAGCTGGCCACGGACAGGATCCCTGGCGACCTGAGCCGGATCTTCCCGATCTGCACCCCGGACCACTCCGACTCCGCGTCCTTCGACGAGGTCCTGGAGCTGCTCCACCTCGGCGGCCGCTCGCTGCCGCACTCGGTGCTGATGATGATCCCGGAGGCGTGGGAGAACCACGCCACCATGGACCCGGCCCGCCGCGCGTTCTACCAGTACCACTCCAACCTGATGGAGCCCTGGGACGGCCCGGCCTGCGTCACCTTCACCGACGGCACCCAGATCGGCGCCGTGCTGGACCGCAACGGCCTGCGCCCGGCCCGCTACTGGATCACCGAGGACGGCCTGGTCGTCCTCTCCTCCGAGGTCGGCGTGCTCGACATCGAGCAGGAGAAGATCGCCAAGAAGGGCCGCCTCCAGCCCGGCAAGATGTTCCTGGTCGACACCGTCGAGGGCCGGATCGTCGAGGACGAGGAGATCAAGTCCGCCCTCGCCGCCGAGCACCCGTACGAGGAGTGGGTCGCCGCCGGGCAGATCCAGCTCGCCAAGCTGCCCGAGCGCGAGCACATCGCGCACACCCACGCCTCGGTCACCCGCCGCCAGCAGACCTTCGGCTACACCGAGGAGGAGCTGCGGGTCATCCTCGCGCCGATGGCCAAGACCGGCGCCGAGGCGCTCGGTTCGATGGGCACCGACTCGCCGATCGCCGCGCTCAGCGAGAAGCCGCGCCTGCTGTTCGACTACTTCGTGCAGCTCTTCGCGCAGGTCACCAACCCGCCGCTGGACGCCATCCGCGAGGAGCTCGTCACCTCGCTGCTGAGCAACCTCGGCCCCGAGGGCAACCTGCTGGGCGCCGAGGCCGCCTCCTGCCGCTCGGTCGGCATCACCTTCCCGGTGATCGACAACGACGAGCTGGCCAAGCTCGTCCACATCAACCACGACGGCGACCAGCCCGGCCTCAAGGCCGTCACGCTGTCCGGCCTCTACAAGGTCACCACCGGCGGCCAGGGCCTGGCCTCCCGGCTCGCCGAGATCGCGGCCGAGGCCGACGCGGCGATCGCCGACGGCGCCCGGATCATCGTGCTCTCCGACCGCCACTCGGACGCCGAGCACGCCCCGATCCCCTCGCTGCTGCTCACCTCGGCGATCCACCACCACCTGATCCGCACCAAGCAGCGCACCCAGGTGTCGCTGCTGGTCGAGGCCGGTGACGTCCGCGAGGTGCACCACGTCGCGCTGCTGATCGGCTACGGCGCCGGCGCGGTCAACCCGTACCTGGCGATGGAGTCCGTCGAGGACCTGGTCGCCCAGGGCGTGTTCATCCAGGGCGTCGAGCCCGAGAAGGCCATCAAGCACCTGATCAAGGCGCTCGGCAAGGGCGTGCTCAAGGTCATGTCCAAGATGGGCATCTCCACCGTGGCCTCCTATCGCGGAGCCCAGGTCTTCGAGGCCATCGGCCTCTCCCAGGAGCTGGTGGACGGCTACTTCGCCGGCACCACCACCAAGCTCGGCGGCATCGGCCTGGACGAGATCGCCCGCGAGACCGCCGCCCGGCACGCCAAGGCGTACCCGGCCTCCGGCATCCCGGCCGCGCACCGCGCGCTGGAGATCGGCGGCGAGTACCAGTGGCGCCGCGAGGGCGAGCCGCACCTGTTCGACCCGGACACCGTCTTCCGGTTGCAGCACTCCACCCGCAACCGCCGGTACGACATCTTCAAGCAGTACACGGACCGGGTGAACGAGCAGTCCGCCCGTCTGATGACGCTGCGCGGCCTGTTCCAGCTGGACGGCCTCGGCCGCGCGCCGATCCCGGTCGAGGAGGTCGAGCCGGTCTCCGAGATCGTCAAGCGCTTCTCCACCGGCGCCATGTCGTACGGCTCGATCTCCCGCGAGGCGCACGAGACCCTGGCCATCGCGATGAACCGCCTCGGCGGCAAGTCCAACACCGGTGAGGGCGGCGAGGACCCGGACCGCCTGTACGACCCGGAGCGCCGCTCGGCGATCAAGCAGGTCGCCTCCGGCCGCTTCGGCGTCACCTCCGAGTACCTGGTCAACGCGGACGACATCCAGATCAAGATGGCCCAGGGCGCCAAGCCCGGCGAGGGCGGCCAGCTGCCCGGCCACAAGGTCTACCCGTGGGTCGCCAAGACCCGGCACTCCACCCCGGGTGTCGGCCTGATCTCGCCGCCGCCGCACCACGACATCTACTCGATCGAGGACCTGGCGCAGCTGATCCACGACCTCAAGAACGCCAACCCGGCCGCCCGCATCCACGTGAAGCTGGTGTCCGAGGTCGGCGTCGGGACGGTCGCGGCCGGTGTGTCCAAGGCGCACGCGGACGTCGTCCTGGTCTCCGGGCACGACGGCGGCACCGGCGCCTCGCCGCTCACCTCGCTGAAGCACGCGGGCGGCCCCTGGGAGCTCGGCCTCGCCGAGACCCAGCAGACCCTGCTGCTCAACGGGCTGCGCGACCGCATCGTGGTCCAGACGGACGGTCAGCTGAAGACCGGCCGCGACGTCGTCATCGCCGCCCTGCTGGGCGCCGAGGAGTTCGGCTTCGCGACCGCCCCGCTGGTCGTCTCCGGCTGCATCATGATGCGCGTCTGCCACCTGGACACCTGCCCGGTCGGTGTCGCCACGCAGAACCCGGTGCTGCGCGAGCGGTTCTCCGGCAAGCCCGAATTCGTGGTCAACTTCTTCGAGTTCATCGCCGAGGAGGTCCGCGAGATCCTGGCGGAGCTCGGCTTCCGCTCGATCGAGGAGGCCGTCGGCCACGCCGAGCACATCAACGCCCAGGCGGCGATCGACCACTGGAAGGCCGCCGGGCTCGACCTGGCCCCGCTGTTCCACGTGCCGGCGCTGCCGGAGGGTGCCGCCCGCCACTGCACCACCTCGCAGGACCACGCGCTGGACAAGGCGCTGGACAACCAGCTGATCGAGCTCGCCGAGGACGCCCTGGAGCGCGGCGACGCCGTCCGCGTCCAGCTGCCGATCCGCAACGTCAACCGCACCGTCGGCACCATGCTCGGCCACGAGGTGACCAAGCGGTACCGCGGCGAGGGCCTGCCGGAGGGGACGATCGACGTCACCTTCACCGGCTCCGCCGGGCAGTCCTTCGGCGCCTTCGTGCCCAAGGGCATCACCCTGCGGCTGGAGGGCGACGCCAACGACTACGTCGGCAAGGGCCTCTCCGGCGGTGTGGTGATCGTCCGCCCGGCCCGCGACGCCGCGGCCATCGGCAACGACGCGCAGAACCACGTCATCACCGGCAACACCATCGGCTACGGCGCCACCGCGGGCCGGATCCACCTGCGCGGCAAGGCCGGTGAGCGCTTCGCCGTCCGCAACTCCGGGGCCACCCTGGTGGTCGAGGGCGTGGGCGACCACGGCCTGGAGTACATGACCGGCGGCCGGGTCGTCATCCTCGGCGAGACCGGGCGCAACCTGGCGGCGGGCATGTCCGGCGGCATCGCGTACGTCCTGGACCTGCGCCCCGCGAACGTGAACGACGGCATGGTGGGCATCGAGGCCCCGACCGCCGACGACCGCGACTGGCTGCGCGAGACCGTGCAGCAGCACTACGAGGAGACCGGCTCCACCGTCGCCGCCGAGCTCCTGGCCGACTGGGGCGGCGGGGTCTCCCGCTTCTCCAAGATCATGCCGACCGACTACAAGGCAGTGCTCGCCGCCAAGGACGCCGCTGAGCGCGATGGCCTCTCCGAGGCCGAGACCACTCGCAAGATGATGGAGGCGGCAAATGGCTGACCCCAAGGGCTTCCTGACCACGCCCAAGCAGCTGGCCGAGCGCCGTCCCGTGGACGTCCGTCTGCGGGACTGGAACGAGGTCTACGTCGAGCGCAGCCTCCTGCCGATCATCACCAAGCAGGCCGGTCGCTGCATGGACTGCGGCATCCCGTTCTGCCACAACGGCTGCCCGCTCGGGAACCTCATCCCCGAGTGGAACGACCTCGCCTACCGGGACGACTTCGTCGGCGCGATCGAGCGGCTGCACGCGACCAACAACTTCCCGGAGTTCACCGGCCGCCTCTGCCCCGCGCCCTGTGAGTCGGCGTGCGTCCTCGGCATCAACCAGGACGCGGTGACCATCAAGAACGTCGAGGTCACCATCATCGACAAGGCCTGGGACCGCGGCGGCGTCACGCCGCAGGTCCCGGAGCGGCTGTCCGGCAAGACGGTGGCCGTGGTCGGCTCCGGCCCGGCCGGCCTGGCCGTCGCCCAGCAGCTCACCCGGGCCGGGCACACCGTGGTGGTGTACGAGCGCGCCGACCGCGTCGGTGGCCTGCTGCGCTACGGCATCCCCGAGTTCAAGATGGAGAAGCGCCACATCAACCGCCGCATCGAGCAGATGCGCGCGGAGGGCACCCGGTTCCGCACCGGCGTGCACGTCGGCGAGGACATCACCGGCCAGCAGCTGCGCGAGCGCTTCGACGCCGTCGTCCTCGCGGCCGGTGCGACCACCGCCCGCGACCTGCCGGTGCCCGGGCGCGAGCTCAAGGGCATCCACCAGGCCATGGAGTACCTGCCGCTGGCCAACAAGGTGCAGGAGGGCGACTTCGTCGAGTCGCCGATCAGCGCCAAGGGCAAGCACGTCGTCGTCATCGGCGGCGGCGACACCGGCGCGGACTGCGTCGGCACCGCCCACCGCCAGGGCGCGGCCTCGGTCACCCAGCTGGAGATCATGCCGCGGCCGTCCGAGGAGCGCCCCGGCCACCAGCCCTGGCCGACCATGCCGATGACCTACAAGGTCACCTCCGCGCACGAGGAGGGCGGCGAGCGGATCTACTCCGTCAACACCACCCACTTCAGCGGTGACGAGGACGGCAACGTCCAGGAGCTGCACCTGGTCGAGGTGGAGTTCAAGGACGGCCGGTTCGAGCCCGTCCCCGGCAGCGAGCGGACCATCCCGGCCCAGCTGGTCACCCTGGCCATGGGCTTCACCGGGACGGACGTGAAGAACGGTCTGGTCGAGCAGTTGGGCGTGGACCTCGACGCACGCGGTAATATCGCCCGGGACGGGAAGTTCGCCACCAATGTCGATGGCGTCTACGTCTGCGGCGACGCCGGCCGTGGCCAGTCGCTGATCGTCTGGGCCATCGCGGAGGGCCGTTCGGCCGCCGCCGCGGTGGACAAGTACCTCGGCGGCAAGACCCCGCTTCCCGCGCCGATCCGGCCCACCGACCGCCCGCTGGTGGTCTGAGCCGGACCCCTGACCGCCCGGTGCCGCATTCACCGGGTTGTGTTACCCGCTTCCACCCGTCAGCGTCGCCGGGCCAATGCGGTCCTCTGGCGTCTGCCCCCTTCCCCGACCAGTTGGGGGGCAGGCGCCCTCGCATGTCCGGGCAGGCGCCGGCGACGCCTACCGGCGCCAGGAGTGGTCGAGCACCTCGGGCGTCCAGAGCGCCAGGTTGAGGACGACGCGGTCGCCGAGCGGCCGGGCGAGCCGGAAGGCGCCCACGACGGTCCGGGATTCCTCCGTTTCGCAGCCGGCCCGCCGGGCGGGCGCGATGTGGCCGATCAGCACCACCACCTCCGCGGTCTCGTACACCTCGCCCGGCAGCAGCTGCTCGCAGCCCTCCAGCAGGAACAGCCCTTCGAGTCGCTGCTCGGTCGACCCGGATTCCAGGACGCTCGCCAGCGGGATGCCGTGCCAGTCCGGGGCGTTCCTCAGGAAGCGCGGCTCGGACGCCGCCACGGCGGCGACGGCGAGCGGCGTCTCGTGGCCGGCGGTCGTCAGCTCCCAGACCGGGATCGTCGCCTCGCCCCGGCTGGTCAGCTGCGGGCGGGTGGCCAGCCGGACGGCGGTGACGGTGAGCCGGCCGCACGGGTCGCTCGGGCACAGGTCCCGGCTGTACGGGGAACGCAGCGCGGTCGCCGGGTCCAGCAGCGGCAGGGTCGCGCGCGAGCCGTCCGGCCAGACCACCTCGCCGGTCGCGGGGACCTCGACGGCCTCGGCCGGCAGGTCCAACCGGTAGTAGGCGAGCGCCTCCCGGTCGTTCCGGCTGTCGTAGCCCGCGGCCGGTCCGAACAGCTCCTTGGTGCTCCGCGGGAAGTACCCGGTCCGCCAGAGGCGTTGGGTGTCGGAGCCGGACCAGGCCGCCGTCAGCGCCCGGGCCCGCTCCAGCAGCGGACCGCTCGGTTCGGTGGTGCCGGGCGGGACGGTGGTCATGGCGCTCGGGAGCTCGGCGGTCGGCGTCGGGGTGGGTGAGGCCTCGGGAGACGCGGCGGCCCGGGGCGGCGGCGGACGGTCGTCGTCGGCGGCGCCGGTGGCGGCGAGGACGGCGAGCAGCAGTGCGGCGATCAGGAGTCGTCGGAGCACGGTCTGTGGGACGCCCGAGTGGCCCGGGTGGTTGCGTCAACTACCGGACGTTCAGCAGGAGTTCGGCCGCCTCCGTGCGCAGGTAGAGGACCGTGCGGCCGGTGCGGTGGCGGGCCAGCAGGCCGGCGTCGTGCAGGGCGCCCAGGTGGTGCGAGAGGTTCGGGGCGGACAGGCCGGTGCGGGCGGCCAGTTCGGTGGTGGAGGCGGGGGCGTCGAGCTCGGCCAGCAGCCGGGCCCGGGTGCGGCCGAGGACCCGGGCCAGCCCCTCCGGGACCGGCTCGCCCGAGGTCTCCCAGAGCGTGGCGACGCCGCGCGGCGGGTAGACCAGACCGGGCTGCCAGGGCGGGTTCTGCTGCGAGTACACGCCCGGCCAGGCGAAGACCGTCGGCAGCAGCACCAGCCCGCGCGCGCCGTCCAGCCGCCGGTGCACGTCGATCCGGTGGCCGATCCGCAGCGTGTCGCGCTCCCAGCCGACCTGCGGGTGCAGGTCGGCGAAGAGCGCCGCCGGACCGCCCGCCGACATCTGCCGGGCCCGGCGCAGGATCTCGCCGTCGGTCAGCCGCTGCATCCGCGCCCAGTGCGGGGCGATCGCGGCCGCCCAGTACGCCTCCACCTCGGCCGCCAGCCGGGCCATGCCGGACTCCGGGTCCCGCGCCAACCGGGCCACCAGCGGGTGGAGTTCACCGTCGATCCGGGCCAGGTCGCGGCGCACCACGGCCGGATCGGTGGCGGCCAGCTCGGCCGCCTGCCGCTCGATCGTCGGATCCGGGCCGTCCGGCACCGGGGTGAGGAAGTCCGCCACGTACACCGTCGGCAGCCGCACCAGCGCCGACAGCAGCTCCCAGCCGACCCCCGCCAGCCGCCGCCGGGCCGCCCGCACCCACGGCAGGTGCACGGCGTGCCGGCCCGGGTCCTTGAGCACCTCGACGCTCGTCACCAGCTCGCCGAGCGGGGAACGGGCGAACCGGGTGCGGGCCAGGTCCTGCGCCGAGAACTCCCAGGTCAGCACGGGCGCCTCCGATGAGGATTCGATCCTGATGGAATCAGTGGGCGCCGGTGATCATCCCAGGAAGGCTCGACCCATGACCACCGCGACCCCCTCCCCGCCGCGTTCCGAACCGCGCCCGCCGCTGCGCGACCGCCTCGGACTGCCCGCCACCGCCGGCCGCGCCCGGCTGATCGGCGCCCACCTCGTCGACAGCCTCGGCACCGGGCTGATCCTCGCCTTCACCCTCGTCTACTTCGCCACCACCACCGGCCTCGCCGTCGCCGCCGTCGGCGCCGCCGTCTCCACCGCGCGGCTGCTCGCCCTGCCCACCGCCGTCGCCGTCGGGCCGCTGATCGACCGGTACGGCGCCCGGCCGGTCGCCACCGCCGGGAACGCGCTCTCCGCCCTCGCCTACCTCGGCTTCCTCGGCGCCCAGCAAGCCTGGCAGATCGTGCTGGTCTGCCTGCTGGCCCAGATCGGGCACGTCGGCTACTGGACCGCCAGCACCGGCCTGGTCGTCCTCGCCGCCGACGAGGGGGAGCGGCCGCGCTGGTTCGCCCTGGTGCAGACGCTGCGCAACACCGGACTCGGCCTCGGCGGGGCGCTCGGCGCCGTCCTGGTGGCCGGCGGCGGGAACGGCGCGCTGCGGCTGCTGGTGGTGCTCAACGCGGCCAGCTACGCCCTCGCGGCGGCCCTGCTGGGCACCTGGCGGCCGACCGGCGCGGGGGCGGCACCGGCGGACCTCCCCAGCGCGGCGCAGGACGCGGCGGACGCCCCCGGCGGGTACCGGGCGGTGCTGCGCGACCGGCGCTACCTGCTGCTGATCGCCGTCAACCTCACCTTCGTCTTCGCCTCGATGATCCTCGGCATGCTGCTCGCCGTGTACCTCACCGAGGGCCTGCACCGCGACGCCTGGACCGCCGGCGCCCTGCTCGTCCTCAACGGCGTCCAGGTCGTGCTCACCCAGAGCGCCGTCGCCCGCCGGCTCGAACACCGGCGCCCCACCCGGGTGGTGGCCGTCGGCGCGCTCCTCAACGCGCTCGCCTTCCTCCTCTTCGCCCTGGTCGCCGCCGCCCCCGGCTGGGCCGTCCCGGTCGGACTGGTCACCGCGATGCTCGTCTACAACCTGGCCGAGACCGTCGCCACCCCGTTCACCGCGGACCTCAGCGTCTCGCTCGCCGACCCGGCCCGCCGCGGCCGCTACCTGGCCCTCTACCAGCTCTCCTGGAACTTCGGCCAGGCCGTCGCGCCCGCTCTGCTGACCCTGCTCCTCGGCCGCGGTGCCGCCGTGCCCTGGCTCTTCCTGGCCGTCCTGAGCGCCGCCGCCGTCCCTGCGCTGATCCGGCTGGAACGCACCCGCTGACGGGCTGTTGTTCGTCGGTGCCAGATGGCAGACTGCCGCCGACGGCCGGGGGGCTGCGCGAGTGCGGAGGTTGACGCAATGAGCACGACTCAGGCGGGCGGTGGTGCCACAGTCCGGCGCCTGCTCCTCGGGACCCAGCTGCGAAAACTCCGCGAGGCCAGAGGCGTCAGCCGCGAGGAGGCCGGGTACTCGATCCGCGCCTCCGAGTCCAAGATCAGCCGGATGGAGCTGGGCCGGGTCGGCTTCAAGGAGCGCGACGTCGCCGACCTGCTCACCCTGTACGGCGTCGAGTCCGAGCACGAGCGCGCCACCGTCCTCGGCCTGGTCCAGGACGCCAACGCCTCCTCCTGGTGGCACGAGTACGGCGACGTGCTGCCCACCTGGTTCCAGAACTACGTCGGCCTGGAGGAGGCCGTCGCCGAGATCTTCGGCTACGAGGTCCAGTTCGTCCATGGGCTGCTCCAGACCCCCGACTACGCCCGGGCCGTCATCGCCGCGGGCGGCCACGTCACCGAACCGGCCGAGATCGAACGGCGGGTCGAGGTCCGGCTCAAGCGCCAGGCGCTGCTCACCGCCGAGCGCGCGCCGAGGCTGCTCGCCGTCCTCGACGAGGCCGCGCTGCGCCGGCCCTGGGGCGGCCGCGAACTGATGCGCAACCAGATCGACCGGCTGCTGGAGCTGAGCGACCTGCCCAACGTCCGGTTCCGGGTGCTGCCGCTCGGCTCCGCCGGACTCAGCGCCGAGGCGGGCGCGTTCACCCTGCTCGGCTTCGCCGAACCCGAACTCGGCGACGTCGTCTACCTGGAGCAGTTCACCACCGCGCTCTACCTCGACAAGCCCGCCGAGGTCGCCGAGTACCGCCAGGCGATGGAGGGCCTGCTCGCCGACAGCCTCGACCCCGAGCCGACCCGGGATCTTCTTCGCTCCGTACGCCAAGAGCTTTGACCGGTCAGTACGATGATGTTCAGTCAGGGCGGGACGCCGTAGCGGCCCGCACGGGTTCCCGCATCGGCACGAGAGGGATCGGATGTCGTACTTCTCCGACTTGGCGCTGCAGTACATCGACGGCGAATGGCGCAGCGGCAGCGGCTCCTGGGACATCGTCGACGTCGATCCCTACACCGGGGACAAGCTCGCCACCATCACCGTCGCCACCGTCGACGAGGTCGACCAGGCCTACCGGGCCGCCGAACGCGCCCAGCGGGTGTGGGCCGCCGCCAATCCGTACGCCCGGCGGCTGGTCTTCGAACGGGCGCTGCGCATCGTCGAGGAGCGCGAGCCGGAGATCGTCCAGGCGATCATGGCCGAGCTCGGCGGCACCGCGCTCAAGGCCGGGTTCGAGCTCGGCCTCGTCAAGGACATGCTGCGGGAGTGCCTGCACCTGTCGGTGAGCGCCGAGGGCCGGCTGCTGCCCTCCCCGGCGCCCGGCAAGGAGAACCGCCTCTACCGGCTGCCGGTCGGCGTGGTCGGCGTGATCAGCCCGTTCAACTTCCCGCTGTTCCTCTCGCTCAAGGCCGTCGCGCCGGCCCTGGCGCTCGGCAACGGCGTGGTGCTCAAGCCGCACCAGGAGACCCCGGTGGTCGGCGGCACCCTGATCGCCAAGATCTTCGAGGACGCCGGCCTGCCGCCCGGCCTGCTCAACGTCGTGGTCACCGACATCGCCGAGATCGGCGACGCGTTCATCGAGCACCCCGTGCCCAAGGTGATCTCCTTCACCGGCTCCGACCAGATCGGCCGGCACGTCGCGACCGTCGCCGCCGCGCACTTCAAGCGGACGGTGCTGGAGCTCGGTGGCAACAGCGCGCTGATCGTGCTGGACGACGCCGACGTGGACTACGCGGTCGACGCCGCCGTGTTCAGCCGCTTCGTCCACCAGGGCCAGGTCTGCATGGCCGCCAACCGGGTGCTGGTCGACCGCAGCATCGAGGCCGAGTTCACCGAGAAGTTCGTCGCCAAGGTCGCCTCGCTCACCGTCGGCGACCCGAAGGACCCGGCCACCCAGATCGGCCCGCTGATCAACGCCGTCCAGGCCGACAACATCGGCACGCAGGTCGACCAGGCGGTCGCGGCCGGCGCCACCGTGCTGCTGCGCGGCAGCACGGTCGGCAGCCTGATGGAGCCCGTGGTGCTCACCGGCCTGGCCGAGGACGCGCCGATCCTGCGGCGCGAACTCTTCGGCCCGGTCGTACTGGTGGTGCCCTTCGACGGCGAGGACGAGGCCGTCCGGATCGCCAACGACAGCCCCTTCGGGCTCAGCGGCGCCGTGCACACCGCCGACGTCGAGCGCGGTGTGCGGGTCGCGCACCGGATCGAGACCGGCATGATCCACGTCAACGACGGGACCATCGCGGACGAGCCGGCGGTGCCGTTCGGCGGGGAGAAGAACTCCGGGGTCGGGCGGCTCAACGGCGAGTCCACGGTGGACGCCTTCACCACGGTGAAGTGGATCTCCGTCCAGCACGGGCGGACGGCGTTCCCGTTCTGACGCTCCGTTCCCTGAAGGTCCTAGCAACGGGGTTCGGGCGGGTCACGCGGCGCGGGCCTCCCGGCGGTAGCCGCCGGGGGCCTGCCCGAACTCCCGCTTGAACGCCTTCGCGAAGGCGTACTCCGAGCCGTACCCGGTCCGGGCCGCCACCGTCGTCAGCGGCGCCTCCGACTCGCGCAGCAGCCGGGCCGCCGTGGTCATCCGCCAGCGGGTGAGGTACGCCATCGGCGGCTCGCCCACCATCGAGGTGAACCGGCGGGCGAACGCCGCCCGGGACAGCCCCGCCCGCTCCGCCAGCGACTCCACCGTCCAGGCCGTCGCCGGCGCCTCGTGGATCGCCGCCAGGGCCGGGGCCACCCCCGCGTCGCCGAGCGCCGCCGCCCAGCCCGCGGCCGTCGCGGGCGGCTGGTCCTCGAACCAGGCCCGCAGGATGTACAGCAGCAGCGAGTCGATCAGGGCCGGCACGATCCCGGTCGAGCCGATCCGCGGGTTCTCCAGCTCCGCGCCCAACAGCTGGACGGCGGCGGCCAGTTCGGGGTGGCGGCCGTGCCGGGTCTGGAGGTGGATGAGGGCCGGCAACTGGCGGACCATCGGGTGCGGGCGGCCCTGGTCCAGGTGGTAGTTGCCGCACAGCAGACTGGTGCGGGCGCCGGCACCGCCCAGCGAGACGGTGCCGATCGGCAGGCTGTCGTCCGCCCGGGACGCCTCGGCCGACACCGGCGGGGTGTCCGGGTGGTCGGCGAGGATGTGGCCGCGGCCGTCCCGCAGGAACACCACGTCCCCCGGGCTGAGCGGCACCGGCTCGCCGGGTTCCGGGCCGTGCTCCTGGGGGTTGAGCGGGATCAGCCAGCACGTCCCGTACAGGACGACGTGGAACCCGGCCCCGACCACCGGCGGCAGCCGCAGGGCCCAGGGCGCGCGGCCCTCGGTGCGGACGGAGGCGGGGTGCGCCGTCCGCATCGAGCCCAGTGCCTCGGTCAGGATGTCCAATGCCCCGCTCCTTCGCTTCCTCAGCCGACGGTGAGGACGACCTTGCCCTGGACGGTACCGGAGCCCACCAGCTCGTGCGCCGGGCCGGCCTCGGCCAGCGGGAAGGTCCGCGCGACGTGCGGGCGGATCCGGCCCTCGTCCACCAGGGCGGCGATCTCCTCCAGCGCCGCGTAGTCCGGCTCGACCGAGACGCCCGCGAAGCGCCGTCCGGCGGCCTCGACGGCGGCGGCCAGCTCCCGGTCGCGGTGCTCCATGATGCTCACCAGCACCCCGCCGGGCTTGAGCACCTCCAGCGCGCGGGTGCCCTCGGAGGAGGAGTCGAAGACGATGTCGACGTCCTTGACCGCCTCCGTGTAGTCGGTGGTGCGGTAGTCGATCACCTCGTCCGCGCCGATCTCCTGGAGGAAGGCGTGCTTGGGCTCGCTCGCCAGCGCGATCACGTACGCCCCACGGGCCTTGGCGATCTGCACCGCGAAGTGGCCGACCCCGCCCGCCGCCCGGTGGATCAGCACCCGCTGCCCCTCGTCGACCTTCGCCACGTCCACCAGGCCCTGCCAGGCGGTCAGCGCGGCCAGCGGCAGCGCGGCCGCCTGCACGTGGTCGATCGAGGCGGGCTTGCGGGCCAGCTGGCGGGACGGCGCGGCCACGTACTCGGCGTACGCGTTCGCGGCGCGCGGGAAGAACGGCATCCCGTACACCTCCTCGCCCACCCGGTACCGGGCACCGGGCGCGGCCTCCTCCACCACCCCGGAGAGGTCCCAGCCCACCGTGAACGGCGGCTCGCCCAGCAGCGGGAACCAGCCCGCCCGCACCGCCACGTCCACCGGGTTCACCCCGGCCGCCTTCACCCGCACCAGCACCTCGCCGCTCAGCAGCTCCGGGCGCGCCACCTCGGCGACCTCCAGGACCTCCGGCCCGCCGACCTCCCGCTGCACCACCGCACGCATCGCACTCACTCCCTGTCCGGTCCACAACCCAGGCCCCCCGTGGGGCCGTTCGCGATGACTCAACGATAGGGAGGGCGGGTGAGCGGCTGAATATCCTCCAGTCTCTCTCAGATGTCCGATCGTCTCGCCGAGCGAGTGGGTCAGACCGGGTAGCGGAGCAGGGTGTCGGTGGCGAGCTCGAAGTCGAACGGGGCCGGGATCGGCACCCGGTCGCCGAACTTGCCGGTCCACTGCTGGTGGTAGCCAGTGGCGGAGGGCTCGGAGTAGAGCGTGATGTCGCCGTTGCGCGGGTCGATCAGCAGGTACAGCGGGATGTCCATCAGCGGGTAGTCACGGACCTTGCCGACCAGGTCGTTCTCCGGGTTCGACGGGGAGACGATCTCCACTGCGATGGCGGCCTGCTCGGCGGGCACCTCGTTGCCGCCGGACTCGAGCACCGAGAGCGGGACGTAGGTGAGGTCGGGATTGCGTAGCTTGCCCACGTTGGGCGAGGCGAGATCGGTGTTCTCGCTCGCCATCATGTCGGCAGGTTCGTGTGCTTCGAACTGCCTGCGGACGAGCAGGAGGTTGCGCTGATGGATGACGGACGGACCGGCCATCATGATGATCTCGTCGCCGGAGATCTCGATCTTCCACCCGGCTGGAGGCGTCAGGCTCTGCGCGTACGCCAGCAACCGCGCGTGGCGCTCGGGGATCTCGCTCATGGCGCCATTCTTCCACCGCCCCGCACGCGGCGAGGCGCCGCCGGGCGGACGAGCCCGGCGGCGCCTCGAAGGGGAGCACCGATCAGAACACCGGCTGGCCGGCGCGGACGAGGCGCCAGGAGTTGGTGAAGAAGTCGGCCGGGTCGATGACGCCCTTGGCCTTCACCCAGGCGATCATCGTGTTGCGGATCTCGTCGGAGTTCGACCAGACCAGCTTGGCCTTCGCCACGTGCGGGAAGTTGCCGCCGCCGTTGGCGCGGTAGTTGTTGACCGCCAGGACGAACTGGGCGGCCGGGTCGATCGGCTTGCCCTGGAACGACAGGTTGACGATCCGCTGGCCCTTCGGCTGCGCGATGTCGATGTCGTAGCTCAGCCCGTACACCGAGTCGTAGTTGTAGTCGGGCGTGGTCTCGGCGCCGGTCAGCTTCTCCTTGTCCACCGCGGCGCCGGGGGCCAGCTGGTAGAAGTACTTCGCCGAGAACTCCAGGTAGTCCTTCAGCTCCGCACCCGTCAGGATGCGGGCCTCCAGGGTGTTCTCGTAGATGTACAGGCCGGCCGCGTCACGCAGCTTGACCTGGCCGGCCGGGATCACCGCGGTGCGGTTGAACGGCGCGGCCTGCGCCACCACCGGCAGGTTGGCGTACTGCCCGCCGGCCAGGGCCGCCTTCACGGTGTCGGCCTGGACGCGGCCGATCAGGTCGATGATCGGGGTCGCCTGGAACCGCGACTCGGCGATCGACAGCTCGGCCTTGCAGGTGCCGATCTGCTGGTTGACGTACGCCACGACCTTCTTGTGCTGGTCGGTGATCGCGTTGACGATCTCCGGGTTCTCCTCGGCGGTGTTGGAGTTCAGCACCCGCGAGGAGACCGAGAGGACCTTCCAGGCGCCGTCGACGAGCTCGACCTCGAAGTCGAAGCAGCTCAGGCGCTGGCCCCAGCACAGCGGCTCGGAGAGCACCACGGTCTTGCCGGTCTTCTTGTTGACGATCAGCCGCTGCGGCACCTCCTTGTGGGTGTGCCCCACCAGCACCGCGTCGATGTCCGGGACGGTCTCCGCCATCTCGCCCGAGGCGTCCTCGGGCCAGGGCAGCTGGTCGCCGTAGGTGGTCGGCTCGTCGATGCCGGAGTGCGCCGACACCACGATGACGTCCGCGCCCGCCGCCTTCATCCGCGGCACGTACTTCGCCGCCGTCTCCACGATGCCCGGGAAGACCATCTTGCCGGTGACGTTGGCCTTGTCCCAGATCGCGATGCCCGGGTTGGTGAGGCCGAGGATGCCGACCCGCAGCGGGCGGCCGCCGCCCAGGTGCAGTTCCTTGATGACGTACGGCGGGAAGGCCGGCTTCTCGTTCTTGGCGTGCAGGGCGTTGGCGCCCAGCAGCGGGAACTCCAGCTGGTCCTCGAAGGCCTTCACGGTGGGGATGCCGTAGTTGAACTCGTGGTTGCCGAGCGCGGCGGCGTCGTAGCCCATGAGGTTCATGGCGACGGCCATCGGGTGGTCGGGCACGGTGTCGCCGTCGGTGGCGATCGGCTCGACGCGGGCGTAGTAGTAGGTCAGCTGGGTGCCCTGGATGATGTCGCCGGAGTCGATCAGCAGGCAGCGGTTCCAGCCCTTCTCCTCGCGGACCTGGTTGGCCAGGGTGGAGATCTTGGCGAGGCCGACGGCGTTGTGCGCCTTGTCGGCGTAGACCGCGTCGGTGAAGTAGTCCCAGTTGAGCACCCGGCCGTGCAGGTCGGTGGTGCCCATGACGGTGAAGGCCTGCTTGTGGCTCTTGCCCTTGGCCTGCGCCTGCTCCGGGCCCGGCTCGGCGGCCGCGGCGGGGGTGGCGGCGGCGAGGCCGGTCCCGCCGACGAGGGCGGCGCCGGCGGCGGTGGCGGCGGACCGGGTGACGAAGTCACGACGGTTCAGGGACATGGACGACTCTCCCGGGTGGGGACTGACGGGCGGATGGACCGTCAACTGGTGTTCATGGGGCATGCGTGAGCGCGGTGACGCGCGTAGAGGAACGCGCGTAGAAGTCTGCCGTGCGGGCCCCGCCGATGGATAGCCCTCCGACGTTTCCAACAGGTGAGATCTTGGCGACTCGTTCGTGACCGGGGTGGGCGGGGGTCGGGGTGGTATGACGGCGGTTCGGCGGGTCAGGCGAGGTCAGGTCAGCTCAGGTTTGGTCGGCTTCGGTGGGTCAGGCGAGGTCGGCGGCCAGCCGGTCCACCTCCCGGGCGAGCTCGGCCTCCGGGTCCGGCGCGTCCGGGCCCGCCCACGGCTGCCAGGTCCGGGCCCGCAGGTAGCCGGCGACCGCGACCGGCAGCCGGTGCCGCACGATCCGCTCCGCCACCGGGCCCGACCCGGCGGCGCGCAGCGCGTCCACCAGGTCGTCCACCTTGGCCGAGGGCGGCAGCTCCGCCGAGTCCAGGTACGCGGCCAGCGCCTCCAGCTCGGGGTCGGGGCGCGGCGCGGGGGGCGGGGCCGTGGAGCCGGCCGAGACCCCGGAGAGCCCGGAGGCCCCGGAGATGCCGGAGAGCCCGGAGATGCCGGAGATCCCGGAGGCCTCCGGTACCGGCGGCTGTGGGGTCGGGTTCGGGGGCTGCCGGGAGCCGTCGGGGTCCTTCGGACCGGGCGTCAGCAGCGCGCCGATGCCGTACAGCCCCACCACCACCCCCGGCCACAGCGACCCGCCCAGCCCGGCGATGTGCAGCCCGACGCCCGCGATGGCGCCGCCGAAGCCCACCAGGTTCCTGGTCGACTCCAGGTACCGCCACACCCGCCGGCCCACCCCCGGGCGGCCGCCCTCACTGGTAGCCACGGATCTCCTCGAACGCCCCGTCCAGCGAACCCGACCCGTCGAACAGCTTCCCGCCGCTCAGCTCCGCCACCCCCTGCAACTGGCTCACCGCCGCCTCCCCGAACTTGATCGGGAACACCGGGATGGCCTTCTGCGCCGGCGACAGCCCCGCGTGGAACGACCGGAAGTCGTTGTCCGTGGCGCCCTCGTTGCTCTCCCCGTCCGTCATCAGCACGATCGAGGTGAACCGGTCGTCCCCCGCCGCCTGCTGCTGGCGCTGGATCACCCGGTACGCCTCCTCCAGCGAGTCGTACAGCGCCGTCCCGCCCGAGGCCGACAGCGACTGCACGTCCGCGTTGATCGAGGCCAGCTCCGCCTGCGGGCCCGGCTGGCTACCGGAGGGCGGCACCACGTGCGTCTTCGTCGACTTCACCTTCGACGCGAAGGAGATCAGCGTCACCTCCTCACGGTTGCGGAACCGGCGCACCCCGCGGGTGTCGTCCGCGCCGGTCAGCCGGCTCAGCGCCGCCTTCAGCGCGGCGATCCGCGACCCGTCCATCGACCCCGAGGTGTCCAGCACGTACACCGTCCGGGACGGCCGGCGCAGGTCGTTCTGGTACGAGGCCAGCAGCCCGTCCGCCACCGCCCGGCTGCCCGGGAACGGCAGCTCCCGCCGCCGGTCCGCCGGCAGGCCCGCCGCCGGGGACACCCCCGGGGTCACCGGGCGGCGCAGCGTCGTCTCCGAGATCCGCTTCTGCACGTCCTCCTTGAGCAGGTACGCGGTCAGCTTCTGGAAGGAGTCCCGCTCCCGCTGCGCCGAGGAGGCGAGCAGGGACAGCGGGTAGTCCGCCGACACCACGCCGTCCACCGGGCGGATCACCGTCAGCTGCTGGTCCGGGGAGAGCGTCTTGTTCAGGGAGAGCAGCACCGACTCGTAGTTCACCAGCGCCCCCACCTTGCCGGGCTCGGCCCGGGTGTAGGCCTGCGCCAGCCAGCCGGAGGAGCCGGAGGTGAGCTTCTGACCGGTGAAGAACTGCTTCAGCTGCGGCGAGGCCTTCTGCACGTCCGCCTCGGTCAGCGCGGCGCCCGCGCCCGAGAAGGCCGCGGCGACCGCGACCAGCGTCGAGAAGCCCGAGTTCGAACGGGACGGGTCGGCCATCCCGTACGCCAGCTTCCCGGCCGAGGCGGCGTCCCCGATCTGCGCCCAGGTGACCTTCGAACCGTCGCCCCAGCCGAGCTCGTTGAGCACCGAGGAGCGCACGCCCACCGCCACCGGCGAGACCATCACCGGGGTCTCGGAGAGCACCTTGGACTTCCCGGTGTCGTCCAGCCGCAGGTACTGGTTGGACGGGAACCAGACGGCGTCGTACTTGCCGTCCGCCCGGCCGCTGGAGACCGCGTCCGCGCCGTCCAGCGAGCCCGTCCAGGAGAACTGCACGGTGATCCCGGTGGCCTTCTTCGCGTCCTCCAGGATCGGCGCGAGGTCCTGGAGTTCACTGCCGGCGAGGACCCGCAGCACGCCCGCCTGGGCGGTCTGCGGGGGTGGGTCGGTCACCTTCGGGCCGGGCGGGGTGGCGTCGGAGGTGCAGGCGGTGACCGTCACCAGGACGGTGCCCAGGGCGGCGGCGAGCAGGCGCCAACCCTTCTGCCGCACGGGGGCGTTCGTCGCTTCGTTCGTGACGTCGTTCGTGGCGTTGTTCGCAGGGGCATTCACGGGGGCGTTCACTGGGCCTTTCCCTTGGCGGCCTTGATCAGCCTGGTCAGGACGTCGGGCACCGGGATCGGCGGCTGGTTCACCTTCGCGGCCGTGAGGTTCGGGGCGAAGGCGGGCGTCTTGCCCTTGACCAGCGCGGCGAACGCGTCCGGGTCGTCCTGCGGACGGAAGCCGTACCGGGCCTCCAGCCGGCGCAGTTCGGGGTTGTCGCGCAGCTGGGCGGCCAGCTTCCGGCCGTTGTCGGTGCGGCTGACGATGGTGTGGTCGGTGTAGATGGTGGTGTCCGGGTACAGCACCACCATGTCGCCGGTCGGCTCGCCCTTCAGCACCAGCGCGGCGGCCTGCGACTCGTAGGCCAGCACCAGCGGGTTGCCGACCCCGGCCAGGAACCGCTTGAACGGCTCGTCGCTGCTGCTCTGCTGGCCGCCCTGGAGGGCGGTCGCGGTGTACAGCACCTTCTTGGTGTTGTCGATGCCGGTCTGGTCGAAGACCACCTGGCGGTTGTTCAGGAGGTAGGACAGCAGGGCGATGTGCAGCGCGCCCGAGGAGCTGGTCTCCGGGTCGGTGGTGGTGAGGAACACCGGGCCCTTCAGCTCCGCGTGGTCCTTCGCGCCGGTGAGATCGGGCCAGGTGCTGCCGGCCTTCAGAGCGGCCACGTAGGCGTCCATCCTGAACGTCCACAGCCCGGTGGACTCGTCCAGCGTGGCCAGGTTGTTCTGCCTCAGGACGTCCGCCACCGGCCGGTGCGCGAGGATCACCAGCGGGGAGTAGAACGGCTGGACCGGGACCTCCTTGATGCCCCACGCGTCGCGCAGCTTGTCGGCCGGCGGCTGGCTGGCCGGGAAGGCGAAGTCCCGCTTCGTCTCGCCGTCCATCAGCCAGGAGCCGACGCTCTCCACGTTCACCTTCAGGCCCTGCTTGGCCAACTCGGCGACGACCTGCGGATCCTGGAAGAAGTCACGTTTCTCCGAGCCGATCAGGCCGGAGACCTCGACGACGTCCTTGTCGTCGTCGCCCTCGGGGAACAGCGCGTACGTCACCCCACCCGCCAGGACCAGTGCCATCAGGATCACCAGCGCACGTCTCATACCGAACGCTCCCCTCGTCCGCTACGTCCGTCCGGGTGGTCACCCGGGGGTGACGAGCGTCCCGCCGGGCGAGGAGCACCAGCCGAAGCAACGGTGAACTACGGGTTAACACCCCTTCACGGAATCGCATCGACGGGCAGCGCCCGCGGGGCTTCCGAACCGGTGCTCGCACACCGGTCCGAGGATGTGTCAGATTGTTCAACTCGCCTTCCGGCAAAGGTCATCCCGCGGTCCGGACCCGCCTCGTGGTTACGCGCCGGTAATGCCTACTCTCAGCACTATGCGCCGAGCAAAAATCGTCTGTACCCTCGGGCCCGCCACCGACTCGTACGACCAGATCAAGACCCTGGTCGACGCCGGAATGGACATCGCCCGCTTCAACCTCAGCCACGGCTCCCACCTCGAACACGAGGAGCGGTACCGCCGGGTCCGCAAGGCCGCCGACGAGACCGGCCGCAGCGTCGGCGTCCTCGTCGACCTTCAAGGCCCGAAGATCCGCCTCGACACCTTCGCCCACGGGCCGGTACTTCTCGAACGCGGCGACGAGTTCACCATCTCCACCGACAACGGCGTCGTGGGGGACAAGGACATCTGCGGCACCACCTACCCCGGCCTGGCCGGCGACGTCTCCCGCGGCGAACGCATCCTGGTCGACGACGGCCGCGTCACCCTGGAGGTCCTCTCGGTGGACGGGCCCCGGGTGCGGTGCCTCGTCATCGAGGGCGGACTCGTCTCCGACCACAAGGGCCTCAACCTCCCCGGCGTCGCCGTCTCCGTCCCCGCGCTCAGCGACAAGGACGTCGCCGACCTGCGGTGGGCGCTGCGCACCGGCGCCGACCTCGTCGCGCTCTCCTTCGTCCGCAGCGGGCGCGACATCGAGGACGTGCACCGGATCATGGCGGAGGAGGGGCGGTACGTCCCGGTCATCGCCAAGATCGAGAAGCCGCAGGCGGTCGACAACCTGGACGCCATCGTGGACGCCTTCGACGGCATCATGGTGGCCCGCGGCGACCTCGGCGTGGAGATGCCCCTCGAAGAGGTCCCGCTGGTCCAGAAGCGCGCCATCAAGCTCGCCAAGCGCAACGCCAAGCCGGTCATCGTCGCCACCCAGATGCTCGACTCGATGATCAACGCCTCCCGGCCGACCCGGGCCGAGGCCTCCGACGTCGCCAACGCGGTGCTGGACGGCACGGACGCGGTGATGCTCTCCGGCGAGACCTCGGTCGGGAAGTTCCCGGTCGAGACCGTCAAGACCATGAGCCGCATCATCGCGGCCGCCGAATCCGACATCCTCGCCGCCGGCCTCCCGCCGCTCACCACCGGCAGCAAGCCGCGGACCCAGGGCGGCGCCGTCGCCCGCGCGGCCGCCGAGATCGGCGACTTCCTCGACGCCAAGTACCTGATCGCCTTCACCCAGTCCGGCGACACCGCACGCCGGTTGACCCGCTACCGCTCGCCGATCCCCGTCCTCGCCTTCACCTACGAGCCGGCCGTCCGCAGCCAACTCGCCCTCACCTGGGGCGTCGAGACCTTCCTCGGCCCCTTCGCCCCCACCACCGACCAGATGGTCGAGCAGGTCGACGCCGCACTGCTCTCCCTCGGCCGCTGCCAGAAGGGCGACATCGTCGTCATCACGGCAGGCTCCCCACCCGGCCTCGCCGGCTCCACCAACCTCGTCCGCGTCCACCACGTGGGGACCCTGGACAACTGAGCGGCCATCGACGGTGCGGCCCTTCCCGGGGAAGGGCCGCACCGCTGTCAGTACTTGGGGCCGATGTGGGCGTCCATGAGGGCGACGGAGTCCTTGCGGGCGATGGAGATGTTGATGCCGCTGTTGGACCGGGCGGCGGCCTTCCAGTGGACGCCGACGGCGTCGAGGGTGGCGGTGAAGAGGCCGATGATGTCGGTCGAGGTGTTGGTGAAGAAGTACCGCGGGTACTCGTAGCGCTTCTTGACGCCGTTGACCGTGCGGGTCGCCCAGTTGGTGATGCGACAGCCGTCGGAGTGGATCAGGCCGCGCAGGAACTCCCACGAGTGGGCGTCGACGATCTCCTGCTGCCAGGGCGCCAGGGCTATGACGCGCTCGTGTTTCTTGCCGGGGCCGTGCTGGGGGAAGTAGCAGGTCAGGTGATTCGAGTAGACCTTGACGTCGTGGCAGCCGGTTCGCCGGACCCGGCAGGGCTTGTTGTTGGGGAGGACCTGGCGCATGGCCTGCTCGACGGAGTCCATGATTCCCGGCCAGTGGTCGTCACAGGTGATCTGAAGGCTCTGCGTTCGGCGGTACTCGTTGGGCATCAGGATGTGGCCGTCGCCGAGGTAGAGGCCGAGCAGATAGGCATAGGCGGGGCGGTTCAACTCGTCGCCGTAGCAGTGCATGCAGGCGGAACGCTTGCGGTCGGGGAGTTGGCTGCGCTTGGCGAGGTCCTGGTGCTTCCACCAGGAGACCGTGCCCTTCGGGACACCGAGACGGCGGGCAACCTCGGCGTTGCGGTGCCTCGGCGGAGTAGGTGAACAGCTTGTTCGCGCACGGAAACTGTGGTCATGTGCGCCAGAGTGAGACGAGTCAAAGTGGATGGTGGACGTCTTAGGTCTGATCCACTAGATGGGGTGAATTTCCCGCAGCCTGGGAATATAAGAAAAATTCTGGTGCCGAGTGTGGGATTCGAACCCACAAGCCCTTTCGGGCAATCGCTTTTGAGGCGATCGTGTATGCCCTTCCACCAACCCGGCAAGTTCGCGCCCGTGAAGGATACCCTGTGAGCGCGGTTGAGCGCAGCTAGGTACCCTCGTGCATGCAGTACCCCGCCGGAACTAGGAGCCCCGTGAGCACCGCCGACGAGCAGGCACAGCCGCTTGAGACCGATACGCCCCAGATCACGCGGATTGTGATCGCCGAGGACGAGGCGCTGATCCGCCTTGACCTGAAGGAGATGCTCGAAGAGGAGGGGTACACCGTCGTCGGGGAAGCGGGCGACGGCGAGACGGCGGTGCGGTTGGTGGAGGAGCTGAGGCCGGATCTGGCGATCTTCGACGTGAAGATGCCGGTTCTGGACGGGCTCTCGGCCGCTGAGCAGATCCACGAGAAGCACCTGGCGCCGGTGCTGATGCTGACCGCGTTCTCGCAGCGGGAGCTGGTGGACCGGGCCCGTGACGCGGGCGCGATGGCGTACATCGTGAAGCCGTTCTCCAAGTCGGACCTGGTGCCGGCGATCGAGATGGCGGTGTCGCGGTACACCGAGATGCGGGCGCTGGAGAAGGAGATCGGGGACCTCACCCAGCGGCTGGAGACCCGGAAGCTGGTGGACCGGGCGAAGGGCGTGCTGCAGACCAAGTTCGGGCTGACCGAGCCGGCCGCGTTCCGGTGGATCCAGAAGACCTCGATGGACCGTCGGATGACGATGGCGGCGGTGGCCGAGGCGGTCATCGAGGAGGGCGAGGCCCAGGACCGCAAGAAGGCCGAGGACGCGGCCCAGGGGGAGTAGTACCAGGAGGAACGACTGAGGGCCCCGTCCCCCCGGACGGGGCCCTCAGCGTTGCGCGGGGTCAGTCCTCGCCGAGGTAGGCCTTGCGCACGGACTCGTCGTGGAGGAGGTCGGCGCCCGTCCCGGTGAGGACGATGCGGCCGGTCTCCATGACGTAGCCCTGGTCGGAGAGCGACAGCGCGGCCTGGGCGTTCTGCTCGACGAGCAGGATGGTGGTGCCGCCGGCCTTGAGTTCGACGATGGTCGCCATGATCTTCTGCATCATCAGCGGCGACAGGCCCATCGACGGCTCGTCGAGCATGAGCAGCTTGGGCTGGCTCATCAGGGCCCGGCCCATGGCGAGCATCTGCTGCTCGCCGCCGGACAGGGTGCCGGCGGCCTGCTTGCGGCGCTCGCCGAGGATGGGGAAGAGGCCGTAGGCCCGTTCCACGTCGGCGGCGATGCCGGCGGTGTCGGTGCGCAGGAAGGCGCCGAGGAGGAGGTTCTCCTCGATCGTCATGCGCGGGAAGATGTGCCGGCCTTCGGGGGAGTGGGCGAGGCCGAGGGACACGATCTTGTGGGCGGGGACGACGGAGAGGTCCTGGCCGTCGAAGGTGATCTTCCCGCTGGTGGGCTTGAGCAGCCCGGACAGGGTGCGCAGGGTGGTGGTCTTGCCGGCGCCGTTGGTGCCGATGAGGGTGGTGACCTCGCCCTGGTTGACGGTGAAGCTGATGCCCTTGACGGCCTCGATCTTGCCGTAGGCGACGCGGAGGTCCTCGACCTCAAGGAGCGCGGTCACTGGTGGTCCTCCGGAGCGGTGGTGCCTTCGAGCGGGGCGCCGAGGTAGGCGGTGATGACGCGTTCGTCGTTCTGGACGGTCTCGCGGTCGCCTTCGACGATCTTCTGGCCCTGGACGAGGACGGCGGTCCGGTCGCAGAGGTTGAAGATGAAGCGCATGTCGTGCTCGATGACGAGGATGGAGATGCCGCGGTCGCGGATGGCGAAGACGAGTTCCTCGGCGGCGCGGGTCTCCTGGGGGTTCATGCCGGCGGTGGGCTCGTCGAGCAGCAGGAGGCCCGGTTCGGAGGCGAGGGCGCGGGCGATCTCGAGCTTGCGCTGCTCGCCGTACGGGAGGTTGCGGGCGAGGTGGTCGGCCTTGTCGGCGAGGCCGGTGAAGGCGAGGAGTTCCATCGCCTTCTCGCGGCTGGCGGCTTCGGCGCGGTGGTAGCCGGGGCCGCGCAGGATGGCGGAGAAGATGCCTTCCTTGGTGCGGGTGTGCCGGCCGACCAGGACGTTCTCCAGGACGGTCATGTTGGCGAAGAGCCGGATGTTCTGGAAGGTGCGCGCGATGCCGGCCTGGGTGACCAGGTGGGGCTTGGGCGGCAGGACGGTGTCGCGGTAGCGGACGACGCCCTCGGTGGGGACGTACAGGCCGGTGAGGCAGTTGAAGAAGGTGGTCTTGCCGGCGCCGTTGGGGCCGATGAGGCCGATGATCTCGCCCTCGCCGACGGTGAGGGAGACGTCGTTGACGGCGGTGAGGCCGCCGAACCGCATGGTGACGTTGGAGACTTCGAGCAGGGGCCGGGCCGTGGTGGTGGTCATCTGGCTGGTCACGCCCCTGCCTTGGTGAGTGCTGCGGCGTCGCCGGTGGGCTGGGCCGGGATGGCGGCCTCGTGGAACTCGAGCTGCTGGCGCCGGTTGGGGATGAGCCCCTCGGGGCGGACGCGCATCAGGACGATGAGGGCGGCGCCGAAGGCGAGCAGCTGGTAGTCGGAGAGGAATTCGAGCTTCTTCGGGATGAGGAAGAGCAGGGTGGCGCCGGCGAGCGGGCCGCTGATGGTGCCCATGCCGCCGAGGATGACCGCGG
>NZ_JBEOSA010000025.1:0-107700 GCF_040302625.1 Kitasatospora sp. NPDC097643 | reverse complement strand
GCACCACGCTGAAGACCTACTCCAACGTGGACGCCGCGGCCGGCTACCAGCAGCGCACCTTCGACCTCTCGTCCTACGCGGGCCAGACGGTCACCGTGAAGTTCAACGGCGTCGAGGACTCCTCGCTGCAGACGAGCTTCGTGATCGACGACACCTCCCTCCAGACCAGCTGACGCTTCGTCGCCACCGGCGCTGACGCCGCCGCTGACGCCGCTGCGCAGTCCGGCCCCGGGGCTCCGTGCCTCCGGGGCCGGACTGCGCGGCACGTTGAGCAGACCCGTCCAGCGGTCGGGGATCGGAACGGTGTCTATTCTGTCGGAATGATCAATTCGACAGAGGCGATAAAGCTCGTGATCTTCGACTGCGACGGGGTCCTCGTCGACAGCGAGGTCATAGCCACCCGCGTCCAGGTGCGGCTGGGCGCGGAGCTGGGCTGGCCGGTGACCGAGGCCGAGGTCATCGAGCGGTTCATCGGCCGCTCCCAGGCCTCGATCGAGGAACTGCTCGTCGGACAGGTCGGACCCGAGAAGACCGCCATCTGGTGGAAGCGCTTCGAGGAACTCCACGCCGAGGCCGTGGACGCCGGCCTGACCCCGGTCGACGGCCTGCCCGAGGCACTGGCCGCGCTCACCGTCCCCACCTGCGTGGCCTCCAGCGGCTCGCACGAGAAGATGCGCCACACCCTCGGCCGGACCGGCCTCTACGACCACTTCGCCGGCCGGATCTTCAGCGCCACCGAGGTCGAGCGCGGCAAGCCCGCCCCCGACCTGTTCCTGCACGCCGCCCGGACGATGGGCGTCCACCCGTCCGCCTGCCTCGTCGTCGAGGACAGCCGGCCCGGCGTCGAGGCCGCCCGCGCCGCCGGAATGCGCTCGCTCGGCTACGCCGGCGGTCTCACCCCGGCGGAGCGCCTGGTCGGGCCGGGCACCTGCGTCTTCGACGACATGCGCCGGCTGCCGGAGCTCATCGCCGGGGGCGGCCGGGAGTAACCCGGGGCGGCCGGGGGGTGGGGTGCTCGGGGCGGCGCGGGGAGTGGGTGGCTCGGGGCCGTAACCCCGTTGCGTTCGGTGCTCCGGCGCTGGCAAGGTCATGCCCCATGCCCACCTTCACCGCGCCCGACGGCACCGACCTGGCCTACCACCTCACCGGGGAGGGCGACGGTGCCCCCGTCCTCTGCCTGCCCGGCGGGCCGATGCAGGACTCCGCCTACCTCGGCGACCTCGGCGGCCTGGCCGCCCACCGGCGGCTGGTCCGGCTCGACCTGCGCGGCACCGGGCGCTCCGCCGTCCCGGCCGACCCCGGCAGCTACCGCTGTGACCGGCAGACCGCCGACGTCGAGGCGCTGCGCGAGCACCTCGGGCTGGAGCGGATCGACCTGCTCACCCACTCCGGCGGCGCGAGCCTCGCCCTGCGCTACGCCGAGCGCCACCCGGAGCGGATCGCCCGCCTCGCGCTGATCACCCCGGGGGTGTTCGCGCTCGGCATCGACGTCCCCGGCCAGGACCGGCGGGACGCCGCGCTGCTGCGCAAGGACGAGCCGTGGTTCGCCGAGGCCTTCGCCGCGCTGGAGGAGATCACCGCCGGGCGCCCCTCGGCCGCCGCCTGGCAGGCCATCGCGCCCTTCGGGTACGGCCGCTGGGACGACACCGCGCGCGCCCACCTGGCCGCCGCCGACCACCAGCGCAACGCCGAGGCCGCCGCCGCGTACGGCGCCGAGGGCGCGTTCGACCCGGCGGCGACCCGGGCGGCGCTCGCCCGGCTGGCGGCGCCGGTGCTGGTCCTGGCGGGGGAGTGCGACCTCAACTCGCCCGTCCCGGCGATGGCGGAGGTGGCCGCGCTGTTCCCGCACGCCGAACTCGCCGTTCAGCCGGGCGCCGCGCACTTCCCGTGGCTCGACGACGCGGAGCGCTTCACGGCGGTGGTCGGGGCGTTCCTGCGGGCCGGGCAGGGCGGTTGACGGGCGGGGCGGTTCGACGGGCAGGGCGGTTGACGCTGGTGGCGCGGTTGAGGGGTGGGCGCCCGCGATAAATCCCGGCGGCCTCGGCGCTCGTTCCGCGACAATGGCCGACATGGATGAGGTCGAGGTCGTCGTCGCCCATTCCGAGCGCGCGACCCTGCGCGTCGGCGACGTGTTCCTGAAGGTGGACGCCGATCAGGCGCGCATCGACGTCGAGATCGAGGCGATGGCCCTCGCGCCGGTCCCGACTCCGGAGGTCCTGTGGCGCAAGCCGCCCGTGCTCGCGCTCGCCGCGCTCCCGGGGACGACCCTCGGGCGCCTCGGCGGGCCGTCGACCGGGTCACCGGCGGCGTGGGCCGCGGCCGGCGCCGCCATCCGGAAGCTGCACGACGCGCCGCTGCCGCCCCGGCCCGGGCGGGCCGGCCGGAGCATCGCCGCGCTGGCGGCGGAACTCGACGCCGAGTGCGAGGTGCTCGTGACGAACGGCCTCCTGCCCGCCGACCTGGTCACCCGCAACCGCGAGGTCGCCGAGGCCGCGCTCCGGCCGTGGACTCCGGTGTTCACGCACGGCGACCTCCAGATCGCGCACGTCTTCGTCGACGGCGGCGAGGTCACCGGCATCATCGACTGGTCCGAGGCGGGCCGGGGTGATGCCCTGTACGACCTGGCCACCTTCACGCTCGGACACGAGGAGCACCTCGACGACGTCGTCGCCGGCTACGGCACCGACATCGACCTCGACGTGATCCACGCGTGGTGGTCGCTGCGAAGCCTGCTGGCGGTTCGCTGGCTGAGCGAGCACGGCTTCGACCCGTTCGCGCCGGGCTGCGAGGTCGACGTGCTGAGAGCCCGGATGTGAGTCCTCGGGCCTGGCCGGCTCCTCAGGCCTCGTCGGCGGGCAGCCGCCACTCGTACGGGAAGAGGTCCCGGTCCCACTGCGGCGAGGCGGCGGTGAGCGCGGCGACGGCCTCGGGCGTGCGAAGGAGGCAGCGGTGGCGCAGCAGTTCGCGCCGCTCGGCCGGGGTCAGCAGCCGCTCCTCGGGGCTCAGGTTGCCGGGGTGGTCGGGGTGCAGGTCGGGGCGGCCGTCGACGGCGCCGGTCTCGGCCACGTTCAGCAGGTCGCCGTCGGCCGTGCGGTAGTCGAGCCGCAGGTCGGTGCGCCACTGCGAGTTGCTCCCCCAGCCGTGGGAGAGGTCGAGGGCGGGCCGGTGGGCGCGGCGGTGCGTCCAGTACAGCGGCGAGCGGTCGGCCACCCCGCGCTCGGCGTGCGCGGCGCCGGCGCGGACCCGGACCCCGGCCCGGCCGAACAGCAGCCCGCCGAGCATCAGGCCGGGCCACCGCACCCCGGCGAGCCGGATCGGCGCGTGCCGGTCCTCGTCCTGCTCGACCTCGACGATCTCGTGCAGGAAGGGGTCGAAGCGCTCGTCCCCCTCGCGCTCCTCGTGCTCCAGGTCCTCGACGCCCTCCTCGAACGGCGTCATCCCGAGTGCGCCGAACAGCGCCGCGTACCCGGGCACGTCCGTGAGCAGCAGGTGGTCGCCGACCCGGCGCAGCGCGTACAGCTCCCGGAGCAGCAGCTGCCCGTCCTCCTCGACCCACCACGGCTGGTGCACCCCGGCGACGGCGATCCGCTCGCGGTACCCGGCCCGCCCGGCCCGCTCCAGCCACGGCGCGACGACCGCCTGGTACGGCCGTTGTCCGTCGTGGTCGAGCAGCGCCTCGTACAGCGCGCGGGCGTTCGTCGTCTCCGTCATGGCCGCAGCCTACGGTCCGACCCGGACGGGTCCGAGGTTTTACCGAACGGTCGACCAACGAGGGGTGCGGTTCGGATAGCGTCCGAGGCATTCACTGATCACGACGTGCGGGCGCCTCCTGGGCGGACCGCTGGGGAGGCGTGTGCGATGGGCCTGGTCGATGTGTCCGGGACGGCGGCGGAGCTGCCGGAGGCCTGGAAGTCCCTGGTGCTGGGGCGGGTCGGGACGGCGGCGGTGAAGGTGCTGCGGATGGACGGTCGCTCGTTGGCGCCCGAGCTGCACGGGACGGCCGAGGTGCTGTTCGTCCTCGACGGGCGGCTCGAACTGCTCGCCGGCGGGGCGGCGGTGACGGTACGGGCGGGCGAGCTGTACCGGGTGGGTGCCGGGGTGCCGCACGCGGTGCGGACGGGGAGCCGGGGGACGCTGGTCATCGTGGAGGTGCCGGAGGCTTCGGCGGAGGGTGAGTGATCGATACGATCGTTGTATGACCGCAGACGACCGCCTTCGCGTTGCCGAACGACTCTACGAGCAGGCCGTGTTCGGCGGCGACGACGGCGCGCTGGCCGAGTCCGACCGCTGCCTCGACGCCGTCGAGGCCGACCTGGCGCTGGCCCGGGGTCGGGTGATCCACGCCCGCTTCCTGGCCGAGAAGGCGCCGGCAGACGGGGAGTTGGAGCTCTTCGAGCGGGCCGACGCGCTGTACGAGCGGCTCGCGGACGTCCGGGGGCGCGGCGAGGCGCAGTTCTGGATCGGCGCGTACCACCAGGTCGTCGGCGGCGACGGGGGAGCGGCTCGCCCGGCCTTCGAGCGTTCGCTCGAACTCGCCGACCAGGCGGGGGACTTGCTGACCGCCTCGTACGCCCTGCGGCACCTCGGCATCCACGATCACCAGGCCGGTCGGCTCCCCGAGGCCCGCGCCCGGCTGGAGGAATCGACGCGGCTGCGGCGGGAGTTGGGCTTCGACGCCGGTGCCGCGGCCAACCTGATCGGGCTTGCCTACCTCGCCGCGCAGCAGGAGCGGCACCAGGATGCGGTCGAACTGCTGGGTGAGGCCGAGGAGTTGGCCGTTGGTGCGGAGGCGGGTGGGGTGCTCGGCTGGATCGCCGGGGCCCGGCGGGACCTCGGGATCGGGTGAGGAGACCGGCGTCGCGTTCACGACGACGAGCCGCCCGCGTCGGGGTGCTGCGCGGGCGGCCCACCAGCGCGGCGGTTCAGGAGTAGCGGGCCAGGCCCTCGGCGAGGGGGCCGAACAGCAGGCCCCAGTTGCCCGGGAGCGCGGCGACCGCGGCGGTGAGGTAGCCGCGGACGACCGTCCACTCGTCGGGGTGGTGGAGCGGGCCGTGGGTGATGATCGCGTCCAGGCAGTCGTCGACCGAGTCGGCGAATTCCTCCTCGTCCGGCTCGGCGTAGTTGAGGCGCTCGCAGGCCTGCGCGACCTCGGCGGGCAGGTCGGTCTCCTCGTCGAGGTCGGTGGCCGCGTCGAGGAGGTAGAGCAGATGGCTGTCCGGATCCGGGAGTTCGTCGCGCAGCTCCTCGGTGGTGAACTGCCGCTCGGCGTCGTCGTCGACCAGGTCCGAGCTGTCGACCGCCTCGGCGACCAGGGCCGCCCAGTACGCCGGGTCGTGCGGGCCGTCGCTCTGGCGCAGGTGGGCGGCGGCGAACGCGGCCATCGCGGCCGGGTCGTCGATCAGGGGTGAGACGACCAGGTCGCTGCGGTGGTCGAAGCCGAAGAAGTAGCGGCGCCCGTCGAGCATGAGCGACTCGATGGCGGCGACATGGCCGACCCGCCCGGGCAACGGCTCGTACGAGGTGGCGAATTCGGTGGTCATGGGGACGACCGTAGCGGGGGCCACTGACAAGGACCGCTGACGAGGACCGCTGACGAGCCCGCCCGGCCGGGCCCACCGGGCGGCTCCCACCCGCGACTTCGAGGTGCTTCGAGCTACTTCGACGAGGCCCGCACCGCGGCGCCGGCGGATGCGACGTCGAGGTCCACGATCATCTCGTTCCCCTCCCAGCGGCCGTTCCGCTGGATCGCCAGGCCGATGAGCGCCAGCTCGGCCGCGCGGTCGTGCAACACGTGCTGCTCGTGCGTCTCCTCGCCGCTCCCGTCCAACTCCCAGCGGTCCCAGGCCGCCAGGGCCGCCTGGGCCAGCCGCCTCGGCAGCCGGACGGTGATCGGCCCGACCTGGGCGCCGACCCGCCCGCCGATCGCGGCCAGCGCCTTCGAGTCCTTCCGGAGCCGGGTGTCCCTCGCCGTTTGATCGCTCACGCGGCCGAGGCTATCCGGCGGCCCGGGATCGTGCCGGTGCGCCGGGTCGGGGCCTGCTCGGCGGGTCGGGGGCTTGCTCGGTGGGGCGGAGCCTGCTCGACGGGGGCAGGGCGATCTCGGCGGCGTCGGCGAGCCGGAGCGGAAGTCGAACGCCGGCGCCCGTCCGCCCCTCAGGCTTTCGGCCGGGCCGCGCGGGCCATGACGAGGAGGAAGAGCCCACAGCCCACGACCAGGAGCCAGCCGGGCCGGGAGGCGTGCGCGATCCCGTCCGGGGTGGCGTGTCCGACCAGGCCGCCGGCCAGGGCGATGCCGATCGCGGCGCCGAACTGCCGTGCGGTGGAGGTGATCGCGCCGGCCACCCCGGCCCGGGCGGGCGGCAGGCCGCTGACGGCGGTGTTGGTGATCGGCGCGTTGGCGAAGCCGACGCCGATGCCGAGGAGCAGGTAGGCGACGAGCAGCAGGGGCACCGGGGTGTGCGGATCCAGCGCGAGGAGGCAGAGACCGCCCGCCGTGATGAAGCCGCCGGCCAGGAGCAGCGGCAGTCGTGCTCCGGTCCGGGCGACCATCCGGCCGGACCACGGCGCGCAGACGGTGGCCCCGACGGCCATCGGCAGCGTCGCGACCCCGGCGGCCAGCGGCGTGAACCCCCGGGTGTGTTGCAGGTAGAGGGTGTTGGTCAGCAGCGTCAGGTTCAGGGCGACGAAGACCGCCACGGCGCCCAGGGCGGCGCCGCTGAACGTTCGGCTCCGAAAGAGCTTCAGGTCCATCAGCGGCTCGGCCCGGCGGGACTCGACCCGCACGAACCCGGCCGTCGCCACGGCCGCCAGGCCGTAGCAGGCCAGTGCCGCGGGCGAGGCCCAGCCGATGCGCGGCCCTTCGATGAGGACGCCGACGCAGACCCCGACCACGACCGTCAGCAGCAGCTGCCCCGGCAGGTCGAGCCGCCGGGCCCGTTGCCCCCGGGACGCGGGGACGAACAAAGCGCTCAGCACCAGGGCCAGCAGGACGACCGGCGCGTTGACCCAGAACAGCGACCGCCAGCCGAAGGCCGCGACCAGCGCGCCGCCGGTGACCGGCCCCACGGCCATGCTGAGCCCGAAGACCGCCGCCCAGACGCCGATCGCCTGGGCCCGCTCGCGCGGATCGGGCATCGCGTTCACCACGATCGCCAGCGCCACCGGGCTGAGCATCGAGGCGCCGATCCCCTGGACGGCACGGGCCGCCACCAGGGCGCCGGCCGAGGACGCCAACGCGCAGACCAGCGAGGCCGAGCCGAACACCACCAGTCCGCACTGGAACACCCGCCGGCGCCCGAAGCGGTCGGCCAGCGCGCCGGAGGAGATCAGCAGCGCGGCCAGGACGACGGTGTAGCCGTCCACGGTCCACTCCAGGCTGCGGATCCCCACGCCCAGACCGCTGCCGATCGCGGGCAGCCCCACGTTGACGATGGTGGTGTCCAGGCCCACCAGGAACATGCTCAGACAGCAGACGGCCAGGACCGTCCACCGTCTGCGGGCGCTCAGCTCGGACTGAGCCGGGGACACCGGGGGTGCCGTCGTCGTTGCCGTGGTCATGGTCGGCCTCTCGGGTCGGGGAGTGGATGCCCGGCCAGATTCGGCCCCGGGCGGCGCCCCCGACCAGCGTTCTTGCGGAAACCGCAAAGAGCGCCCGATCGGCGTGCACACTGGGCACGTGGACCCGGAACTGCGACAGATCCTCGACGACATCGGCCCTCGACTGCGCGCCCTGCGCCATGACCGGGGGCTCACCCTGGAGACCCTCTCGGCCGCCACCGGCATCTCCGTGAGCACGCTGTCCCGGCTGGAGGCGGGCCTGCGGCGCCCGACCCTGGACCTGCTCATCCCGATCGCCAGGGCGCACCGCGTCGCCCTCGACCAGCTGGTGGCCGCGCCCGCCACCGGCGACCCCCGCGTGCACCTGACGCCACTGCGCAAGGACGACCACAGCGTCCTCGTGCCCCTGACCCAGTACCCGGGCCGGGTACAGGTGTTCAAACACGTCCTCGCTCCGCGCGAGCCCAGGCTGGTGACCCACGAGGGCTACGAGTGGCTCTACGTCCTCGCCGGCGAACTGCGCCTCCTGCTCGGCCCGCAGGAGTGCATCCTCCGCCCCGGCGAGGTGGCCGAGTTCGACACCAGGCAGCCGCACTGGTTCGGCCCGGCGGGCACGAGCGCGGTGGAGATCCTCCACCTCTTCGGCCCGCACGGCGACCAGGCCGTCGTCCGCGCCACACCGTCGGCCCCAGCTCCCCCGCCGGAGGCGGCGGGCCGGTGAGCAGGTCGCAGCGCAACGATATCGACGTCCACCGCTGGAGCACTAGCCTGTGCAGGTGACCGGGACCTGGGACGCACAACAGCTGATCGCCGACGGATTCGCGCACGTCCGTGCCGAGTTGGCCTGGTGGGACGGCCCGTGGCGCGGGCTCGTCGAGCTCGGCGGGGTGCCGCACTACTTCGAGCGCCCCGACCTCGACGCCGACCGGTACCTCGTGTGGCCGGTGCCGGCGGATGTGCTCGCGCTGGAGTGCGAGCAGTGGGCGATCTTCGCCGACTGGTACCGGCGTGCGGACGCCGGAGGGCTGGAACCCCACCCCGGTCAGGGCGGCGTCGACGCCCGGTACGACGAACTGAACGCCCTGCTGGCCCCGTACCGGGACGCCCCGGCCGATGCGCGGCAGCTGGCCGCCGAGTGGCGTTCCGATGGTGGGGCCCGCTACCGGGCCGACGGGGCCGACTACTGGGTCCGGTGGCAGGCGTGACCCCCGCCGCCGGTGTGGCCCCGGGCAGACTTCTGACCGGGGAAGAAATCGCACTGCTCCGCCGCGCCCTGCTGGAATGGGGCGGCCCGGCCCGGTGCAGCGACCAGCTCGCCGTCGGCATGGGCTTCCCGGGCGGCGCGCAGGACCTGCTCGACCAGTGCGCACGGCTGCGCGACGCGCTCCGCGACGACGCCCCGCTCGCCCCCGAGGACTGGGCGCGCACCCTGCTCGCCGTCGAGATCGTCTTCGTCAGCGACCTCGCCGGCTCCGGCGTCGAATGGTCGACGACCACCGGCCGCGACGACGCGGCGACCATCCGGACCCTGCGCGCCGTCCAGCGGAAGCTCGCCAGGACGGTCTGCCCGTTCTACGGGCGGACCCCTGGTCCCTGACCCCCGGGCTTCACCCAGGTCAGCGAGTACCGCCGCAGCACGTGCCGCCGGTACCGCACCCCGGGCAGCAGCCGCCGCGCGGCCGCCCGGACCTCGGCGTAGCTCATCCGCGCCTCGGCCACCGGCATCCCCTCCGGACCACCCGCCCGCCGCAGCACCTTCACCGCCCGTACCAGCGGCGCCGCCGCGACCAGCAGCGCCCAGTCCGCCACCGACTGCTCCCGCGCCAGTCCGACCACCACCAGCACGCCCCCGGGTCGCAGCAGCTCCCGCATCCGGACCAGCGCGGGCTCGAAGTCCAGGTGGTGGATCGCGGTCACCGAGCAGACGAAGTCGAAGCCCCCGACCGGCAGTCGGGCGTCCTCGACGGCGAGGAAGTCCCCTTCGACGAACTCCGGCCCGGCCGCGCCCCCGGCCCGCTCCCGCGCCGCCGCGATCATCACCGGCGAGGCGTCCACCCCCAGCACCCGCCCGGCCCGCGCCGCCAGCTTCCACGCCAACAGCCCGTCCCCGCAGCCGACATCCAGCGCCGCCCGACACCCGGCCGGCACCGCCCGCAGGATCCCGCGGTGCCGCGCCACATTGGTGTTCCAGTACGGCCTCGTCTCGGATCGGTACATGGGGCCTCCCGGGAACCCTGATGATGCGCTCGATGCCGCCGGTGCGGCGGGCCCACCAAGGCTTCCATGTGATCTGCATCACGTGCGACGCGGGGTCGGGGTCGGGTTCCGGGCCTCGCGCGGAGTCAGCTTCTCATCCCCTCATGAGACTTGACGAAAGGTCGTGGATCCCGGACCGCAAGCGCACCATGACGGACCGTCAGATCGCCGAGTGCCTCCCACTCCGTCCGGGGATAGGATCGCTTCACCTCCCGGCGGGCCGGTTGCTCTGGCCAGGTACCCGGCGACGGGGCCGCGTGAACCGACGGACGGTTCGCAGGTCACAGGGAGGGAGCTTCACCATGGACGGCGACGACCAGGTGGAGCGCCGCGACGACTCGCTCGCCGTGGCGACGCAGGAACTGGCCGAGGAGACTCGGCGGCTGGGCGAGGAGACCAGGAAGGCCCGGTGGTCGACCTGGTTCCTCGTGGGGGTGACCGGCGTGCTCGCGGTGCCCACCGCGGTCCTCGCCGCCCACGAGGCCGGCATCCTGTCGTAGCCCCGGACAAGCGAAAAGCCCGGTGGGGACCGGGCCTTCGCGGTGCAGGACGCGAGGGCCGTTTCTGCTGCCAGGCGGGGGCGGCCCTTCGTGTCGTCCCCACGCTAGCAGCCGAGTTCACCCCGCGCCCGCGTGTCGGCTCCGTCGGCCGCGCATCGGGCGTGACCGGCACTGTCGCCGCGGCCCGCCCGACCGAACCGCTGACGGTACGTCATATTCCACTGGAATGCCGGGTGCGCAGCGAGCGGCGCAGGCCAGGGAGTGGACGTACCGGCTGGCGGAACTCGGCGACGCCGACGCCTGTGCCGACGTGGGGCGCGACATTCGACAGAAGGCCGAGTTCCGGTACCTGCACGGAGCGCGGAAGGCGGACTGCGTCGGCGAGCTGGAGGAGGCGCTGGAATGGTTCCGGAGGGCGTACGAGGCCGACTGGGAGAGCGCTGTGAAGGACGTCGCCGAGGTCCTCTGCGAGCTGGAGCGCTACGAGGAGGCCGTTCCCTTCCTCGAACAGGCCGTTGAGATCGGCGAGCGGGACGGCGACTTCGTTCACGAGCTGAAGTCGAACCTGAAGTCGGCGCGGAACCACGTGGCGCGGCAGGAGAAGCGGGCCGCCCGGAGTCAGGCCGGTGCACCGAAGCCGTCATGGTGGCGCCGCGGCGGCTGAGGCCGGTCGGCGGTCGACTGCTCCTGCGAACCGTCGGGGCAGCTCCAGGCTTGGAATCCATGATCGTTCTCCGGCACACTGTCCGTCATGACACGGGGGCGCAAGAGTTCGATCATCGGTGGGGCGTTCGGCCTCGCATTCGTCGCGATGAACGCGGGCGCGATCGCGCCGCTCGCCGTCCCGCTGCGGCTGCTCGCGGTGGCCGCGTTCGTCGGCCTGTTCTTCACCCCGGTGCGCGAGGTGGACAGCACGGAGGTTGCCGATGGCGCTGGAGGCACGCTCTTCGGGCGGCGCTACTGGCTCGTGGTGGCCGCCGAGGCGGCGGGCGCGGTGGGCGGCATCCTTGCCCTGAAGTGGGTGTTCGACGCCCCGGAGCTGACGGTGGCCTGGATCGCCCTCGTCGTCGGGCTGCACTTCTTCGCCCTCGGGGCCGTCTGGCGGCAGGCCTCGCTGCACGTGCTCGCCGCCGCGATGTCGGTCTGCGGCGCCGCCGGCCTGATCCTGGGCGCGGTCGGCGTCGGCACCCCGGTCGTGGCGGCCGTGGCCGGCATCGCCCCGGGCGTGCTGCTGCTCGCCTCCGTCTGGTGGTCCGTCCTCGGGGCGTCGCGGGCCCGCGCCACCGCCGGCCGCTGACCGGCGTGGGCGCGGTGGGCCGCCCCCTGCCGCACGATCTCGCCGCCACCGTCCGGGCCGGGCTCGGGCGGGGGGTGGACGGGGCCGAGCGGTTGCGCGGAGGCAGCAAGAAGGGCGTCTACCGGCTGCGGCTGGACGACGGCTCGACCGTCGTGGCGTACGTCTGGGCCGAGGCCGAGGACTACTGGCCGCAGGCGGTGCGGGGAGCGGACGACGCCGACCCGCTGTCGCACTCCTCCGGGCTGCGGCTCTTCGAGGCGGCCCACCGGCGGCTGACCGCGCTGGGAGTCCGGACGCCCCGGCTGTACGAGGTGTCGAGGAGCGGCGACGGTGACGGCGACCGCGGCGCGGACGTGGCGCTGGTCGAGGACGTGCCCGGGCCGAACCTGGAGGCGCTGCTCGACGCCGACCCGGCCGCCGCGCGGCGGCCGTTGGAGCGGCTCGCCGAGGTGCTGGACACCCTGCGGAGCGACACCGGACCCGGCGTCGGCAAGGTCGCCCTGCTGGACGAGCACGTGAACGGGCACCAGGTTCAGCACGTGGACGAGCACGCCCCTGCCCGGACCGCCGAAGCGCTCGTCCTCGCCCGGGCCCTCGCCGACCTGGACGAGGCCGCCGCCCGGGACACCCGGATGGCGGCCGCGCGCGACCGGCTGGCGGAGCGGCTGCACGAGCGCGTCGAGCGGGTGCCCCGGCGCGCCCGCCACGGCCTCGTCCACGGCGAACTCGGGCCCGACCACGTGCTGGTGGGCGCGGACGGCGAGCCGGTGCTGATCGACATCGAGGGCCTGATGCGGTTCGACGTCGAGTGGGAGCACGCCTTCCTCCGGATCCGCTTCGGTACGCATTACGAGCTCCTGCGCCCGCGCGGGCTCGACGAACACCGCCTGGCCCTCTACGACCTGGCGATGCGCCTGTCCCTGGTGGCGGGCCCGCTGCGGCTGCTGGACGGCGGCTTCCCGGACCGCGCCGGGATGCTGGCGATCGTCGAGCACAACCTCCGGGCGGCCCTCGCCGCGGCGGCGACCGCCTGGCGTGATCCGAAAGGCGCGCCCTCGCCGCTCAGCCGTGCCGCGGCACCCGGTGCTGCCACTCCCGGGTGAACACGACCGATCCGGCCTCCAGTGCCCGCACCTGCACGATGCTGAGGAAGTGCCCGGCGTCGCAGCGGAGTTGGGTGCGGGTCTGGACGGTGACGTCCCAGCCCAGGTCGGGCCGTTCGAGCCGGACGGTGTGGTCGGTGCGGGCCTGGGCGCTGAGCGGGGCGTCGGTGAGGATGCGGTAGGCGGTGACGGTGTGCTCGTCGCGGACCAGGCCGTCGGGCTGGGTGCGGGTGCCGTCCGTGGCGGGGGTGAGTTCGGTGCGCCACTCGTGCCGCCCGAGGTCGTGCACGGTGAGGCGCTCGGGCCGGGCGGTGAGCGGTTCGGTGAGGTGGACGGCGAGCGGGTCGGGCAGCGCCGGGGTCTCGAAGGTGACGGGCGCGGCGCCGATGTCGGCGGCGAGGTGGCGCACCGGCAGGGTGAGGGTGGAGCGGGACGGGTCGAGGGCGTAGCCGGTGGGGTCGGGGGCGGGCCAGACCCAGGGCCAGTAGACGGAGGAGAGGGCGAGGCGCAGCCGGTGCCCGGCCGGGACGGTGTGGGCGCAGGCGGCGAGTTCGACGGTGACGTCCGTCCCGTCGGCGACCAGCACGCCCCGGGTGATCAGGGCGGAGGTGCCGTCCGGGCCGACCGCGCAGAGCCGGGCGGTGAGCTGGGCGGGCGGCCCGTCGTCGCCGCGCAGCCGGAGCCGGACGGACGGGGCGCCGAGCAGTTCGACGGGTTCGGGCAGCGGCTGGGAGTCGAAGCAGACCGAGCGGCCGTCCTCCTCGCGCTGGTCGGGCGGCTGGTCGGCGGGGCGGCCGAGCGGGACGTAGGCGCCGGCGTTGAGGCCGGTGTGCTGGGGGGAGCGGACCGGGACGTACCGGTCGTCGGCGGCGGTGCCGGCGGTGCGCAGCGGTCCGTCGAGGCCGTAGTGGATGTCGCGGACGTCGGGGGAGGGCCAGACCTCCTCGCCGGCCCAGCGGGTGCCGATCCAGCTGCGCAGGGCGGGTTCCTTGAGGATGCCGGTGTCGATGTCGCGCAGCCAGTGGTCCCACCAGCGCAGGGTCTCGGGGAGGACGTCCTCGGGCAGGCCGTGCGGCCAGGGGCCGAGCAGGGCGCGGGCGGGGGCGGAGGTGGCGAGCAGGCGCAGCACGAAGGAGCAGGACGGGTCGCCCCAGCCGGCGATGGCGAGGACGGGGGCGGAGACCGGGACGGTGGTGTCGCCGGGGGCGAGCCAGGTGTCGGCGGGCGGTTCGAGGGATTCCAGCCGGGCGAGCCAGTGGGCGCGCCAGGCGTCGCCGACGTGCCGCGGGTCCGGCGGGAGGGCGGCGCCGGCGACGAGGGCGGTGAGCCGGGTGTGCAGGTCGTCGGCGAGGACGGCGCCGCCGAGGCGGTGGCCGCCTTCGGGGCAGGCGGTGACGACGGCGCCGACGGTGCCGTTGGTGCGGGCGGCGAGCTGGAGGGCGGTGGTGCCGGCGGCGCCGACGCCGAGCAGGCCGACCCGGCCGCTGCACCAGGGGCGGCGGGAGATCCAGTCGACGACGGCGGCGCCGTCCGCGAGTTCCTGGTCGCTGCCGGGGGCGACGGGCAGGCCGAAGGAGTTGCCGTGGCCGCGGGTGTCGACCCGGACGGCGGCGTAGCCGTGGCCCGCGTACCAGGGGTGGCGGCGGGCGTCCTCGGCGGCGGTCCAGTCGCTGAGCCGGCCGGCCGAGTACTCCAGCAGGGCGGGCACGGGCTCGTCGCTGACCGGGCGCCACAGCCGGGCGTACAGCGCGGTGCCGTCGGGCAGCGGGATGCGGACGTCCTCGCGGGTGGTGTGGAAGGGGTACGACGGCATGGCCGCTCCCATCGGGTCCCGGGCCGGTGAGCGTCGACGGGCCCGCGGCGCGCACGGGGAGGGGCGCGCCGCGGGCGTCGGCATTCCGACCCTAGGGGAGGAACGGCCGCATTTCCTGGTGAGAGCGTCCTGACGGGAGAGCCGGGCCGGTCAGGCCTTGCTGAGCCAGGCGGTGGCGTTGAGCGCGAGGGCGGCGTCGGTGCCGGCCGGGTCGTCCCACCCGTCGAACAGGGTGTTGCCGGTCTGGCCGGTGCCGTCGTCGACGGTGGAGCTGTCGCCCCAGACGGCGACGCGGCCGTTGCCGAAGGTGCTGGTGACGAAGAACGCGCCGGTGTTGCCGCTGGAGCCGGTGCGGTAGACGAGGCCCTTGACGGACGGGTTGTCGGCGGGCTTGAGGGTGAAGGTGGTGCCGTTGCGCAGGATCGAGCCGGTGACGGTGCCGAACGGGCCGTGCAGGACCGGGTCGGTGGGGGCGTTGACGGCCCGCGGGTTGTCGGTGGTGATGTTGAGCAGGTCGACGGAGAACCCGAAGGGGTCCTTGTTGTTCACCCCGTTGTTGGTCATCAGGTCGTTGATGATCGCGGGGGAGTCCCAGCCGTCGTTGTTGCGGTCGCTGCGGGTGTGGTCGGAGATGAGGAAGAGCCCGCCGCCGTTCTGCACGAAGTGCATCAGCGCGGCCTTCTCGCTCGGGCTGAAGCGGACGTTGGGCTCGGGGACGACGAAGGTGTCGAAGTTGGCGAGGTCGAGGGCGGCGCCGGTGCCGAAGCTGATGGTGGAGCCGGCCGGGAGGGTCTTGAGGCTGTACTGGCCGGTCTTCTGGAGGGCGACGCCCCACGCGGAGAGCGCGCCGGTCCAGCTCTTCTCGGTGCTGGGGGCGGGGTTCTGGACGAGCGGGTCGGGCTGGCTGGTGCTGATGATCCAGTCGGCGTTGCCGGCGGTCTCGGCCTTGCTGTTGTCGAACAGCACCCGGTGCGGGGTGGTGCCCGCGGTGACGGCCCGGGTGGCGGTGGGGGCGGCCTTCGCGGTCGGGGCGGCCTTCGCCGTGGTGGCGGCGGTCGCGGTGGGGACGAGGCCGGTGGTGAGGCCGGTGCTGACGAGTAAGGCGGCGGCGAGGGCCGTCGCCGTTCTGATGGGAAGCATTGCCGTTCCTCCGTGGGGAGTTGAGGTGTCGGCGCCCGAGTATCCGCGCGTAGAACGGAGTATCCGCGCGGAACGGGGTCACTGAAAGGCCCCGGAGGTTACGAGGTCCTGTCCAGTTCATGGTGGCGCGCGACAGGCGGGGAGACCAATCAGTAATTGCACACAACTTGCAACTACGCGGGGTGAGGCGGAAAGATGGCCCGGCTCCACCAGCACCCGCTCCACCAGCACCACCGAAAGGACCCGACGATGACCGGCCCCCGCTGGCGCGACCGCCTCACCCGTGAGGAGTGGATGCGCCTGGCCGGCATGGGCGGCTTCATCCTCGCCCTGCACGTGATCGGCTGGTTCACCCTGCTCGCGCTCGTCGCGCCCGAGCACTACGACGTCGGCGGCCAGGTGTTCGGCGCGGGCATGGGCCTGACCGCCTACACGCTCGGCATGCGGCACGCCTTCGACGCCGACCACATCGCCGCGATCGACAACACCACCCGCAAGCTGATGGGCCAGGGCAAGCGGCCGCTCTCGGTCGGCTTCTGGTTCTCGCTGGGCCACTCCTCGATCGTCTTCGGCCTCTGCGCGCTGCTGGCCTTCGGCATCAAGTCGCTCGCCGGGCAGGTGGAGGCGGACGACTCGACCCTGCACGAGGCCACCGGACTGATCGGCGTCGCCGTCTCCGGGACGTTCCTGCTGCTGCTCGGCCTGATCAACCTGGGCGCGTTCAACGGCATCCTCAAGGTGTTCCGCCGGATGCGCGAGGGCGAGTACGACGAGGCCGAGCTGGAGCGCCAGCTGGAGCGGCGCGGACTGATGAACCGCATCCTCGGCCGGGTGACCAGGGCCGTCACCAAGCCCTGGCACATGTACCCGGTGGGCCTGCTGTTCGGCCTCGGCTTCGACACCGCCACCGAGGTGTCCCTGCTGGTGCTGGCGGGCGGCGCGGCGGCGTTCTCGCTGCCCTGGTACGCGCTGCTCACGCTGCCGGTCCTGTTCGCGGCCGGGATGAGCCTGCTGGACACCATCGACGGCTCGTTCATGAACTTCGCGTACGAGTGGGCGTTCTCCAAGCCGGTCCGCAAGATCTACTACAACCTGACCGTCACCGGCCTGTCGGTGCTGGTGGCGCTGGTCATCGGCGCGATCGAGCTGATCGGCCTGCTCGGCGAGAAGCTGGACATCACCAGCGGCCCGATCGCCTGGATCGGCGGGCTGGACCTCAACTTCGTCGGCTACGCGATCGTCGGCCTGTTCGTGCTCACCTGGGCCGGGGCGATCGCCTACTGGAAGTACGGCAAGGTCGAGGAGAAGTGGTCGGCGGGGCTGGCCGCGGCGGCCGCCGAGTCGGAGTGAGCCGGCTCTGAGCAATGGCAAACCGGAGGGCGGTGACCGGGGTCTGGTCACCGCCCTCCGGCGTTCTCGTGGCTACCGGCTACCGGCTACCGGCTACCGCAGCGCGGCGAGCACCGCGTCCGCCATCACCTGCTCACCGGTCGCGTTCGGGTGGAACGGTACCGCCGGCGAGCCGGGCAGCGCGCCCTCGATCCAGCGGTCGTCCGAGCAGACGTCGTGACCCAGGGTCGGCGTCGCGGTGTCGACGTACGTGGCGCCGTTCGCCGCGGCGGTCGACTTCAGCATCGCGTTGAGCTTGCCGAGGACGCCGTGCATGTACTCGACGTCGCCCGGGGTGACGGGCTGGCGCAGCACGCAGCTGCTGCCGTCGGCGGGCAGCACCGACGGGTAGCCGACCAGCAGGATCCTGGCGTTCGGCGCCTTGGCGTGGATGCGGTGCAGGGTGTCGGTGATCTGCGGCGCGATGGTGGTGGTGATCCGCTCGGCCAGGTCGTCGTTGCCGTACTGCCAGGACCAGGTGCTCCAGTCCCAGTAGCCGTGGTGGTAGACGTCCTTGCAGGGCGTGCCGAGCGGGTTGACGACCGCGCCGGCGATGCAGGTGGCGACCAGTTCGCCGAGGCCGAGGTCGCTGGCCGCGAGGTCGTTGCCGCCGATCCCGAGGGTGACCAGGTCGGTGTCGGACGTGACGGCGTCCAGCTGCGGGTCGTTGACCCGGATGAACGCGTCGTACTGCGGCTGCGTCATCGCCTTGACCTTGGCCGCGGCGCAGGTGACGTCGGTGTACGCGGCGGCCTTGAGGGCGCCGGCGACCAGGTGACCGTAGTTCTGGTCCGAGCGCAGGCAGAGGCCGGCGTACTGACCGGGGACGCCCGCGCCGGCGGCGTAGGAGTCGCCGAGCGCCACGTAGTGCCGGGGGGCCGGGGTGGCGGCCTGGGCGGTGGTGGAGGTGAGCGCGAGGGCGGCGCCGAGGGCGACCGCCGCGAGCGCGGTGGACTTGCCGAATTCCCTGGTGGTGCGGGACGCGGTGCGGGATTTCCTGGTGGTGGTACGGAGTTTCCGGGCAGGGCGGAGCACGGTTCCTCCTGGGGGAGAGAAACGACGGGTGGGGGTCGTACCAGCCGGGCCACAGCTACTCGCAGGTAAGTTACTGCGAGGTTTCGCGCCCGTCCATGCTTCGGGCGGAAATTCCCGAAATTCCGTCAGGTGGTATTTCGAATTTCGCTCCACCGCGTATCGGAGATATTTCCGAAACGCCGTGGAGCGGAATTGCCGTCGTCGCTTGTTACCGGCCGGTTGACTGCTCGTCACCGCAGGCCGCAGTATCGGGCGCACAGCGACGGCGTCCCCGTACCGCCGTCCGCCCCGCCGCGACGGAGGACTGCGCATGGCCCTGGACGCCGACGTCATCGTCATCGGAGCAGGGCTCGCCGGCCTCGCCGCCACCGCCGAACTCACCGACGCCGGACGGAAGGTGATCCTGCTCGACCAGGAACCGGCCGCCTCCCTCGGCGGCCAGGCGCACTGGTCCTTCGGCGGCCTCTTCCTGGTCGACTCGCCCGAACAGCGCCGGATGCGGATCCGCGACTCGCACGCGCTGGCCTGGCAGGACTGGCTCGGCACGGCCGGCTTCGACCGGCCCGAGGACGCCTGGCCGCGCCGCTGGGCCGAGGCCTACGTCGACTTCGCGGCCGGGGAGAAGCGTTCCTGGCTGCGCGGCATGGGCGTGCGGTTCTTCCCCGTCGTCGGCTGGGCCGAGCGCGGCGGCCTCCTCGCCGACGGGCCCGGCAACTCGGTGCCGCGCTTCCACATCACCTGGGGCACCGGCCCCGGGCTGCTCGCACCCTTCGTCCGCCGGGTCCGGGCCGCCGCCGACCGCGGACTGGTCGACCTGCGCTTCCGGCACCGGGTCACCGGCCTGGCCGCCACCGCGGGCGTCACCGACACCGTCACCGGCGAGGTGCTGGTGCCCAGCACGGTCGCGCGCGGCGAGGCCAGCTCGCGCGAGGTCGCCGGACGCTTCGAACTGCGCGCCCAGGCCGTGGTCGTCACCTCCGGCGGCATCGGCGGCAACCACGACCTGGTCCGCAAGGCCTGGCCCGCCCGGCTCGGCACCCCGCCCGCCAAACTGCTCTCCGGCGTCCCCGCGCACGTCGACGGGCTGATGCTGGACATCACCGGCGCCGCCGGAGCCAGCCTGATCAACGGCGACCGGATGTGGCACTACACCGAGGGCATCGAGAACTGGGACCCGATCTGGGCCCGGCACGGCATCCGCATCCTGCCCGGCCCCTCCTCGCTCTGGCTGGACGCGCGCGGCAACCGGCTGCCCGTCCCGCTCTTCCCCGGCTTCGACACCCTCGGCACCCTCGACCACATCATGTCCACCGGCCACGACCACACCTGGTTCGTACTCAACCAGCGCATCATCGAGAAGGAGTTCACCCTCTCCGGCTCCGAACAGAACCCCGACCTGACCGGCAAGTCCGTGCGCGGCGTGCTCGGCCGGGCCCTGCCCGGCGCCCCCGGTCCCGTCCGGTCCCACCTGCGGCACGGGCCCGACTTCGTCGTCGCGAGCACCCTGGCCGACCTCGCCCGCGGCATGAACGGCAAGACCGGCCAGGCGCTGATCGACCCGGACGAACTGCGCCGCACCGTCGAGGCCCGCGACCGCCAGCTCGCCAACCCCTTCGCCAAGGACCTCCAGGTCACCGCCATCCACGGCGCCCGCCGCTACCTCGGCGACAAGCTGATCCGCACCGCCGCCCCGCACCGCATCCTCGACCCGGCCGCCGCCCCGCTGATCGCCGTCCGGCTCAACATCCTCACCCGCAAGTCCCTCGGCGGCCTGGAGACCGACCTGGCCGGCCGGGTGCTGCGCCCCGACGGCGAGCCGCTGCCCGGCGTCTACGCGGCCGGCGAGGCCGCCGGCTTCGGCGGCGGGGGCGTGCACGGCTACCGCTCGCTGGAGGGCACCTTCCTCGGCGGCTGCCTCTTCTCCGGCCGCACCGCGGGCCGCGCGGCGGCCCGGGCGGTGGCCTGACGCCGGTCGCCCGAGGCCGGGACGGGCCGTCGGCGGGCGAGGCGGACGGCGGCGAGGACCAGGCCCGCGCCGAGGATGAGGTCGACGAGCGCGGTGACCAACTTGCCCGGCAGCGGGTGCGTGTCCGCGTGCGGCCAGACCACCCGCTCGCCGACCTTCGCCAGGTCGACGGTCCCCTGCCGGTCCCCGAGGAAGCGGCGGGAGTCGACGGCGGTGTCGCGCCGGTCGCCCAGTAGGAAGGCGCGGCCCGGCGGCACGGTGACGTCGAAGTCCAGGGGGTCGGCGCCCGAGGCGTAGGGCTCGTCCAGGGGCCGCCCGTTGAGGACGAGGCGGCCGTGGTCGGAGACGAGATGGTCGCCGCCGATGGCGATGACGCGCTCGACGGCCGGGCCCCGGACCGTCCACGGGGAGTCGACCAGATAGACCTCGCCGCGCTGCACGTCCGCCGCCTGCACCCGGTCGGTGATGACGTGCTCGCCCGGCTCCACCCCGCCCGCCATCGCCGCGTCCGCGACGGAGCGCGGCGAGTAGCCGGTGAGGACGACCGCGAGTCCGAGCGCGGCCGACAACGCTCCGCCCACCCCGCAGGTCCAGGCCGACACCTTCCGCAGTCGGGTCCTCATCGCTCGTCGGTGAGGCCCAGCCGCAGGTGTTCGACGTGGTGGCCGGCCTGGTCGAGGAGGGCCGCCACGTGGTCGTTCTGTAGGGAGCAGACCACCGAGCGGCCGCGGCGTTCGCCGACGACCAGGCGCATCCGCGGTACGGCGTCGTCGGTGGTCGGATGTCCCATGGGGGCATCCTACGGACCGTCCGGGACGCCGGGCACCCGCAGGTCGCCGGTGACCGGCCCGGTACGCTGCGCGTGCAGAGCATGTCCCTGACCAGGAGGAGTTCCAGAGCCGATGAGCGAGCGGAGCGAGCGGGCCATCAGGAGGTGGGCATGGGCGAATGCCCCTGCTGAGCGAAGCGAGGCGGGCGCATGAGCCGCCGAGACCGTGACCGTGCGCAGACCGCCGGCTCCCCGGTGACCGTCACCGTCTGCCGCGGCTGCTGCTGCGGCACGGAGCAGAAGCACCCGGGCGTCGACCACGCCGGGCAGTACGAGCGGCTGCGGCAGGCCGTCGGGTCGGCGGGCCGGGTCCGCGCGGTGAAGTGCCTGGACGTGTGCACCCAGTCCAACGTGGTCGTGGTCGGCCCGTCCAGCGCGGGGCGCGCGGCGGGCGGCCGGCCGGTCTGGCTGGGCTTCGTCCTGGCCGACGACATGATCGACGAGATAGCCGACTGGGTGCACGCGGGCGGCCCCGGCCTCGCCGAGCCGCCGGGGCTGCTGGACCTTCAGCTGATCTCGGTCTCCCGTCGGGTCCGCGAGGCCCTGCCCGAGTAGTCGACCGTCGGGTGGGCCGGGGGCGAGAAGGACCCCCGGCCCGCCCGGGGGACCAGGCGGAGCGCCCCGACTACCATGACCGGTGGTTCCGAGCGGTTCCGCCCAGGGAGGGACGAGGATGACGACGGTCTGCCGTATCTGCGCGGGCACCGGCCGGACCGCCGGCCTCAGCTGCCGGACCTGCCAGGGCACCGGCACCACCGAGGTGGGCGGCGGGGGCGGCAACTGCTTCCTCTGCGACGGCACCGGCGTGTACGTCCGCTACCGGGTGGACGCGGCCGGCGCCAAGCACGCCTACCGGGACGAGATCTGCCGCACCTGCGACGGCACCGGCAACCGGGCCGCCGGGCAGTGGGACGAGCCGTAGGGCTGACCGGCCGGTCGTCGACGGGCACTCAGGTCGGCGGACCGGCGGGGACCATGATCCGGCGTCGGAGCTGATGTGACCATGCTCTTTACTTTTTGTTGATCGAACATTGGTGTTCGAATGGTCGGCGCGCTGCGGCTCGTTCACCGCGCGTCCGTGTGCGGTCAACTCACCACTGAGAGAGTCCCGCGCATGGATATCCCTCACATGGGCGTGCCGGCCAAGCTCGCCGACCGCATGAGCATGGCCGAGCAGCACGAGTACCTGCGGGCCCGTTTCTCCCGCCGCCGGATGCTGCGCGCCGGCGCCGTGACCGTCGGTGCCGTCGCCGTCGGCGGTGCGCTGGGCAGCGGTACCGCCGTGGCGGCGCCGAAGGCCCCGCAGCTGCTGACGGGTGGTACGGCGGACGGCATCGACGGCGCGCTGGTCGCGCCGATCGGGCGTCACCTCCAGTTCGGCCCCGAGCCGGACACCCAGTTCCGCATCTCCTGGCAGGTCCCGGCGCCGGTCAAGAAGCCCTTCCTGCGCTTCGGCAAGCACCCGTGGGAGCTCAGCCACAAGGTCGAGGCCGAGGTCCGCGCCCTGCACACCCCGGCGCTCACCCCGACCAGCCAGCCGGTCGACCAGTACTACCTGCACGTCGCGCTGGAGGACCTGCACCCCGACACCACCTACTACTACGGTGTCGGCCACGAGGGCTTCGACCCGGCCTCCCAGCAGGCGATCTCCACGCTGAACACCTTCCGCACCGCGCCGTCCCGCGACCACCGCTGGGGCAAGGTCTACGAGCCGTTCACCTTCACCGCCTTCGGTGACCAGGGCGTCAGCCAGAAGGCCGCGTCCAACGACCACATCATCCTGGCCCAGAACCCGTCCTTCCACCTGCACGCCGGCGACATCTGCTACGCCGACCCGGCCGGCTCCGGCACCGACCCGGACAAGGCCCGTTACGACGCCAAGACCTGGGACTCGTTCCTGGTGCAGACCGAGACCGTCGCCGCCAAGGTGCCGTGGATGGTCTCCTACGGCAACCACGACATCGAGGCCTGGTACTCGCCCAACGGCTACGGCGGCGACAACGCCCGCTTCTACCTGCCCGACAACGGGCCGGACCCGCGCGTCGTCCCGGGCGTCTACACCTTCCGCTACAAGAACGTCGGCGTCATCTCCCTCGACGCCAACGACGTCTCGTACGAGATCCCGGCCAACCTCGGCATCTCGGCGGGCAAGCAGACCAAGTGGCTCGACCGCACCCTCAAGGACCTGCGCGGCGACGAGACCATCGACTTCATCGTGGTCTTCTTCCACCACTGCGCCTTCTCCACCACCGTGGCGCACGCCTCCGAGGGCGGCGTCCGCGAGTCCTGGGTGCCGCTGTTCGAGAAGTACCGGGTCGACCTGGTCGTCAACGGCCACAACCACGTGTACGAGCGCACCGACGCGATCCTCGGCAACAAGGTCTCGAAGCAGGTGCCGATCGGCGCCACCGTCGAGCCCGCCAAGGACGGCGTGGTGTACGTGACGGCGGGTGCGGCCGGCCGCAGCCTCTACAAGTTCGACCAGCCCGACACCTACGAGGGCAACGAGCACCGCGTCGACGAGGTGAAGACCTACTACTACGGCAAGGGCGGCGTGAAGGTCTCCGAGACCGTCGAGTGGTCCCGGGTCCGCTTCACCGACTACTCCTTCATCAAGGTCGACGTCACCCCGGCCCACCTGGGCCAGAAGTCGTCCATGAAGGTGACCGCGATGGCCGAGAACGGCAAGCAGGTCGACCACTTCACCATCGTCCGCGAGGTCGGCGAGGGCTGGGACTCCGGCCGCGACGACGACGGCGAGGGCGGCGGCTGGGGCTGGTAACAGCCTCCGATGTGCTGATCGGGCCCCGGCGTCGAGCGTTGTGCTCGGCGCCGGGGCCGTGCCGTGCCGGTGCGGCTCAGCGCCGGGGCCCGTACATGATCACCGCGACCCCGGCCAGGCAGACCAGCGCGCCGACCACGTCGTAGCGGGTCGGCCGGAAGCCGTCCACCAGGACGCCCCACAGCAGCGAGCCCGCCACGAACACCCCGCCGTACGCGGCCAGCACCCGGCCGAAGTGCGAGTCCGGCTGGAGCGCGGCGACGAAGCCGTACCCGCCGAGCACCACCACCCCCAGGCCGGCCAGCCACCACGGCCGTTGCTCGCGCACGCTCTGCCAGACCAGCCAGCAGCCGCCGATCTCGGCGAGGGCGGCGAGGGCGAACAGGGAGACGGAGCGCAGGACGGTCATGGCTGTTCAGACTAGGTCCTGCTAGCTCTGCCGGTACGTCGCCAGGAAACGCCCGATCCGGTTGATCGCGGTCTCCAGGTCGTCGGCGCGCGGCAGCGTGACGAAGCGGAAGTGGTCCGGGCGGGGCCAGTTGAAGCCGGTGCCCTGAACGACGTGGATCTTCTCGCGGAGCAGCAGGTCCAGCACGAACTGCTCGTCGTCGACGATCCGGTGGACGGCCGGGTCGAGCTTCGCGAAGGCGTACAGGGCGCCCTTGGGCTTGACGCAGCTGACGCCCGGGATCTCGTTGAGGGCCTTCACGGCGATGTCGCGCTGCTCGGTGAGCCGGCCGCCGGGCAGGACGAGGTCGTTGATGGACTGGTGGCCGCCGAGCGCGGCCTGCACGGCGTACTGGGCGGGCACGTTGGGGCACAGCCGCATGCCGGAGAGCATGGTCAGGCCCTCCAGGTAGTCGGTCGCGTGCTGCTTGGGCCCGGAGACGACCAGCCAGCCGCTGCGGAAGCCGGCCACCCGGTAGGACTTGGAGAGGCCGTTGAACGTGAGGGTGAGCACGTCGTCGGCGAGGGCGGCGAGGCAGTGGTGCTCGGCGCCGTCGTAGAGGATCTTGTCGTAGATCTCGTCGGCCAGGACCATCAGGTGGTGGCGGCGGGCGAGGTCGAGGATGCCCTCCAGGAGCTCCTTCGGGTAGACCGCGCCGGTCGGGTTGTTGGGGTTGATCACCACGATGGCCTTGGTGCGGGCGGTGACCTTGGCCGCGATGTCGTCGAGGTCGGGGTACCAGTCCGCCTCCTCGTCGCACAGGTAGTGCACGGCCTTGCCGCCGGCCAGCCGCACCGCCGCCGTCCACAGCGGGTAGTCCGGCATCGGGACGAGCACCTCGTCGCCGTCGTCGACCAGCGCGGTGACGGCCATCTGGATCAGCTCGGAGACGCCGTTGCCGAGGTAGACGTCGTTGACGTCGACGCCGCTCACGCCGCGCTGCTGGTAGTACTGCACCACCGCGCGGCGGGCCGGCAGGATGCCGCGCGAGTCGCTGTAGCCGTGCGCCTTGGGGAGATTGCGGATGATGTCCTGGATGATCTCCTCCGGCGCGTCGAAGCCGAACGGCGCCGGGTTGCCGGTGTTCAGCCGCAGCACGCTGTGCCCAGCCTCCTCCAGGGCGTTGGCCTGGTCGACCACCGGCCCGCGAATCTCGTAGCACACGTCATTCAGCTTGCTGGACTGCCGAAACTCCATCGCGGCCTCCCGACCGTCACCACCCGCATCGTTGCTTCCGCTTTGTTCTACCAAGTGAGCACTTGGAAAGTCCAACCTCTTGGCTATGCTGATCCACATGTCACGCCGAAGCTACGACCAGTACTGCGCCGTCGCCCGCGCCCTCGACGCGGTGGGGGAGCGCTGGAGCCTCCTGATCGTCCGTGAACTCCTCGGCGGCCCCCGCCGCTACACCGACCTGCACGCCGACCTGCCGGGCGTCTCCACCGACATCCTCGCCGCCCGGCTCAAGCAGCTGGAGGGCGAAGGCCTCGTCCTGCGCCGCCGGCTCGAACGGCCCGCCAACGCCACGGTCTACGAGCTCACCGAACGCGGCCGCGAACTCCGCCCCGTCATCGAGGCCCTGGGGGAGTGGGGCCTGCCCGCGCTCGGCGAGCAGCGGCCCACCGACGCCGTCCGCGAGCACTGGTTCACGATGCGGAAAGCAGGCGACACGGCGGCCGTCGGCGGCTAAGGTCCGCCGGATGACCACCCATCAGCTCGGCCATCAGCCCGCGCATCAGTTCACTCACCAGCTCGCCCAGGTGAACATCTCCCGGATGCTCGAACCCCTCGACAGCCCGCTGCTCGCCGACTTCGTCGCCGCCCTCGGACCGGTCAACGCCCTCGCCGACGCCGCCGACGGCTTCGTCTGGCGGCTCCAGGAGAGCGAGGGCTACGCGACCGGCTTCCGGATTTTCGACGACGAGTGGCTACTGGTGAACCTCTCGGTCTGGCGGGACGCCGAGTCCCTCGACGCCTTCGTCTACAGCCCGGACCACCGGGACGTCATGAAGCGGCGCCGCGAGTGGTTCGCCAGGCCGGTGGAGGCGATGGTCGCGCTCTGGTGGGTCCCGGCCGGACACCGGCCCACCCCGCAGGAGGCCCAGGAACGGCTCGTCCTGCTGCGGGAGAAGGGGCCCACCGCGGGCGCCTTCACCCGGCGTGAGTCGTTCGCCCCGCCGGTCGCCCCGCCGGCCGGCTGACCTTTGCGGAGGGCGGGGGCGTGGAGGCGGTCGTACCGGCACACGTACGATCGTTGCCGTGACCACCACCCACCCCAGCCACGCCAGTTGCGCCGATGACGGCAGTTACGCCGGTAACGCCGGTTACGCGGGCTACGCCAGTTACGTCGCCATCGGGGACTCCTTCACCGAGGGCATGTGCGACGAGCTGCTGCCCGACGGCCACTACCGCGGCTGGGCCGACCGGGTCGCCACCGCCCTGGCCGCCGAACTGCCCGCGGACGGCTTCCGGTACGCCAACCTCGCCGTCCGCGGCAAGCTCATCGGCCAGATCCACGACGAGCAACTGGCCGCCGCCACCGCCATGGGCCCCGAACTCGTCACCCTCGCCGGCGGCCTCAACGACGTGCTGCGCCCCGGCTGCGACATCGCCCAGGTGGAACGGCTGCTCGGCCGCTGCGCCGACGAACTGCGCGCCGCCGGCGCCACCGTGGTCATGTTCACCAGCACCGACCCCACCCGCCGCCTCGCCGGCAGCGCCCGGCTGCTTCCCGCGATCCTGCGGATGAAGGCCTTCGTCCACGAGCTCGGCCAGGACGACGGCATCCACGTCGTCGACCTCTTCGCCGCCCCCTGCTTCGACGACCGCCGCCTCTGGGCCGAGGACCGCCTGCACCTGTCGCCCGAGGGCCACCGCCGGGTCGCCGCGGGCGTGCTGGAGGCCCTCGGCCGCCCGGCCGGCTTCGACTGGCGCGCCCCGCTGCCGCCCGCCGCCCCGCCCGGCCCGGTCGACCGGCTGCGCTCCGACGCCCGCTGGCTGCGCACCCACCTCGGCCCGTGGATCGGCCGCCGCCTCACCGGGCGCTCCTCCGGCGACGGCCGCCCGCCGAAGCGGGCGGAGCTGCTGCCGTTCCGCTAGACCGCTGTGCGGGGTTCTGGGCGGGACTCTTCCCGGGCTTCTTCCTCGGGCTCTTCCCGGGTTTCGAGGACCAGGCTCGCCATCGGGGCGTGGGTGGTCCAGCCGAGCGCCGTGTAGAGCGCGCGGCCGGCCGTGGTGCCGACCAGCACGCCCGTGTCGGCGCCCGCCTCGCGTGCGGAGTTCTGGAGCGTCCGCATCACCAGGGCGCCCAGCCCCCGGCGGCGGTGCCCGGGCGTGGTGACGATCTGGTCCGGGACGGCGACGGCACCCGCCAGACCCGCCTGGCCGCGGGCGGCGAGATGCCCGGCGTCGGTGCGGACCAGCACCCGGACGATCCCGCCGCGCGTCCAGGTGGTGACGCGGTAGCCGGCCGGTGGCCGGAGTCCGTCGGGCCGCTCGCCCGTGAGCGGGACGGTCATCAGGAACCCGGGCACGTCCAGCCGCCACTCCGGGCCCAGCCAGGGCCGGACGGTGTCGCCCTCGGCGAACAGCTTCAGCCAGGTGGTCGGCGCGGTGGTGGCCCCGGCGATCCTGCGGACGTCCGCCTCGGTCGGCTCCGGCAGCACGTGCCGGCCGACCTCGCTGGGCAGGCCGACGTCGATGCTCCAGCCCCAGGGCCGGTCCACGGGCTCGGCGGCGCCGCGCGAGACGGTCCAGCCGGCGATCCACATCCGGACGAGTTCGTTGATGGTGGCGTCCTGCACTCGGTGAACCCCCGTAATAGGTGCTGATCAGGTTGACACCTTACGTGTAGGGGAGGGGGCGTGGCCAGGGGCGCAGTAGGCTAGCCGGGTTCAACGCACCGGAACGACCCGGTGCCCAGCTGGTGGAAGGACCCCGGACCGTGCGTGAGACCGAGTCGCCGCAGAACCCCACGGCGAACGCCGCGCCGGACGCCACGGCGAACGCTGCGCCGGATGTCGCGCCGACCGAACTCCGCTCCGACTGCACCAGCTGCTTCGGCCTCTGCTGCGTCGCGCTGCCGTTCGCCGCCACCGCCGACTTCGCCGTCGACAAGGCCGCCGGCACCCCGTGCCGGAACCTCCAGACCGACTTCACCTGCGGCATCCACGAGCGCCTGCGCGACCGGGGCTTCCAGGGCTGCACCGTCTACGACTGCTTCGGCGCCGGGCAGCGGGTCTCCCAGGTCACCTTCGGCGGCCGCAGCTGGCGCGAGGAACCCGCGAGCGCCAAGCCCATGTTCGACGTGTTCCCGGTGGTCCGGCAGCTCCACGAGCTGCTCTGGTACCTCACCGAGGCGCTCACCTACGCCCCCGCCCGCCCGGTCCACGCCGAACTGCGGCAGGCCCTCGACGCCACCGACCGGCTCGCCGGGGGCACCCCCGAGGAGATCCTCGCCGTCGACGTCCCCGCCCACCGCCAGCGCGTCAGCGACCTGCTGCTCCGCGCCAGCGAACTCGTCCGCGCCGCCGTCCCGCGCCGCCGCGAACACCGCGGCGCCGACCTCTTCGGCGCCCGCCTGCGCGGCGCCGACCTGCGTGGCGCCAACCTGCGCGGAGCCCTGCTCGTCGCCGCCGACCTCAGCGGCGCCGACCTGCGGCTCGCCGACCTCATCGGCGCCGACCTGCGCGACACCAACCTCGCGGGCGCCGACCTCACCGAAGCCCTCTTCCTCACCCAGGCCCAGCTCAACGCCGCCCGCGGCGACGCCACCACCCGCCTGCCCGCCACCCTCACCCGCCCCGGCCACTGGCCCGCCACGGCCACCGCTCCGGGCAACGCTCCGGCCCAGGCCCCGGCCCGCGGCGCTGCCAAGCGTCGTACGGGCAGGCCACGCCGGCGTTAGGGCTTCATCAGCGCACCACGCGGAGTTCGGGGAGCGGGAGCCGCCAGCCGCCGGTCAGGCGGATCAGCGCCCGGCGGGCCCGCTCCCGGATCTCGGTCCAGCCCGGGTCGCCGTCCAGTGCGTCCTGCGACCACCGCGGCGCGTTGCCCGGGCCGCTCATGGCGCTCAGCACCGCGTCGATCGCCCGCAGGTCGGCCATGACCTCGTCGTCCCCGAGGTGGTTTCCCGCCACCAGCCGATGCGCGTGCTCGAAGTCCAGGGCGAGTTCGTCGGTCGGTACGTCGTACCGGTCCACCCACGCCCGCTGGTCCGCCGCGCCGGCCGCCAGCGCCGCCAGGCACTGCGTCAACAGCCGTAGCCGTCGGCCGCGTTCGCCGTCAGGATCCACCATGAGCCGATCGTGCCACGCTACTGCCACAGGTCGGCACCGTCGCGCCCGCTCGGGTCCGTCGTCAGGAGGTCCTCGTGGAGGCCGGAGAGCCGGCGACCGGTCGGTGACCCGTCCGCGCCGGACTCCAGGACGAGCCAGCCGCCGTCCACACCGCCCGCGTTCACGTTCCCGCCCTCGTCGAGCTCGTCCACCGTGGCGAAGACGGCCTCGTAGGCGACCGCCCGAGCCAGCAGGACCAGGTCGCCCCGGTCGGCCCCCGCGGCCAGCAGCCGCCGTGCCGCCGGCACCTGGTCCAGCGCCCCCTGGGCGGCCCAGCCGTCGACCGCTCCGTGCCAGAGGGTGCGGAGCAGGGTGAAGCGCGCCAGCTCCGGACGGTCCTCGTCGATCTCCGACCGCGCCCGGCCCGCCGCGTCGGTCGCGCCGAGCGCCTCGAACCGGGCCCGGAGCGACTCCGCCGCCGCCCGTTTCGAGGGTTCGAGCCCGGACGCCCACGACTGCCATGCGGTCTCGATCTCGTCCATCGCACCATGATGGCCGACCGGCCGTTGCCGACTGCTGCGGGCCGCTGCCGGGCCTACTGCGCGGGGCGGACGAGGAGGCCGTGGAGCAGCTGGCGGACGTGCGCGGGGGCCTGGGCCGGGTCGAGGGGCTGGTGGCCGACCAGGAGGCGGTACCAGAACAGTCCGAAGAGCTGGTCGGTGGTGGCGTCCAGGTCGGTGGCGGCGGGGAGTTCGCCGCGGTGCACGCCCCGGGTGAGCATGGCGAGGACGACGGCGCGCCGGCTGTTCACCCACTCCTGGAAGGGGGCGGCGAAGGCCGGGTCGAGCTGGGCCTCCGCCATGAGGCCGCGCAGGGTCCTGACCCGGACGGGGTGTGCGGTGACGCCGTACAGGGCGGTGGCGAAGGCGGTCAGGTCGCCGGTGAGCGAGCCGGTGTCGGGTTCGGGCATCCGCTGTTCGACGGCGGTGCGGTAGGCGTCCATGACGAGGGTCGCCTTCGACTTCCACCACCGGTAGATGGTGCTCTTCGCGACGTCTGCGCGGGCGGCGACCCGTTCGATGGTGACGGCCTGGTAGCCGAGTTCCTCGACGAGTTCGATCGTGGCGGCGAGGACGGCGTCGTGGGCGTCCTGGCTGCGGATCCGGCCACCGGTGCGGCGGCCTTGGGTTTCTCCGGTGGGCACCCGGTCACGGTAGCAGCGTGCTATCGTGAATCGAAACGCGACGGATCGTTTTGATTTAGGGGAGTGGATCGATCATGAGCGAGATCGTGGTGTCGCACGGCTACGGCGCGAGCGACGACAGCGTCTGGTTCCCGTACCTGACCGAACGGCTCGCGGCCCTCGGGCACCGCGTCACCGTGCCCCGCCTGCCGGACACCGGCACCCCGCGGCTGGAGCCCTGGCGCAAGGCCTACGGCGAGGCCGTCCGGGCGGCCGGCCCGGCCGGGTCCACCGTGCTGGTCGGGCACAGCATCGGCGGGGTGAACGTGCTGCGCTTCCTGGAGCAGCACGACCCCGAGGCGAACGGGGTGTTCGCGGGCGTGCTGCTGGTGTCGGCCTCCGCCCACGAGGTCGGCTACGACGAACTCGCCGAGTTCTTCGAGGGCGGCTTCGACTGGGAGCGGATCCGCCGCACGGCCCGCCACTTCCGGGTCCTCCAGGCCATCGACGACCCGGTCAACCAGCCCGACCCGACCGAACACGTCCGGCTGTTCGTCAACGGCCTCGCCGCGACAGCCGTGGTCACCCCGACCGGCGGCCACTTCGGAGCCACCCCGGACGACCACATCGAGGTACCGGAGGCCGTCCGGCTGATCACCGACCTCCTGACCGCCTGACCACCGGGGCCGCTCGGGCCGCAATGCCGTTGCTTTGGGCGGTCGCTGCGGTCGCCGTGCTGCGGGCGGACTTCGGCTTCCTCGAGCCGTGCCAGCGGCCGACCGCGGCCCTGTCCACCCCGGAGACCAGCCGCTGGTCGCGGCGGCGTGCATCACCTTGCGCAGGGCGGGGTGGACGGTCCGGAGTTGTCAACGGGCGTCCAAGGCGCCTCAACGACGTGAACGACGTAACGCCATCGCTGGTCGCTTGTCTGTTGTTGAGGACCGATCGCCTGGTCCTCGACAACATGACGCGACAGGAGGTGGCACGGCCTACGTCCTGCCCTTGCGCGCGCCAGGGGGGCCGCGAACGTGGACCGTGGTGGACTGCGCCTACAGGACGGTCGAGCCGCTGGAGGCGCGGCCGACCGCCCCCGCTACGTCCTACTTCTCCTCCGGCTCCCAGGCGCGGAGCAGGTCGAGCAGCCCTGCGTCCCCGTCCACGCGCAAGGACTCGGCCTGGATGCGGTCGTACAAGTAGAGGACCAACTCACTGGCCGTGCCATGGACGGAGGCGCCGGCTGCCTCCGACTCCTCGCCGGTCGCGGCGGTGGGCGCCGGGATGCGGGCGGAGCGTGCGCCGTCGCCGTCGACCGTGAGGCGCCAGGAGCGGCCCTCGGCGGAGTGGAAGTCGAAGGCGGTGGGCTTGTGCGGCCAGGCACTCGGCGTTCCGCAGACGGTGAACAGGAACTCCTCCACACCGTCGAGTGCCACCTCGACCGGCAGCGGCTGCGCAGCGCCCCCGGCGAGCTGGGCGTCGTACGTGTGCACCGCGGTCTCCTGGGCCCGGTGCCGCGCGACACCGCCGGAGGTTTGCGGTGACTGCGACGCGGGCCACCACGTCCAGCAACCGCTCTCCGGGCCTGCCTCGCGCAGGGCGTCCAGCAGGAGCTGCGTCGACGCGGCCAGCCAGGCCAGCAGGGCCTCACGCTCCCGCGGCACTTCCAGAGCGGCGCGTGCAGCGGCGGCCTCGGCCGGGGGAGCATCGGCAGGCCCCGCGCCGACGATGGCGGCCCAGAAGCGGTCTCCCCCACCGAGGTGCTTCACCAGATCGAACAGCGTCCACCCGGGGCAGGTCGTCACCTGAGCGTCGAGACCGGGCGCGGCGGCGACCGTGGCGCGGAAGGCGGTCGACCGTTCATCGATCAGTCGCAGCATGTCAGGAAACTCGAGATTCTTTTCCACGGCGGATGTCTATCACCGTGCTCCGGTGATCGGACAGCGATTTTCACAGTCGCCGCCGGTCGGCCGTCGCGGACGTCCTCGCCTCCCACCGCCCGCCTGAAGCAACGGCATTGCCGCTTGGGCTGACCTGGGTCGCCTGGGCCGCTCGGACCGTGCGGCCGCGTCGTCGCCTGGCCGCCTGGCCGCCTGGCCGCCTGGCCAACTGTCCGGCCTGCGCGCAACGGGGCCCAGATCGCCCGCCACCCGTTGCCCCGCACGGCCGCCCGGCGCGCAGCCTCGGGCGTGCGTGCTGCTGCCATCGCCTCACCCTGACGGCCTGCGGCCTGCGGCCTGCGACCGCGCCCCTTCGTGTGGGAGGTCGGGCCCGCCGACTTCCCACGCGAGGGTTCTTCACCGGTGACCGTGGTTGGGACGCCTCGTGATGCTCCGTGAGAGGTCTACCGGCAGAGGCCCATGGCGATGTCGTCGAAGTCGGGGAACTCCGGGGTGGCCTGGTCGATCACGGATGCGGTCGGCTGTCGGCGCTCGGGGCGAAGTGTTCGGCGACGGCGGTTCATTCAGGGCGGACGGTTTGCCGGGTGGGTGCGATCAGTCGGAGCGCGCTGCTTTCCATATCCACGAGGTTCGGCGGGGAAGGCCGTCCAGTTCCTGGCGGCCGGTGCACCAGAGAAGCACCTGGACGGGGTCTCCAGGAGGGGCGTCGGGGAACAAACGACCGAGCACGGCCGCGCACAGCGGTGCGGGCGGCTGCCAGTCCACGGCCAGTCCCCGCGTGATGTCGTGTGTGTGCAGCAGGGCTTCGGCGACGCCCATTGCTGCGAAGCCCTCGGGATCACAGGGACCCCAGTGCCAGGCCCGCGAGGTCGGACCGGCTGTGGCCAGTACGCAGCTGAGGAGGCGGCCGCAGGCGGTGACCGTCTGGAGCACCTCGGCCGGGGAGGCAGTGGGGCGGACGTTCAGGTCGAACGGGAGGTAGGAGTCGGCGGGACGTGCTGCCACCTGCCCCGCGTAGGCCAGCAGGTCGTGCCCGATGTGCGCCGCCGTCTCCCAGCAGCTCCACTTCAACGGACCTGCCGGCACCGTCCAGTCCTTGTCGGCATGCGGTCCGAGTACCTGTAGCAACTCGGCCAAGGCCGTGTCGACGTCCCGATGGTCCATGCGGGGCTCCTCATGAGGTTCGTGCCGTGCAAGTGGGCTGTGCTCGTGGCGTCCTTCACGCGCTCGGGTTCCGGGTCGCCCTGCCCACGCGGTTGACCCCATCCTGCATAACTTCCAAACACGGCCTCGGTGGACATGAAGGCGCCGAAGGGGATGGCCAGTACGGCGGCGAGTGCGGTGGGGAGGCGGTGGCCACTGGTGGTGGGCGCGCGGGCAGGCTGGTGATCACGACTGTCGCTCGTGCCTTTGCGTGGGAAGTCGGGGCCGCCGACTTCCCACGCCACGGCGGGGGCTCAGGAGGTGAGGAGGTGGGCGCGGAGGGTTTCGATCTGGGTGGGGTCGAGGGCGAGGGTGTGGGTGAGGTAGGCGTCGACGGAGCCGTGGCGGGTGGTGAGGTCGGCGAGGGCGAGGCGGATGACCGTTTCGGGGGCGCGGCCGTAGCCGGGCCAGCGGAGGGTGCGGCCGGGGTGGGCGGCGTGCCATTCGGCGATGAAGTGCGGGGTGGCGAGTTCGGTGAGGGCGAAGTCGGCGGCGATGTCGTCCTCGGGGACGCCGAGGAGGGTGAGGACGAGGGCGGCGATGAGCCCGGTGCGGTCCTTGCCGGAGGCGCAGTGGAAGACCAGCGGCTCCTCGGCGGCGGTGATCAGGTCGAGGGCCTGGCGGATCTCCTTCACACCGTCCTCGGCGACCTCGGCGAAGCGGTCGGCGAGGTAGCGCCAGGGGTCGAGCTCCGGGTCGATCTCGGCCTGGTCGTAGGGGCGGTGCTCGATCGACAGGTTGTGGTACGCGAGGCCGTCGTAGTCGGGCACCCGGCCCTTGGCGGCGATCTCCCAGGGGTAGCGGAGGTCGATCACGGTCCGTATGCCGAGGGCCTGGAGCCGTTCGAGGTCGGCGGGCGAGTCGATCTTGCCGAGGGAGTCGGAGCGGTAGAGCCGGCCCCAGCGGACCGTGCGTCCCTCGGCGGTGCGGTAGCCGCCCAGGTCGCGGAAGTTGTGCAGCCGGTCGAAGGCGATGTGACGCGTCGTCATGCGCGCACTCTAGCCATCGGGGCAAGATCATGACCCAGGCATGATATTGACCAATGAAGAAACTTTACCGAGTTCAGCTATGCTGGTTGGTGTTCGGACTTCAACGGCAGGTGCGTGGCGAGACGAGGCGAGGCGTGATGGCGGAGATCGACGGCGAGCTGGTGCGGGAACGGGCCCATGTCGAGCGGTGCCGGGCGGCGCTGGCCGCGCAGGTCGAGGACGCCGCGTACCAGGTGGTGGCGGGGGAGGACGTCTCCGGGGACGGCGCGAGCGCCGAGGCCCTCGGCCGCTACCTGCGCACCCGGGCGCGGCGGCTGGCGGACCTGCCGGACAGTCCGGCGTTCTTCGGCCGCCTCGACTTCGGCGACACCCCGGAGGCCGGCGACCACCGCGGCCAGCGGTACTACATCGGCCGTCGCCGGATCTCCGAGGACCCGACCGTGCCCCCGCTGGTGGTCGACTGGCGGGCCCCGGTCGCCCGGGCCTTCTACCGGGCGAGCGCCCGCGACCCGTACGGCCTGGCGGGCCGCCGCCGGTTCGGCTGGGCACCCGGCGGCCCCGGTACGCCCGAGGACCTCACCGGCCTGGAGGACGAACGGCTGGACCGGGCGCCCGTCGGCGGCCCGGACGGCCCCGACGGCCTCGGCGGCCCAGACGATCCCGGTGGCCTCCTCGCCGCCGAGATCGAACGCCCCCGGACCGGCCCGATGCGCGACATCGTCGCCACCATCCAGCCCGAGCAGGACGAGCTGGTGCGCGGCGAGCTGACCGTGTCGGTGTGCGTGCAGGGCGCGCCCGGCAGTGGCAAGACCGCCGTCGGCCTGCACCGCGCCGCGTACCTGCTCTACAGCCACCCGCAACGGATCCAGCGCGGCGGCCTGCTGGTCATCGGCCCCAACCGGACCTTCCTGCGCTACATCGCCGAGGTCCTGCCCGCCCTCGGCGAGATCGACGTCGCCCAGTGCACGGTGGAGGAACTGGTCGCCGCCCACCCGGTCCGCGCGCAGGACACCGAGCGCGCCGCCGCCGTCAAGCAGGACGCCCGGATGGCCGCCGTCCTGGCCCGCGCCCTGGACGCCCGGATCCGGGTGTCCGGTGCCGAGCCGCTGGCCGTCCCCGAGGGCTCGTACCGCTGGCGCGTCCCGGGCGAGGTGCTGGACCGGCTGGCCGCCGAGGTGCGCGGCCGGGGCGTGCCGTACGCGGTCGGCCGGGAGACCCTGCGGACCAGGGTGGTGGCGGCGCTCCAGGAGCAGGCCGAGCGGCGGTCGGACGTGAAGAGCGCGGCCTGGCGGGCGAAGGTCGGCCGCAGCCGCCCGGTGAAGGACTTCCTGGACGCCGCCTGGCCGGCCGCCCAGCCCGCCCAGGTGGTGGCCGAACTCCTTGCCGACCCGGCGGAGTTGGCGCGCGCCGCGGACGGTCTGCTGGACGCCGCGGAGCAGGCGGCGATCCGCTGGGGCCGGCCGCCGCGCTCGTGGAGGAGCGCCGCCTGGTCTCCGCACGACCTGATGCTGTTGGACGAGGTCGCCGGCCTGATCGAGCGGCCGCCCGGCTTCGGCCACGTCGTCGTCGACGAGGCCCAGGACCTCTCGCCGATGCAGTGCCGCGCGATCGCCCGCCGCAGCGGCTTCGGCTCGCTCACCGTCCTCGGCGACCTCGCCCAGGCCACCACCCCCTGGGCGGCCCGCAGTTGGCCGGAGCAGCTGGTCCACCTCGGCAAGCCGCAGGCTGTCGTGGTCCCGCTGACCACCGGCTTCCGGGTGCCGGCGGCGGTGACCGCGCTGGCCAACCGGGTGCTGGCGGCGCTCGATGTGGACGTGCCGCCGGCCGTCTCGCTGCGCCGGGACGGTGAGGCGACGATCAGCCGGTCCGATGATGTGGTCGCAACGGTGCGGCGCGCGCTGGCGCGGGAGGGCTCGGTCGCGGTGATCGCCTCGGACGGCGGGGCGGCTCGCGCGGCCGACGCCCTGGCGGCGGCCGGCATCCCGGTCGCCCCCGCTGACCAGCCGGACGCGGCCGCCCGGGTCACCGTCCTGCCGGCCACCCTCGCCAAGGGGCTTGAGTACGACCATGTGATCGTCCTGGAACCCGCCGCCATCGTCGAAGCCGAACCACGCGGCCTGCACCGTCTCTACGTCGTCCTCACCCGCGCCGTCTCCCGCCTCGACGTCCTGCACACCCGCCCGCTGCCGTCGGCCCTGGTCGGCTGAAGTGCTTCCCCGGCTGTGAGCATGACGATCCGCCAATCACACCCTCTAGAGTGACCGGCATGACTGGCGCAGCCGGAGAGCGTGTGGGTGGGCGGTACCGACTGGTCGAGGCGGTCGGTCGCGGGGGAATGGGACGCGTCTGGCGCGGGCACGACGAGATGCTCGACCGCGAGGTGGCGGTCAAGGAGGTGCTGCTGTCACCCGACGCGGATCCGGCGTTGCGCGCCGAGCTGATCGCCCGCACCGAGCGCGAGGCGCGGGCGGCGGCCCGGCTGCGGCACCCGGGCATCGTGACCGTGCACGACGTCGTGCACCACGGGGGCGTGCCGTGGATCGTGATGGAGTTCATCGCCGGACCGTCGCTCGCCCAGCTCATCCGGACCGAGGGGCGCCTCGGCTGGCAGCGGGCCGCCGACCTCGGCGCCGAGATCGCGGACGCCCTCGCACACGCGCACGCCGCCGGCGTCGTGCACCGCGACCTCAAGCCCGACAACGTGCTGCTGGCCGGGAACCGCGTGGTCATCACCGACTTCGGCATCGCCCGGCTGCTCGACGCCACCCAGCACCTGACCGGCACCCACGCCGTCATCGGCACCCCGCAGTTCATGCCCCCGGAGCAGTTGGAGGGCCGACGGGTCGAGGCCCCGGCGGACCTGTGGGCGCTCGGCGCGACCCTGTACGCGGCCGTCGAGGGGCGCCCGCCGTTCGACGGGACGACGCTGACGGCGGTCATCACGGCCGTCCTGACCCGGCCGGCACCCCCGCCGGCGCACGCCGGTCCGCTGGCGGCGCTCCTCGACGAACTGCTCGCGAAGGACGCCGCGCGGCGCCCCGGCGCGCAGGAGACGGCCGGGCGGCTGCGGGCCGCGCGGGCGGGCGGGCCGGCCCTGGCGGCCCAGGCGGCTCAGGCGGCTCAGGCGGCCCAGGCGGAGCCCGGGGCCGTGGTGCGCACGCCGACGGTGCGGGCGGAGCCCGCGCCCGAGCCCGTGCCCTCGTTCGATGCCGCCCCCACCGCGCCGGCTGCCGCCCCCACCGCGCCCGCCGCCCCCGCGGGTAGGCCGAGCCGCCGCCGCGTCCTGATCGGCTCCCTGGCGGCCCTCGCCGCGGTCTCCGGCGCCGCCGCCGCGGTGCGCGTGCTAGGTGACGGCGGGGACGGCCACGGCTCCCCGGCGTGGACCGCGCTCAACGGCTCGGACAGCGAGGTCACCTCGCTCGCCTACAGCCCCGACGGGAAGCTCCTGGCCGGGGGTGGCAAGGACGGCACCGTGAAGCTCTGGGACACCGGCACCGGGAAGGTCACCGCCACCCTCGGCACGAAGTCCGTCGGGCCCGGCGAGGTGCGGAAGCTGATGTTCGGCCCGGACGGGAAGACCCTCGTCGCCGGCACCACCGGCGAACTGCCCACCACCCGGATCTGGGACCTGGCCAGTGCCGGCACGATCTGGGAGACCTCCGCGGGGACCCTGCTGGCGGTCAGCCCGGACGCCCGGACGATCGCCACCATGGCCGTCGACGAACTCATCCTGTGGGACACCGTCACCCACGCCCGCACGGCGACCGCCTCCGGCGCGCGGGGCTGGGCGACCTCCGCCGCGTTCAGCCCGGACGGGAAGAGCCTTGCCATCGGCAGTGGCAGCGACAAGCACCTGCGCCTGTGGACCCCGGGCTCCGGCGCGCAGCCGGTCGTCCTGCGGACCCGCGACCTCGAGGTGGAGTCGGTGGCCTTCACCGTCGACGGGAAGTACGTCCTCTCCGCCAACCAGGGGAAGGACGGGCTCCAGCGGACGTTCGCCGACCCGAGCGCGCCCGGCACCGGCGGGCTGGGCGGCGGCAGCGCCAGCCTCGTGGTGGTGAGCCCGGACGGCAGCACGGTCGCCACCGTGGCCGCGGACGCCTCCATCACCAGGCTGCACCTGTGGTCCCTGGCGCCCGCCGCCGTCACCGCCACGCTGGACCTGATCGACGAGGACCGCTTCCTCGTGATCCCCCCGCCGGTGGCCTTCAGCCCCGACGGTCGGAAGGTCGCGGCCGGTGGCGACGGCAACCGCGTGCGCGTCTGGTCGCTGCCGGTTCCGACGCCCCGGAGCTGAGCGTCACCGTTGGGCCCAGCCTCAGTGCGGGCGGGGCCTCAGCGCCGGCCGGGGCGGTGCCGGTGGTCGGCGTAGCCGGCGGTGAGCAGTTCGAAGGCCTGGGTGGCGTTGGTGACGGCCTCGAAGTGGACCTCGTCGGCGGTCTGGCCGTCCGTCAGGATGCGGTGCAGGTTGTGCTCGGCGAGGACGCGCAGGGTGGCGGTGAGCTGCGCAGCGAGGAGGGGCGCGGTGAGGGCTCGTGGCGGCGGGAGGTCCGGGATCTCGCGCAGGGCGTCGGCGAGGGAGTTCTCGGCGCGGGACAGGTACTCGGCGGCCCGGGCGGTCAGGCTCGGGGTGCTGTACAGCAGGGTGTTGAAGGCCAGCACCTGTGGGTGGTCGTTGAGCCCGGTGATGGGGTCGCGCCGGGCGAGGCCGTCCAGGAAGTCCCGGTGCAGGGCCTCCAGCACCGACTCGCCGGCGGCCCGGGCGCGGACCACGTTCGCCGCCTGGTCCTGGTGGTCGGCGAAACGGTGGACGACCAGGTCCTCCTTGGTGGGGAAGTAGCTGAACAGCGTCGGCTTGGACACCTCGGCGGCCGCGGCGACGTCCGCCACCGAGACCTTGTCGAAGCCGTGCTCCAGGAAGAGCGCGATCGCGGCCTCGCTGATCGCCCGCCGCGTCCGCTCCTTCTTGCGCTCCCGCAGTCCGCTCATGGGGTCAGGCTAGCAGGAACACCTGGCTCGGGCAGGTTTCTGACCTGGTCAGATTTTTCTGGCCCGCTCACGATCTGGCCCTCTTCCGGGTGTTGCGGTTGTCGTACTGGTTGATCCGGTCGCCGATGCGGACGTTCTCCACCTGGAGCGCGAACTCGGCGTGCGGGTTGTCGATCGCCTCCATGATCAGCCCGATGAGCTGGTTGATCTGCCCGAGGTCGCGGCTCACCACCGCCGTGTCCGAGGAACTGGACGTCTCGATGACCAGCTCGTACAGCGGCCGCAACCGCAGTCGCCTGACCATCCGGTACAGGCTGATCAGGGACAGCGTGATCAGGGCGGCCGCCGGGACGGCGGCGGACGAGGCGTGCGGCGAGCCCTTCGTCAGCAGGTTGAGGAGGACGGCGAGGAACAGCAACCCCGCCATCTGCCGGACGAATCGGAGGACGACGCGCGAGCGCCCGGGCGGTATCAGCTCGAACCGCCGCGCCCGGGCGATGTTGTGGAGGGGGTAGGCGTCGCCGCCCACCCACAGCACCCGCCGGCTGACGCTGATGTCGACGAGCTTGCTCCTGCGCGCCAAGTGAGGTCCCCCCTACCGCTGGTGGCGGCAAGAACCATAGCTCGAACCCGGTCGGCGCGCGCCTCAGACGCTGCGGTCGGCGAGGACCTCGCGGACGACGTGCCGGGCGTTGGCGGTCAGGCCCGGGTTGGTGTGGCGGTAGTAGGGGATGGTGACCAGGGCGATGGAGAAGGCCCAGGCGCGGCCGCGGGCCCACATCGCGTCGTCGGCGTCGAGGCCGGCCCGGAAGACGGGGCGGACGGCGGCGGGGAGCAGGTTCCAGGCGGCGATCAGGTCGGCGGTCGGGTCGCCGACGCCCATGAGGCCGAAGTCGATGACGGCACCGAGCCGGCCGGCTCTGGAGAGCAGCAGGTTCCCGGGGGTGAGGTCGCCGTGCATCCAGGTGGGCGGCCCGTCGTACTCGGGCAGGCGAAGTGCCTTGTCCCACAGCGCGGTTGCGGCCCCGGCGTCGATCGCCCCGGCGAGCTGGGCGATGGCCGCGCGGGTGGCGCCGTCACGGGAGGAGAGCGGGACGCTGCGGTGGGCGGCGGGGCCGCCGGTGGGGTCGACGGCACGCAGTGCGGTGACGAACCCGGCCAGGTCGCGGGCCAGCCCCTCGGGGGCGGCGAGTGCGCCGACGGCGGGGTTCACGCCGTCGAGCCAGCGGACCACCGACCACTCCCACGGGTAGCCGGCGGCCGGTCGCCCGAGGGCGACCGGGGCGGGGATCGGCAGCGGCAACTGCGGTGCGAGCCGGGGCAGCCAGTGGCCCTCCCGGCCGACGTCCCCGGCGGCCCACTCCATCCTGGGCATCCGGACGGCGAGTTCGGGGCCGAGCCGGAACATCGCGTTGTCCGTCCCGGTGGAGGCGACCGGTGTGACCGGCAGGCCGACCCACTGCGGGAACTGGGCGGATATCAACCGCCGCACCAGGGCCGCGTCGATGTCCAGTTCGTCGGGGTGCATCCGGACGGCTGCGCACATGCCCGGCAGCGTACAGCGAGGTCCGGCCGCTGACAGCCGGTTTTCCCAACTGTCAGAACCAATAAGCTGACGACATGGTGATCACTCAGCAGACGGCAGGGGAGCGACGGGCGTTGCGGACGGCGCTCGGGGTGCTCGCGCTGCTGGCGGTGCTCACGGGGGTGGGGCGGTTCAGCGGCCGCTCGGGCGGGCTGCTGGTGCTGAGCGAGTGGTTCGACCGGCCGCTGCTGATGGTGAGCCTGGCGCTGCCGGTGCTGCTCGTGGTGCTGTACTGCGTCACCTGGCGCGCCTGGATCCGGGTGGTCCTGGGCATCGGCGTGCTGCTGACCGCGCTGGGGACGGTGCCGCTCTGGCTGTTCTTCGACCACGATCCGTACGTCACCAGGACCGAGGTGGCGCCCGGGCGGGCGGACCGGCAGATCGTCGAGGCGGAGTACGGCGCCTTCCTGCGCGAGAACCGGGACGTCTACCTCGACCAGGGCGCCGGCCTGACCACCCGGCGCTGGCGGCTGGTGCACGCGACCCCCGCCTTCGGGGGCGCGTTCCGGGTCGCCTGGGTCGGAGCGGACCGGGTCCGGCTGGAATTCCCCGGCGGCCGGACGGAGCTGATCGAGCTCGCCGCCGACGGCCGCCCCAGCAGCTCGTTCACGCTGGGGTGACCGGCGTCAGCCCAGGGTGACCCGGACGCCGACCGTCCCGCCCTTGCCGGAGCGCAGCACGTTCACGGTCAGCGCGACGGCGCACACCAGCCCGTACTTGCGGCGCAGCAGCCGGCGGTAGGCGGGGGCCCGCGGGAAGTCGAGCACGGCGGTGGCCGGCACCTGCTCGCCGAGCAGGTTGCCACGGATGTCGCTCGGCCCGACCAGGACGTCGGACCGGTTGCGCAGCCGCTTGACCTTGCCCGTCGCCGTCAGGGTGGTGAAGACCAGCGCGTCGCCGTCCCGCACCACCCAGACCGGGGTGGGCACGCCGGTGCCGTCCTTCCGGAAGGTCGTGAACAGCAGGTACTTGGCGGCGGCGAGCCGGTCCAGCTCGGCCGACCGCGCGGCGTCCAGCGAAGGGGAGGAGTCCATGCGCGCCAGCGTAGGAGCCCACAACTGGGCGGCGCTTGAGTCCTCTTGGGGCCTCCGCGGCCGCCCCGCGAACCGGGGGCCGGCCACGCCACGCCCGGCCCCCGCGGGTACGGCCGGGAGCTGTCCCCGGCACCTGCCAGAATGCAGGGCGTACGGAGAACGCACTGAAGGAGAAGGTGACCGGCTTCGTGACCACGTCAGCCGAACAGGTGGCCCGGCAGGCCCAGCAGGCGATCGAACGGAAGATCGCCGAGGAGCTGGGCGTCCGCGAGGGGCAGGTGAAGGCTGCCGTCGAACTGCTCGACGGCGGCGCGACCGTCCCCTTCGTGGCGCGCTACCGCAAGGAGGTCACCGGCTCCCTCGACGACGCCCAGCTGCGCGCCCTGGAGGAGCGGCTGCGCTACCTGCGCGAGCTGGAGGAGCGCCGGAGCGCCGTCCTGGAGTCGATCGAGGCCCAGGGCAAGCTGGACGACGAACTGCGCGCCCGGATCCTGGCCGCCGACTCCAAGGCGCGGCTGGAGGACATCTACCTGCCGTTCAAGCCGAAGCGGCGCACCAAGGCGCAGATCGCCCGCGAGGCCGGGCTGGAGCCGCTGGCCGACACCCTGCTCGCCGACCCGACGCAGGACCCGGCCGCGCTGGCCGCCCGGTACCTCAACGAGTCGGTCGCGGACGGCGCGGCCGCCCTGGAGGGCGCCCGGGCGATCCTGGTCGAGCGCTTCGGTGAGGACGCCGACCTGGTCGGCTCGCTGCGCGAGCGGATGTGGACGCGCGGCCGCGTGGTCGCCACCGTGCGCGAGGGCAAGGAGCAGGACGGCGCCAAGTTCGCCGACTACTTCGACTTCGCCGAGCCGTACACCCGGCTCCCCTCGCACCGCATCCTGGCGATGCTGCGCGGCGAGAAGGAGGAGGTGCTGGACCTCGAACTCTCCCCCTACGAGGGCGAGTCCGAGGGCGACCTGCCGGGCGAGAACGACTACGAGCAGCGGATCGCCGCCCGCTTCGGCGTGGCCGACCGCGGCCGCCCGGCCGACAGGTGGCTGGGCGACACCGTCCGCTGGGCCTGGCGCACCCGCATCCTGGTCCGGCTCGGCATCGACCTGCGGTCCCGGCTGCGCGCCGAGGCCGAGGACGAGGCGGTCCGGGTGTTCGCCGCCAACCTGCGCGACCTGCTGCTCGCCGCCCCGGCCGGCACCCGCGCCACCATGGGCCTGGACCCGGGCTTCCGCACCGGGGTGAAGGTCGCCGTGGTCGACGCCACCGGCAAGGTCGTCGCGTACGACACGATCTACCCGCACCAGCCCGCCAACAAGTGGGACGCCGCGCTCGCCACCCTGGCGGCGCTGGCGAAGAAGCACGACGTCGACCTGGTCGCGATCGGCAACGGCACCGCCTCCCGGGAGACCGACAAGCTCGCCGAGGACCTGCTCAAGCGCCACCCGGAGCTGAAGCTCACCAAGGCGATGGTCAGCGAGGCCGGCGCCTCCGTCTACTCGGCCTCCGCGTACGCCTCGCAGGAACTGCCGGAGCTGGACGTGTCGATCCGTGGCGCGGTCTCGATCGCCCGCCGGCTCCAGGACCCGCTGGCCGAACTGGTCAAGATCGACCCGAAGTCGATCGGTGTCGGTCAGTACCAGCACGACCTCAGCGAGGTGAAGCTCTCCCGCTCGCTGGACGCCGTGGTCGAGGACTGCGTGAACGCCGTCGGCGTGGACGTCAACACGGCCTCCGCCCCGCTGCTGACCCGCGTCTCCGGCATCACCGGCACGCTCGCCGACAACATCGTCGCCCACCGCGACGCCAACGGCCCGTTCCGCACCCGCCGGCAGCTCAAGGACGTCGCCCGGCTCGGCCCGAAGGCCTTCGAGCAGTGCGCGGGCTTCCTGCGCATCCCCGGCGGCGACGACCCGCTGGACGCCTCCAGCGTGCACCCCGAGGCGTACCCGGTGGTGCGCCGGATCCTCGCCGCCACCGGCGGGGAGCTGCGCGGGCTGATCGGCAACGGCGAACGCCTGCGCGCCCTGCGCCCGGGGGACTTCGCCGACGACACCTTCGGCATCCCGACCGTCACCGACATCCTCGGCGAGCTGGACAAGCCGGGCCGCGACCCGCGCCCGGCGTTCCGCACCGCGACCTTCAAGGAGGGAGTCGACAAGATCGGCGACCTGGAGGTCGGCATGGTGCTGGAGGGCGTGGTGACCAACGTCGCCGCGTTCGGCGCCTTCGTCGACGTGGGCGTCCACCAGGACGGGCTGGTGCACGTCTCCGCGCTGTCGCGGAACTTCGTCAAGGACCCGCGCGAGGTGGTCAAGCCCGGCGACATCGTCAAGGTGCGGGTCGTCTCGGTGGACGTGCCGCGCAAGCGGATCGGGCTGACCCTGCGGCTGGACGACGAGGTCGGCCGCGAGCGGGGCGAGCGCGGCGGTGACCGGGGTGACCGGGGCGGCGAGCGCGGGGACCGGCAGAGCCGCCCGCCGCGCCAGGACCGGGGCCAGGAGCGGGGTGGTCAGGACCGACGCGGTGGCCAGGACCGCCGGGGCCAGGGCGGTACCGGCGGCGGTGCGCCGCTGGGCAACGGCGCCATGGCGGACGCGTTGCGCCGGGCGGGCCTGACGGGCGGCTCCGGCGGCTCCGGCGACGGCGGCCCGGGGGAGCGGCGCTCGGGCGACCGGCGCTCCGGGCGGCGCTGAGCCCCGCGCACGGAGCTCCTGCGCACGGACGAGCGGCTGGCGGGGTCGGTGGGAAGTGATTCCACCGGCCCCGTGCCCCGGGAGGGACCTGGCGGGAACGGATCAGCCGAGCCCCGCCCGGCGCCGCAGCTCCACCGCCAGCCCGATCAGCTCGCCCCACCACGCGTCGTGCCCGGTCAGCAGCAGCCGCCGCGCCTCCGCCGGGGACACCGCCCGCACCTCGACGACCTGCTCGCCGTCGGCCGGGTTGGTCGGCGTCGAGTCCACCGCGACCTCCGCCCAGCCCCACAGCCAGGCCTTCTCGGGGTGCGGCTGCCACGGCCGGTACGGCGTCGGGTCGTCCGTGCGGCAGCGGTGCGCGCCCAACCAGCCCGGCTCGCCGAGCAGTCGGGCGCCGGCCTCCTCGCGCAGCTCCCGCTCCAGGCAGTCTTCGACGGTCTCGTCCTTCTCCCGGGTGCCGCCGGGCAGGAACCAGTGGTCCCGGTCGTCGCGGCAGAGCACCACCCGTCCGTCGGTGAAGCCCACCAGGTGGATGTTGCTCACCAGTTCGTCCGGCGGCAGCTCCGTCGAGAACAGCGCGTCGTACCTCCCCCAGGCCCAGTACTGCGGCGCGTGCAACGCCGGGAACAGCGCGGCCAGTTCGGCGGCTCTCGCGGAGGTGTCGGTCCGGTCCGTGGTATCGGTCATTCGGTGATCGTAGTGCCGGCGGGGAAACGGCGGGGGGCGCCCTGATGGACGAGAGCGATGTCCGAGGTGGCGATGGCGCGGGGCCGGCGGCGGCCCGCGCCGACCGGTTCGGAGACCCAACTGCCCAGCGAGATCTCGGCGGTGATGCCCGGTCCGAAACCGGCGAGCAGCCCGGGCGTGCCGTCCGGGACGCCGTCCGCGAAGAGCCGGGCGAGGGCGTCGAAGACCACCGCGCTGGCGATGTTGCCGCGTTCGGTGAGCGTCGCGCGGCTGTACCGGAAGGTGGCCGGGTCCAGGTCGAGGAAGTGGCAGAGGTCGTCGAGGATGCGCGGGCCGCCGGCGTGCACGATGTAGAAGCCGAGTCCGGAGACGTCCCAGCCGTGCTCGGCGGCCAGACCGCGCAGGGCCGGCGCGAGCATCTCCATCGTGCCGGGCACCCGCCGGTCCAGCTGGAAGTGGAAGCCGGTGTCCCGGACCCCGTACGAGATCCAGCTCTCGGTACCCGGGACGAGGTGGGAGCCGTTGCGCTCGATGTGCACGCCGCTGCCGCCGTGCCCGCGCATCACCACCGCCGCCACCGCGTCCCCGAACAGGCCGTTGGAGAGCAGCGAACCGACGCCGAGGTCGGTCGGCTGGTAGCAGAGCGAGCAGAACTCGCAGGCGACGATCAGCACGTTGGCGCCCGGGTAGGCGCGGCAGAAGTCGTGCGCGCGGTTGACGGCGGCGCCGCCCGCCGCGCAGCCGAGTTGGGCGATGGGCACCTGGCGGGTGTCGGAGCGGAAGCCCATGGTGTTGATCAGCCAGGCCGTCATCGAGGGCATCATGAAGCCGGTGCAGGAGACGTAGACGATCAGGTCGATGTCCCGGGCGGCGAGGTCCGCGTACCGCAGTGCGCGCTCGACCACCTCGGGGACGCGCCGCTTCGCCTCGCGCTCGTACACGGTGTTGCGGGCGGTGAAGCCCGGGTGTCGCAGGGTCTGCTCGATCGGTTGGACCAGGTGTCGCGTCCGTACCCCGGTGTTCTCGATCAGCCTTAGGGCGAGCGGGAGTTGGGGGTGGCCGGCGTGCATCGCGCGGGCCAGGTCGAGGGTCTGGTCGAGGGTGATGACGTGCTCGGGCACGGCGATCGCGGGACGGCAGAGTGTGGCCATGGTGGTGGGTCTCCCCCTGGGTGCCCCGGTGCGGGGCCTGCTGCTTGTTGCGGATGCGTCGGACGGTCGCCGGCCGGAGGGCGGCGCGGGGAGGTCACCAGGCGACGGGCAGGGTGCGCGGGTAGCGCCAGATCGAGCCCGACCGCCAGTCCAGCTCGGACGGCGGGACGGCGAGGCGCAGCCCCGGGAAGCGCCGCAGCAGGGTGCCGATGGCGACCTGGAGCTCCATCCGGGCCAGGTGCGCGCCGAGGCAGTGGTGCTGGCCGTGGCCGAAGGCCATGTGGGTGGGCGCGCCCCGGTCGAGGTCGAGCTCGTCCGGCCGCTCGTACACCGCGGGATCCCGGTTGGCGGTCAGGTAGGAGACGTGCACGGCCTCGCCGGCCCGGATCAGCACGCCGCCCAGCTCGACGTCCTCGACGGCGACCCGGGCGATGCCCACGCCCTGGCGGAACGGGATGAAGCGCAGCAACTCCTCCAGGCCGCGCGGCAGCAGGTCGGGCTGGGCGCGCAGTTTGGCGAGCTGCTCGGGGTGGGTGAGCAGGGTGTAGGTGATGTTGCCGAGCTGGTAGGTGCTGGTGTCGTGGCCGGTGACCAGCAGGACCATCGCCATGACGGCCAACTCCTGGTCGTCCAGCAGCTCGTCGCCGTCGCGGGCGGTGGCGAGGGAGCTGATCAGGTCCTCGCCGGGCGCGCGGCGGCGGGCGGCGGTCAGCTCGGTGAAGTAGGCGCGCAGGGCGGCCTTGGCCTGCTCCTGGCCGCCCCGGCTGTCCGGGCCCATCGCCATCATCGCGACGGCGTGGCCGCGCAGTTCGGCGCGGTCCGGCTCGGGGATGTCGAGCAGCTCGCAGATGGTGGTGAGCGGGAGCCGGCTGGAGAGGAAGTGCATCAGGTCGGCGGGGGAGCCGTGTTCGGCCATCTCGTCGAGGTAGCCGTCGACGATGCGCTGCGTCGCCGGGCGCATCCGCTCGACCTGGCGGTTGGTGAAGCCCTGGGCGACCAGCCGGCGCAGCCGGTTGTGGGCCGGCGGGTCCATCAGGTTGATCGCCTCGGCCTGGGCGATCGGGGCGGGCGTCATCCGGGGCAGGTCGCGCCCGATGCCGGCGGCGCGGCTGAACCGGCGGTCGGTGGTGACCACCCGCACGTCCTCGTAGCGGGTGGCCAGCCAGGCCTCGCCCGCACCGTGCGGCAGGCGGATCCTGGCGACCGGGGCCTCGGTGAGGAGCCGCTTGAGGAGGGGGTCGAACTCCAGGCCTTCGGTGTGGTTGAAGGGGCAGTCCCACACGGGGGCGGAGGTGGTCACGGGCTGTTCCAAACACCTTGGTAATGCCGCCCGGACGGGTCTTCTCGTTCGGGCGCGGACATGCAGATGTTCCCCCACGGGTCGGCGGAAATGTGAATCCGGGGGAGAGTTAACTCGAACGAATGAGATGAATGATTGTCTTGTGAATATGGGGAGTTGAGGAATCGGGGCGGTGGGGATTCCGGCGCGGGGCGCGCCGCGTGAGCCGGTGCGATCAGCCGCCCCCGCCGGGTGCGACGAGCCCGGTCTCGTACGCGAGGACGACGGCCTGCGCCCGGTCGCGCAGGTCGAGCTTGGCGAAGATCCGGGCGACGTGCGTCTTCACCGTGGATTCGCTGAGGGTGAGCCGGCCCGCGAGTTCGGCGTTGGAGAGCCCGCGTCCGAGCAGGGTCAGGACTTCGACCTCGCGCGGGGTGAGCGGGCCGAGGTCGCGGTGCAGGGGCGGGCCGTCGCTGCCGGGGGCGGGCCTGGGGGCACCGGCGGCGAAGCGTTCGACCAGGCGGCGGGTGATGGAGGGGGCGAGCAGGGCGTCGCCGGTGTCGACGAGGCGGACGGCGGCGGCGAGGTGCGCGGAGGTGACGTCCTTGAGGAGGAAGCCGCTGGCCCCGGCGGCGAGGGCGGCGTACACGTAGTGGTCGAGGTCGAAGGTGGTCAGCATGATCACCCGGCAGCCGGGCGCCTGGGCGAGGATCCGGCGGGCGGCTTCCAGGCCGTCCATCACGGGCATGCGGATGTCGAGCAGGGCGACGTCGGGCCGGTGGCGGACGGCGGCGGCGACCGCCTCGGCCCCGTCGGAGGCCTCGGCGACGACGTCGATGCCGCGGGCGGTGAGGATCATGCGGAAGCCGGTGCGGACCAGCTCCTGGTCGTCGGCGATCACCACCCGGGGGCGGCGCTCGGCCCCGGTGTCCGCGTCCGGAAGCGCGACGGCCCCCGTCACGGCCGGTCCAGCGGGATGCGGGCACGGACCCGGTAGCCGCCGCCGAGCCGGCGCCGGGCGTCGAGGTCGCCGCCGTACACGGCGACGCGTTCGCGCAGCCCGAGCAGCCCGCGGCCGGTGCCGTCGGCCTTCGGTCCGTTGCCGTCGGCGGCTCGTCCGTCTGCTGCCGCAGCCCGCTGTGGAGCCGCGGTGGCGGGAGCGCCGGGCGACACCAGGACGCTCGGCCCGCTGTTCAGCACCTCCACCCGCAGGTAGTGGTCCGCGTACCGCACCGTCACTTCCGCCGTCACCCCGTCCCCGTGTTTGAGCGCGTTGGTCAGCGCCTCCTGGATGATCCGGTAGGCCGTCACGTCGATGCCGCCGGGCAGTGGGCGTGGCTCGCCGGAGATCCGGACCTCCACCGGGAGCCCGGCGAAGGCGAACCGGTCGATCAGTGTGCTGAGCCGGCTCAGGCTCGGCTGCGGCGCGAACCCGGTCACCTCGTCCAGGCCTGCCGTCGTCCCGTCCAGCGGTTCGGGAGCACCGGAGGCCCGGCCGCCGTCGTCCGAGCCGTCGGCGGCCGGGGCCAGCAGCCCGAGCAGGTGCCGCAGTTCGGTCATCGCGTCGCGCCCGGCGCCCTCGACGGCGCTCATCGCCGCCGCCGCCTCCTCGGGCATGGTGGCCAGCACCTCGCGCGCGGCCCCGGCCTGGACCACCATCAGGCTCACGTTGTGGCTGACGATGTCGTGCAACTCGGCGGCGATGCGGGACCGTTCGGCGTCCACGGCGGTCCGGGCGGCGCTCTCCCGCTCCCGTTCCAGCAGCCAGCCGCGCTCCCCGACGGCGGCCCGGTACCGGCGCCGCGACCGTGCGAACGCCACGCCCAGCCAGCCCGCGACGAGCCACCCGACGGCGGCGCACGCCCCCGCGGCCACCGCGACGCTCTCCCCGTCCAACCCCGTCCCCCGCCTGCCCGTTCACGCCGTGCTTGCTGTTCACGGCGGGCTCGCCGCTCGCGCCGTGCTCGCCGTTCGCGCCGTGCGCGACTTGCTGGCCGCGCTCGACTTGCTCGCCGTACTTCTGACGCCAGCTTGGCAGGTCAGGACTTGATCCACATCATCCGGGGGTGCCGCCCGCCTACATCCCCGGTACTACGGCCCGGGGCGGTTACACCCGGGGTGGGACGCGGCGGCCGTCCGGCGGCTCCTACCGTCGTCTGTCATGAGCAACATGAGGAACGATCACGGCGGGCACCCCCGGCCGGACGACGCCCAGGTGATCGTCGAACTGTCCGGGGTCCACAAGGAGTTCGGTGACACCCGGGCGCTCGGCGGGGTCGACCTGCGGATCCGGGCGGGCGAGGCGGTCGCCGTGATGGGCCCGTCGGGGTGCGGCAAGTCGACCTTGCTGAACATGGTCGCCGGGCTGGACCGGCCCACCTCCGGCACCGTCCGGGTGCACGGCCAGGACCTCGGGCAGCTGAACGAGACCGGGCTGGCGCTGTTCCGCCGCCGCCACATCGGCATGATCTTCCAGTTCTTCAACCTGATCGACGACCTGCCGGCGCTAGACAACGTCGCCCTGGCCGCCCAGTTGACCGGCACCACGGCCCGCCAGGCCCGCCGCCGCGCCCTGGAACTGCTGGACGAACTCGGCGTCGCCCACCGCCGGGACACCTACCCGGCCGCGCTCAGCGGTGGCGAACGTCAACGGGTGGGGGTGGCACGGGCGTTGATGAACCGCCCGGCGCTGCTGCTGGCGGACGAGCCGACCGGCGCCCTGGACAGCCGCTCCGGCGAGCAGGTGATGGACCTGCTGATCGACCTCAACCAGATCGGGCAGACCCTGCTGATCGTCACCCACGACCCGAACCTCGCCACCCGCTGCGCGAGCCGCCTGGTCGAGGTCGCGGACGGCCGGGTGGCGCGCGAGCGATCCCTCGACGAACCGGACGAGTCGGACGAGCGGGATCAGTCGGCCGAGTCGGATCAGCCGGGGCGGCCGGGGCGGCCGGGGCGGCCGGTTCAGTCTCACCAACCGGGGCGGCCTGACCAGCCGGACCGGCCCGAGCGGCTCGATACGGCGGCCGCCGTACGGTCCGACGAGCCCGCCCGCCTGGAGCCCAGCGCATGACCGGCGCCGTCTGGCGGGCCTCGCGCGCCGCCGTCCGCCGCCGCCGGTTGCAGACCTTCGTGATCGGCCTGGTCGTGTTCTGCTCGACCACGACCGTGCTGATCGCCCTGGCGGTGCTCAGCGCGGCCCGGGCCCCCTTCGACCGCGCCTTCGACGCGCAGCGCGGCGCCCACGTCGTCGCCACCTTCGACGCCGCCAAGGCCTCGCCGCAGCAGCTCGCCGCCACCGCGCACCAGCCGGGCGTCGAGGCGGCGGCCGGACCGTTCGCGCAGGTCGTCGTCCAGATCCCCGGCGACTGGCTGGGCAGTCCAGCCGGACCGCTGACCCTGGTGGGCCGGGCCGATCCGGCCGGCCCGGTGGACCAGGTCCAGCTGCTGGTGGGGCGCTGGGCCGCTGCGCCCGGTGAGGTCGTCATCCAGGAGCCCTTCGGGGGCGCCGCCGAGGAACTGCTGGGCCGGACCATCCCGACCAGCGGTGGCCCGACGCTCACCGTCGTCGGCTTCGCCAGCAGCATGAGCCAGTCCGCCGGCGGCTGGGTCACCCCGGACCAGGCGGCGGCCCTGCACCCCACCGGTGAGCTGATGCTCTACCGCTTCACCGACCCGGGCACCGAGCAGCGGCTCACAGCCGCCCTCGGCCGGGCCACCGACGGCCTCCCGCCGGACGCGCTCGTCAGCACGCAGTCCTACCTCGTCCTCAAGCAGGCCTTCTCCGCCGGCGCCGACGCCTACCTGCCGTTCATGGCGGTCTTCGGCGCGCTCGGCCTGGTCGTCGCCGTGCTGATCGTCGGCAACGTGGTCAGTGGCGCGGTGGTGTCCGGCTACCGGCACATCGGCGTGCTCAAGTCGATCGGCTTCACCCCGCGCCAGGTGGTCGTGGTCTACCTGGCCATGGTGTCCGTACCCGGGTTCGTCGGCAGCCTGCTCGGCACCGTGACCGGCTGGACGCTGGCCGCCCCGATCCTGCGCGTCGCGTTCAGCGGGATCAGGACCGGCGTCGCCGTCATCGAGCCGGCCGCGTGGCTGCCGCAGGTCACCGTGGTCACCGTGCCGCTGCTGGTCGCCCTGGCCGCCTTGGTCCCGGCGCTGCGCGCGTACCGGCTCTCCGCCGCCGAGGCGATCTCGGCGGGCAGCGCGCCGCGCACCGGCCGCGGACTGCGGGTCCAGCGGTGGCTCGCCGGCACCCGGCTGCCGCGCGCGGTCAGCCTCGGCCTCGGCCAGCCGTTCGCCCGCCCGGCGCGCACCGCCCTGACCATGTCCGCGATCGTCCTGGGCGTGGTCACGGTCACCCTGGCCACCGGCCTCAGCAGCACCATGATCGCGACGATGGACCCGGGCGGGGACGGCGGCCGCGGCACGTACGTCCGCGTCCAGACGGCCGCCTTCAGCGGCCGCCACGAGGCGGCGAAACTGACCCCGGACCAGGTCGGCGCCCTGCTGCGCTCCGCCCCCGGCGCCCAGCGGGTCACCTCGCGCGGGCTCGTCCGGGTCGGCCTGGTCGGCTTCACCCAGCCCGTCTTCGGCGACTTCTACGGCGGCGACGAGATCACCACGCCGCTGCGGGCGGTCAAGGGCCGCGCCGCGACCGGACCCAACGAGGTGGTGGCCGGACCGGCCTTCCTCCACCAGCGCGGACTCCGGGTCGGCGACCACCTCACCCTGGAGGTGGAGGGCCGGCGCCAGCCGGTCGTCATCGTTGGCGAGCAGCTCCAGGGCAACGCCGAGGCGCTGGCGTCCAACGCCGCGACCCTGGCCGGGCTCACCCCGGACGCGCACGTGGTCGAGTACGGCGTCCGGCTCGCCGACGGGGCCGATCCGGACGCCTACGTGCGAGCGGTACGGGACGGCGACCCGAGCCTCGACGTCACCGTCAACGAGGTGGACCTCAGCGCCCCCGTCGCGTCCGTCGTCTCCTTCAGCACCATCTTCACCGTGCTGCTGTCGGTGGTCGCCGCGCTCGGCGTCTTCAACACCGTGCTGCTGAACATCCGGGAGCGGCGCCGGGACCTCGGCATGCTGAAGTCCATCGGGATGACCCCGCGCCAGGTCGTCGCGATGACGGTGACGTCGGTGGCCTGGCTGGGCGCGCTCAGCGGGGCGATCGGGATCCCGCTGGGGATCCTCGCGCACCGGCTGATCACCGAGAACGTTGCGATCATCACGTTCCCGGAGGAGATGATCAACGTCTGGCATGCGCCCCAGCTGACCGGGCTCGCCCTCGCGGGCGTCGCGATCGCGGTCATGGGCGCGCTGCTCCCGGCGCGTTCGGCGGCTCGGCTGACGATCGCGGAGGTGCTGCACAACGAGTAGCGGGGGTTGCGTGTGCCTGTGTGCTCGTGCGCTTGTGTGCCTATGCGTCCGTGTGCTCGTGTGCTCGTGCGCTTGTGTGCGGGGCGGGCCCGGGGCGGTTCGGGGCGGTCGGCGGAACCGTTCCGGCCGCCCGTCGCGTCCCAACACCCGCCGACGTCAAGGGAGATGGGGTGGGGACGCTGCAGCTGCTCGGCGAGAACTCCGGGGCCCTGCGAACGCCCGGGGTGCGCCGCCGCCTGGCGGTCACCCTGGGCGCCGTCGTGCTGTTCCGGCTCGGGCAGACCGTGCCGCTGCCGGGAGTCCACCCGGCGGCGACCGGACGGGTCGCGGGCGGGGCGGACCACACCGACCAACTGCGCGGGCTGCTCGACCTGGTCACCGGCGGCGGGCTGTTCCGGCTCGCCTGGCTCCCGTTCGGGGTGCTGCCGGTCCTCCTGGCCCGCATGCTCACCCCCGCCCTTACCCGGCTCCACCCCCGGCTCACCGCCCTGCGGCCCGAACACCTCGACGGCAGCCGGGCCGGGATGATCCTGCTGATGCGCCGCACCGCCCTCGTGCTGGGGGTCCTCGGCGGCGTCGCGCTCGGGATCGTCGCCGAGGGCGGGGCCGGCACGGACGGCGGGGGCGGTTCGGTCGCTGCCGGGGGCGGCGTGCTGCGGATCCACGGCGCGCTCGCCGTCACCGTCGTCGCGGCCTGCGTCGCGGCGGGGACCGCTCTGGTGCTGTGGCTCTCGGAGTGGGCGGGCCGCCGTGGCCTCGGGGACGGCGTCTCCGTCCTGCTGTTCGCCCAGGTGCTCGCGGTGTTGCCCGGACAGCTCTGGGACGTCCGGACGGCCGAGGGGGACGGGCGGTTCGCGCTGGTGCTGGCCGCCGCGCTGGCCGCCCTCGTGGTGACCACGGCCCTGGTCGTCACCGGACGCAGCGCCGAGCGGCGGATCCCGTACCAGTTCGCCAAGCGGATGATCGGGCGCAGGCCCTTCGGCGCGCCCGACCGCGGGTACGTGCCGTTCGTGCTCAGTCACCGGGGCTTCGTTCCGGCGGTGACGGCGGGGCTGCTGCTGGCGCCGCTGTGGCTGTCCCCGCTGGTGTGCGGGGTGGCGCTGTTCGTCCTCGCGGCGGTGGGTGCGTGGGTCGCGGTGTTCGTCGCACGGGAGGTGGGGGCCGCCGCCGACGGCCTCGCCCGGGCCGGGGCCTTCGTCCCGGGCATCCGGCCCGGCGGGCCCACCGCCGACTACCTCGGGTACGTCCGTGGGCGGACGGCCGTCGTCGAGGTGCTCGGCACCGGAACCGTCGCCGTGCTCCCGACGCTCCTGCTGACGGCGGTCGGCACGGCCGACGGGTACGCGTTCGGCGGGACGAGCCTGCTGGTGGTGGCCGGGGCGGCGCTCGGCGCGGTGGGAGGCGTCCTGCGGGACCTCCAGGAGGCGGCGACCCTGCACCGGTACGCGGCGCGGGGCGGCACAACCTCCGCCGGGACCGTCGGCTGACGCAATGTCAAGTCTCGGTGTTCGGAAGGCTTATCATCGCGCCATGGCCACCGCTGAGCTGATCCGCATCGTCTCCCGCTCCTCACCCATGGCGCTCGCCCAGGTGGAGCGGGTCCGCACCGAACTCGCCGCCCTGCACCCCGGACTGCGCACCGAGGTGGTCCCCGTCACCACCTCGGGCGACCGGTGGACCGGCGACCTCGCCAAGCTCGGCGGTAAGGGTGCGTTCACCAAGGAGGTCGACGCCGCGCTGCTCGCCGGCGAGGCCGACGTCGCCGTGCACTGCCTCAAGGACGTGCCCGCCGACCGGCCGCTGCCCGCCGGCACCGTGTTCGCCGCCTACCTGCGACGTGACGACATCCGCGACGCCCTCGTCCACCCCGGCGGCCGCACCCTCGACCAGCTGCCGCCCGGCACCCGGATCGGCACCTCCTCCGTCCGCCGCACCGCCCAACTCGCGGCCTCCCACCCGCACCTGACCTGCGTCCCGATCCGGGGCAACGCCAACAGCCGGCTCGCCAAGCTCGCCGCCGGGGACGTCGACGCGCTGCTGCTCGCCGTCTCGGGCCTGGAGCGGATCGGGGAGGAGGGGTGGATCACCGAGGTGCTGGGCGTCGACGCGATGTGCCCGCCGATCGGCGCGGGGATCCTCGTCCTCCAGTGCCGCGAGGACGACGTCGCGACGATCGGAGCGGTCACCGGGCTCGGCCACCACGACACCTGGCGCGAGGCCGCCGCCGAACGGATGTTCCTGCACGTCCTCCAGGGCCACTGCAACAGCCCGATCGCCGGCTACGCCAAGGCCGAACCGGACGGCCGCCTCTCCATGCGCGGCCGCGTCTTCAGCCCGGACGGCAAGCAGGTGCTCGACGCCCACGAATGGGCCGGCGCTCTCAGCCCCGAGGACCTGGGCACCTCCACCGCCCTCGCCCTCAAGCGCCAGGGCGCCCACGACCTGATCGCCGCCATCCCGCACTGAGGCCCCTCCGGGCGCCCGCGCCGCGCGCATAGGAAGTCGGACAGGCCGACTTCCTGTGCGCTGGGGGCTTCTGTGCTGGTGCAGCGAGCCGGGGACTGGTGCTCGGTACGGTGCAGAGCCCGGGGAAAATTATGACGGTCGGTCTACATATTCGGCCCGCGTGCCCAGGCGCGCACGGCCAGGACGCACGCGGCGAATACGGGCCCGGTGGGGCCCGGGGTGTAGAGCCTCACCCGCCTGGGCGTGCCTCCGGGGCGTGGGCGGCAGAACCAAGCACGTGTTCGAGGCGTCCGTTGAGGAGTGATTAGCGGAGTGCTCGGCGCCATGCCGATGTTCTGGCCCGGCCTGCTGTTCTCGCTGGTGCCGGCGGCGTTGCTGAACCGGCCGGTCGGGCGGCTGCTGCGGGCCCACTGGGTGGTGGGCTTCCTGCTGCTGCTCGGGCTCGGCGGGGTGATCGTGTCGACCCTGCTGCCGGACGCGTTCCGGCTGTCCGCGGACGCCGTCCGGCACTGCAACGTGGCGGGCGGGCGACCGCGTTCGGCACACGAGCTGCTGGCCGTCCGGCATGTGGACCTCAAGCTGGCGACGTACGCCCCCGTCGGCTTCGCCGCCGCACTGGCGGGCACCCGGCGGAGGGCGGTGGTGGCGCTGCTGGGGGCGGCGGCACTGCCCTCCGCGGTGTCGGGGCTCCAGTACGCGCTGCCGGCGATCGGGCAGACCTGCGACGTACAGGACGTCTGGGACGGGATCCAGGGCATCGTGATGGGCGCGACCATCGGGCTGCTGGCCGGACCGGTCGTGCGAGCGCGGGCCCGTTCGCTGCGGGCGACCCGCCGCTGATCCTTCGCGTCTTCGCGGCCGTGTGCCCTGCGCGGCCCCGCGCCTTCGAGGCCCCGCAGCCCTGTGTCTGCGTGCCCCCGCGCCCACACGCCCCGCACCCCCCGCGCCCCCGCGCACGGCCTCGGCGCAGGAAGTCGGACTGGCCGACTTCCTGCGCCGAGGTTCCGCCCGTCAGTGCTCGTCGGGGAGCAGCGGGAAGAGCCTGGTCACGGCGGCGACCGGGCGGGCGTCGGCGGGGCGGGCGGCCGGGTCGCTCTCGCGGTTGCGGAACGGGGCGAGGACCTGGCGGACGGCTTCGCCGACGGCGGCCAGCTCGGCGGGCGTCAGGTAGACGACGGTGCTGAACGCGTCGTCCTGGCGCCAGTCCGCCGGGGCCTGCTCGCGACGGGCGAGCCAGCGTTGGTAGCTCTCGTCCTCCAGGCCTCGGGCCAGTTCGCCGAACTCATCTCCATCGGTGGGTGGTTGGTTCCGCTGCTCGGCGTTCGGCGTCCTTGCCGACCGCTCCGGTTGCGGCAGGCGCCAGGGCCGGGCGCGGCCGTCGACGGGTGGGGCCTCCTCGATCAGGCCGTGGCGGGCGAGCTGGCGCAGGTGGAACGAGCAGAGGCCGGAGCTGTGACCGAGCCGGGCGGCCGCCTCGGTCGAGGTGATGGTGCCGTGTTCGGCGAGCAGCGCCATCAGGGCGGTGCGGACGGCGTGCTCGGGGAGGGCGCCGGTGGCGGTGAGTTCTTCGGTCACTTTGCAAAGTCTGCTACTTTGCAAAGCCAGTGACAAGTCGTCATCATCTTGACTCGACCACGGCAGAGGAGCACCCCCATGCCCGACGTGTCCGTTGCGCCCGTCGCGCCCGAATACCCAACCGTCCTACGGATCACCGAGATCGGGGAGTCGATCTTGCACGGCCCGTGCAGAGCTGCCACCGAACGGGACTTCGGCAGCGCGGAGTTGGCCCGGCTGATCGACTCCATGTTCGTGACCATGTATGTCGCCGAGGGCGCCGGGCTCGCCGCTAACCAGGTGGATGTGGACCTGCGGCTGTTCGTCTACGACTGCCCCGACGACGACGGCGTCCGGCACGTCGGACACCTGCTCAACCCGGTGGTCGAGCCGGAGGCCCCCGGGCGGCGGCGCCTGATCGAGGACACCGAGGGCTGCCTGTCCGTACCGGGCGCCGGCGCCGCGCTCGCCCGCCCGGCCCGGGCGGTGGTGCGCGGGTTCGACCAGCACGGCAACCCGCGCACCATCGAGGCGACCGGCTACTTCGCCCGCTGCCTGCAACACGAAACCGACCACCTGAACGGACAGTTGTACGTCGACCGGCTGTCGAAGCGGGAGCGAAAGGACGTGCTGCGGCAGACCGCCGAGCGCCGGGAGCAGGTGTTCAGGCAGCGCACCGAGGCGACGCAGCGGCTCAACTGGACCGGCCCGGTGGAGGGTTGCGCCCCTTCCTGCCGCTGCCGGCGCGCGGACCCGACGTCGTGACCGGCCCGACTCCCTGGCCGCCGTCCGCGACTCCTGCGACACCGTCGCCGCCGACTACGGGCAACTCGTGGTCCCACCTGAGTAGTTGGGTCCGCTCCCGCGAGGCGCGCCGACGGCCTTCGCCGAGCTCGTCCGCGACTCGGGCAGCGGGCCGGTTGCCGACCTCGGGTGCAGACCGGGCCGCATCACGGCCCACCTCGCGGCGCTCGGACTGTCCCCGGGCGTACGCCTGCCAGCTGGCCCACCGGGTGAGGGCAAGCCAACCGGACTGGCTCGCGCGGGGGAGGGGGTTCGGCTGTGCGGACGAGGCGCGAGGCGTGCGGTGGGGCGGATGGTGGACGCATGCCGATCACACTGTCGCCGGGTGTCACCGAACGCCCCGTACCCCGTTGGGCCTTGCGCCTCGCCAGGGCCCTCCCGTTCGCGCTGCTGCCGCACTGCCTGTGGCGACTGCCGTTCGCGGTCGACTTCCGGATGGGGATGGTCATGCCGGACGCGCCGCCCATGCCGTGGTGGGGCCCGGCGTACGTGGTCGGGCTGAGCGTGCTCACGGAGGCGCTGGCGCTGCTCGTGGGCGGACTGGTCAGCGGGTGGGGCGAGGTGTTCCCGCGCCGGCTACCGGTCATCGGCGGGCGCCGGGTGCCACCCATGGCGGCGGTCGTCCCGGCCGTGCTGGGCGGCCTGGCCCTGGTGGCCCTGTTCGACCTGCCGATCGTCCGGAGCGGCACGTTCGGCTTCGCGGAGGACGGCTTCAGCACCGAGGGGTGGCGTCTGCTCGCCACCGCCTGCGTCACCCCGACGACCCTGTGGGGCCCCATCGTCCTGGCCCTCGCCTGGTCCTACCACCACCGCCGCCGCCCCACCCGCTAGGCACTGGGCCGTCAGCGTTGCAGCTCCAGCGCGGGGACGGCTCTGGCGGCTGAGGTACACCGGTACGGGCTGCCGCGAGAATGGCGAAAGATCCGCCGTCGATAGGGTGTCGCCCGGCCCCGTTCGACGGGGCACCGGAAGCGGCACCCGTCGGCGAGACCAACCGTCATATTTCTCCCGGAGACTCCTTGTTGACCTCTGGAGGAAATCGGACAGGTCGACGTGACTCAGTTGTGAGTTCCGCGAAAGCCGCCCGTGGATCGCACAGTTCGGCAGCCGCGCGTGAGCAACGGATTCGAGTTGCCCTGGATGTAAAACATCGTTTCTTTTGGCTACTGACCGGACCGTGATGTGGCCTCGTCAGCGTGCCATGAATCGGCCCAGCTCCTGCGTCTTCCCGCGAAGTTCCTCACCCCAGACCTGTCGGTCCTCTCCGTCGGCTGCACGTGCGCTCACCAGGATCTGCGCGTCCCGAAGCTCGGCTGCCGGAGCAGCACTGGGCGGTGGCTCCCAATGCACCTCGACGCCCGCCCGCTCGGCGAGGGCCAGCACCGTGATGACGAATCCCTCGGTCAGGGCTCGCACGATGGCATGCTGAGTCTCTCGATGCCGGGCTAGGAGGGAGTTGGCGAAGACTTCGAGCGCTGCCGGGTCGACCTGGCACTCGTCCGACTCCATGGGGCCGATGCCGGACGGGAGACCGAATTCTTCTTCGAAGACCGCCACCTGGCGCAGGAACAACCGTGACGCCCCGTTGGACGGATTCCAAAGGGTCTCTTCACCCACGTCGTAGTACTGGCTCACCCGGCGCCTCCCAGTTTGTCCGACGGGCCAGCCTAGTTCGATCATCTCCAGGGCGCGGAGGGATTACGCCGTGCTCAGGCGGCGATAGCAGATGAGCGCGGAGCTGATGCCTGCGCTGGCGCCAGGTGCTGCCCGAGGTCGCGACGAACACGACGGCCGCCAACACCTCTCGGTCTCCGGCCCTCTGCCGGCCCCACCCTGCGGTCGCTGGACCACCGTTGGCGGTACTGCCCGCCGGAACAACTTCCACAGCTCGTCCGGAACCAGACGCTCAGCAAGGCTCCCCGCAACCGCAGAGCGATGCCGTGAGCCAAAGAATCCGTGTCTAAGCCGTAGGGTTGCCGTGTGACGGATGAGCTGTTGTTCGAGACGGCGCAGGCTGGCGGGGGCGGCGGGGCGGGTTGCCCGCGGTGCGAGGAGACGACAGAGATCACTGTGTTCCGCGAGCGGTACTGGCCCATGGTCCGGGGCCAAGGCATGGTGCGGTTCTTGGTGGCGGCGGTGCTGTTCGCCATGGCTGCCAAACCGCTGCTCACGGGGCATGTTGCAGGCGTGCTGCTGTTCGCCCTCGGTGTGCTGTCCGCCGTGTCGTGTGCGCGGGCCGTGGCACTGGCGCGCTCCGGTGGGCCGGTCGACGTCGTCTACTGCCACCACTGCACTGCCCGGTCCAGAAGAACGTGAGGGTGGCGCCGGCTCGGTTGCGTCCGGGCCGGCCCCGGGGCAGGCCGTCACTCCTGGGCCGGATAGCCGATCTCGGCGAGGTCCTCGGCCAGGTCGGAGACGTCCAGCTCCGGGTTCAGCAGCGACACGACGCGCTGGGTGAGCGGGCGCAAGGCATAGACGTGCCGGACGGCCGCCAGGTCCACCGCTACCTCGTAGTACTCCTCCGCGAACCGCTGATATGCCTCGGGGCGGCCATCCAGCAGCACATCGAACAACCACTCGGCGCTGCCATCGTCCTCCACGCCCTCCGGCAGGGGCTCGACGGCTCCTGTCCGCCACGCGCTGTCGGCTTGTTCGCGCCAGAAGCAGACCGTCGCTCGCGGTGTCCCGTGGTCGCTGAAGGCGGGCTCCGTGACGTGGGGGCGGAGTGCCTCCGGCACCCCGTCGAACAGGCCCGGCCACGGCGCCGGAGGCGTCACTCGGTACGGGGTCATCGGCGACTCGTGATCGAAACCGCGGGCATAAGCGCCTGCCGGTGAGAAGACGATCGAGTACTCGTTGCCGCAGCCGTCGCGCATTGAGGCCATCTCCTCCGTCGGCGACCAGCGGGCGTCGAACGAGAAGTGCCGGCTCTCCCACCCCGGGCTCAGGATGGCGTCCAGCATCGCCATGGCGCGGGAGCGGTCCCGGACGAGGGAGATCTCGGGCAACTGGGCGATCAGGTCAGGGGCGGGCACGGGCACATCTGAGCCGATCCCACTGACAAGGGCCGAAGGGGGGCAGGTCCGCGTGACGGTGCCGCGGTGCCGGGGCGACGGGTCAGGCGTTGCCGGTGATCAGGGTGGTGGCGAGGTGGTCGGCGATGTCTGCGGTCAAGGGGGCGTGGCCGAGTAGGAAGCGGTACCAGAAGAGGCCGTAGACCTGGTCCACGATGAGGTCGAGGTCGGCGTCCTCGGCGAGTTCGCCGCGCTCGCGGCCCCGGGTGAGGAGTTCGCGCAGGGCGGTGCGGCGGGAGGCGGTGAACGTCTGCATCAGCTCGGCGAGGTGCGGGTCGCGGGCGGCCTCGCGGGCGAGGGTGCGCAGGGCGGGGGCGGTGGTGCCGCGCTGGGCGCCGTCGAAGGTGGTGGCGATGAACGTGCGGAGGTCGGCGCGCAGGTCGCCGGTGGAGGGGGCGGGGGCGGCCTGGTCGGCGCGGTCGGCGAGCGCGTCGAGCAGGACGGCGCCCTTGGAGGGCCACCAGCGGTAGACGGTCTGCTTGCCGACGCCGGCGGTGCGGGCGATGGCGTCGATGGTGACCGGGGTGCCGTCGGATTCGGCGAGCAGGCGCAGGGCGGCGTCGAGGATCGCCTGGTGGGCGGCCTCGTTGCGGCGGCGTCCGGTGTGCGGGCGGGTCGTCCCGGGTTGGGGGTCTGTCGCATTCATGGTGGTCCCTCTCTGCTCGCGCGCTGGCTGCTCCAGTGCCGGCCACTTGACAAGACTAACAGTCTCGACAAACATCATTGCCGGAACCAACAGTCTCGACAAGCAGGCAAGTCGGAAGGAAGCACCACCATGAGCACGACGTCAAACCTCTTCACCGGACAGCGCGTTGTCGTGATGGGCGGCAGCTCGGGCATCGGCGAGGCCGCGGCCACCACCTTCGCGGCCGACGGCGCCGAGGTCGTGATCACCGGCCGCGACCGCGAGCGGCTCGACGCCGCCCTCGAACGGATCGGCGGCAGGACCGCGGAGCAGAGCAGGGCCACCGAGCCGGGCAAGGTCGCCGGACACCAGGTCGACGCGGCGGACCCCGCCGCCGTCGCCGCCTTCTTCGCCGAGGTCGGCACCGTCGACCACCTGGTCGTGGCGGTCAGCGGCGCGGCCGGCAGCGGCCCGTTCGCCGGGCTCGACCTGGCCGATCTGGCGGCCGGGTTCGACGCCAAGTTCTGGCCGCAGGTTCGCGTCCTCCAGGCGGCGCTGCCGCACCTGCGGGCGGACGGATCGGTCACGCTGATCACCGCCGCCTCGGCTCGCTCCGCCTTCCCCGGCACCGCCGGACTCGCGGCCATCAACGGCGCGTTGGAGGCGATGGTCCCGCCGCTGGCGGTCGAGCTGGCGCCGTTGCGGATCAACGCGGTCTCGCCCGGCGTCATCGACACCCCCTGGTGGGACCGCGTCCCGGCCGAGCAGCGCGCGGCGCTCTTCGAGGGACTCGCCGCCACCACCCCGGCCGGCCGGGTCGGCCGGGCCGAGGACGTCGCGCAGGCGATCCACCTGCTGGCGGCCAACACCTTCATGACGGGCATGGTCCTCGACTGCACCGGCGGGGCCAACCTCCCCACCGGCCGCTGAACCGGGGAGAGTTGATCGGGCCCGGCCGCTGGCGGCGGCCTCGGGGCGGGATCCGCACGGTGCGCTGACGGCGGCTCTGACGTTCGGCCTCGCACGGCCGGGGCGACGGTCGGTGGTCGGCGGTCCGGCGGCGGCGCCGTGGGACTGCCGGGCCACGGCGGCTGTCGGCCGGGCGTCCTTCGCCTCCCTGCGCCGCATGCCCCCCACGTGGTGGCGTCGAGCGGGGCGGCGGGTTGTCCCGCCGCGCCGGGATCGGCCAACTGGGCTAGAGGAAAAGGGCGTTCGCCGTACCGCCGGGCACACCGGGGCCCCCGCCCCCCGGGCTCAGGTTCGGCGGACGAAGCCGGCCAGTAGACCGCGGAACTCCCAGCCGAGCGCCGCGTAGAGCGCCCGCCCCTCCTCCGTGGCGCCGAGGACGGCGGTCTGCGCGCCCGCCTCCACGGCGGCCGTGGCGAGCAGGCGCATCACCGCGGTGCCGAGGCCGCGGCGCTGGTGGGCGGTGTCGGTTTCGACGCGGTCCACGACGGCGAGGGCGCCGTGGACCGCCGTGAAGCCGGCGGCCGCCACCTCGCCCTCGGCCGTACGGACCTGGACGCGGACCGCGCCCCCGGTGGCCTCCGTCTCCGCCCGGTACCCGTCCGGCAGGGTGCAGTCCTCCCGGCGCAGCGCGGTCGTCATCATCAGTTCGTCGGCCGCCGACTCCCAGCCGGGCCCGAGCCAGTTCAGGGCCTGCTCCGGGTCGACGAAGCCCTTGATCCGTGCGAACGGCCGGTCCGCCGCCGCCCCCGCGGCCCGTACGCTCTCCTCGTCCGTGCGCAGCAGTACGTGCCGCACCGTCTCGCGCCCGCGTCCGACGTCCACCCGCAGCCCCCACGGCACCTCCACCGGCACCGGACTCCGCCGTGCCGCGGCCAGCCCGTACACCCAGGCCTGCGTCAACTCGCTGCTCAGCGCCACGTCGCGCCGCCCCCTCGCCCGTCGATCTTGGTTCCCGTACCCTACCCGCGCGCCAGCAGGACGAGCGCGGTGAGTGCGCTCGCGGCAGGCCGCGCAGCCGCAGTCGGGGGGTGACGGTGCACACCCAGGTGGAGGACGATCTCACCTCCCACGACTACGAGTTGGCGCTCGACCGGGTGGCCTCGGTGGCGGCGGAGATCACCGAACACCTCCAGACGGCCCGGGCCTGCCTCGACGGTTCACAAGGGACGGTCGAGCGACCGATCGAGCGCCCGGTGGAATCCCCGGTCGCGCGCCCGGAGGAGAACCGGATTGTCCCGGGGGAGGTGTTGTCCGCCACGGACAACCCGCTGAGCAGCGGTGAAGCGGCGGTCCAGTACCGGGAACCACTCCCGGCGCCGTCCGCCGGTGACCACCAGAAGGCGCTCGTCGAGCTCATCGACACGCTTCGGACCCTCGCGGCGAGGGGCCAGCGGGGACGGCGGGGCCAGCGGGGACGGCGGGGCCAGCGGGGGCGGAGTGGCCCACGCCCGGGCACCACCCGGCCGCTCAACGCGGCGGTCTCGTACCGGCCCAGCCGCCAGGATCCGCTGGCCGTGAGCGTGAAGGACGACGGCTTCGGCCTGACGGAACTCGACCTGTCGCACCGGCTGCACCAGGGCTTCGGCCGGGCCTTCCACCGGGAGGTGGCGCGGCTTGGTGGCCGGGTCCGGCTCTTCACCGCCAAGGCGGGCGACGTCTGGTGGAACACCGCCGAGTTCGGGGTCTCGGCGCAGAGGCGGGTCGGCGTGGGCACCACCCTGGGCCGGAAGCCGAAACGGGACACGAACGCGCACGGCACCGAGCTGATCATCAGCGACCTCCATCCCCTCGGGGAGATCGACGGCCGGGAGCTGGCGGGGATCCGCACGCACCTCGGCGACGTCTTCAGCCATCCGCTGGCGGCGGGAGAGCTCAGGATCACCGTCAACGGGGTCCCGGTGCAGGCGCGGCGACCGTGCATCTGGTCGGCGGAGCGCTCGGTGCGCCGCGGCGATCTGGAGATCTTCGCGGTGCAGCGGTTCCACCACACCGGAGGCCGGACGAAGGTGTGCCGGGAGTGCGGGAGGGTGTTCTCCTCCCTCGTCTGCCCGGCCTGCGGGCCGTCCCGGGCGACCCCGGTGGTCGGCGAGGTGTGGGGTTGGCTGGGCGTCCAGCGGTTCGCGGACCCCGACGACTACGGCATCGACGTCATCCGGCGGGGGCGGAAGATCCTCCGGCGGAGCAAGCGGCTCTTCCTGCGGTACCCGTGGTCCGAGGACGAACGGGAGCAGGAGTACCCGGGTGCCCTGTCACGCCGGGGCCGGCTGGTGGGAGAGGTCCACTGCGACGCGGTGCCGCTCGTCGGCGCGGGGACGTCCCTCGACTTCCGCAGCGCGGAGTGGCGCGACGTGGTCTCGGTGGTGCGGGGCGCCGGACCGCTCTCCCCGTCGGCGCGGCGGCACCGCGGTCTGCCGGAGAACATCAGCCCGCTGGGGCTGCTGGTCCGGGGCTTCGGCGAGAACGTGCCCGGCCTGAGCCACCTCATGCCCGGTGACGGGTGGGCGGCCCAGCACCAGCTGGACCGCGCCTGGGCGGAGGGCTTCCGTGCCGGCGATCCCGAGTTCCAGACCGACGAGCGCTGGTACGAGGAGGCGCGGCGGCACGACGAGTTGGTCGCCGCACGTCACCAGTTCGCCTCCCGGTAGTCCTTGAGGAACACCCCCGACACCGGGTGGCCGGCCTCGCCCCGGACGATGGGGTCGTAGACCCGGGCGGCGCCGTCGACGATGTCGAGGGGGGTGCGGAAGCCCTGGGCGGCGAGGTGGGTCTTCTTCGGGGCGGGGTTCTCGTCGGTGATCCAGCCGGTGTCGACAGCGCACATGTGGACGCCCCGGGTGGCGAGTCCGGCGGCGCTGGTCCGGGTGAGCATGTTGAGGGCGGCCTTGGCCATGTTGGTGTGCGGGTGGCGGTCGGTCTTGTTGCGAACGGCGAAGCGGCCCTCGACGGCCGTGACGTTGACGATGTAGCGGGCGGGGTGCGGCGAGGCGAGGAGGAGGGGGAGCAGCCGGTCGCAGAGCAGCGCGGGCGCGAGGGCGTTGACGAGCTGGGTCTCCAGCACCTCGGCCGGGTCGAGCTCCCCGAGCCGGGCGGACCACGAGTTGGTGGGCGCGAGGTCGGGCAGCAGCCCGGCCTCGTCAGGCAGAGCGGGGAGGCCGGGCAGGCCAGGGAGGCCGGGCAGGCCGGGGAGACCCGCGAGACCCGCGAGACCGGGCAGGTTGAGCAACGACCCGTCCCCGCCCGCGAGTTGGGCCGGACCGTGGACGGGCCGGAACCCCGGGGCCGGCACGACGACCCGCATCTGCGCGGCGGGCAGGGCGGTGCGCTCGCCCTCGGCGAGCAGGGCGTAGGACTCGGGCGGCCGGCGCAGGGTCTGCGCGGCGTTGTTGACCAGGATGTCGAGCGGGCGCCCGTCCGCGCGCAACTGCTCGGTGAGGCCGAGGACTTGGCGCGGGTCGCGGAGGTCGATGCCGACGACGGTGAGTCGGTCCCACCACTGCGCGCTGCCCTCGGCGGCCCGGAAACGGCGGACGGTGTCGTGCGGGAAGCGGCTGGTGACGGTGAGGTCGACGCCGTCGCGGAGCATCATCAGCGCGAGCTGGAAGCCGATCTTCACCCGGCCGCCGGTGAGCAGCGCGCGGCGGCCGCGCAGGTCGGTGGAGAGCGCGCGCCGGGCGGTGTTGTCGGCGGCGCAGCCGGGGCAGAGCATGTGGTAGAAGCCGTCGACCTGGCGGTAGTGCTGCTTGCAGACGTAGCACTTGCGCGGTGTCCGCAGTTCGCCGACCGGTGGGCCGGCGGGGGCGAGCGGGGCGTCCTCGCGGCGGTCGTGGGCGCCGGTGGCGGTGGCGGCGAGCAGCCGGGCATCGGTCCGGCGGACGGCCTGCTTGGCCTCCTGGCGGCGGCGCTTGCGGCTCTCCGTGACGAAGGAGCGGAGCTGCCGCTCGGCGTGCAGGCGGGTGCGGTCGTGGAAGGGGAGCTCGCGCAGGCGGCCGAGGGTGCGGCTGAACGCGTCGAGTTCCTCGGTCGTGACGGCGCCGTGCGGACCGTCGGTGGTGCGTCCACCGTCGGTGTGTGCGCTGGTGAGGTGCTGGTTCTCGTCGTCCCGGACCGTCGTGTCGGCCATGTCCGCCCCCTTGTGCCGTGCAGGTGGGAGGGACTGTAGTGGACGGTCCGGGACGATGAGATGCCAATTTCTGCGGGCCAGACCGAGCCGGACCAGGCCAGGCCGGCCAGCCCGACGCCCGGCCCGGCCCGGCGGTCAGCCGGCGTACTGGGCGAAGATCTTCGCGAACTCGTACGGCTGCTGCGGGATGTTGGTGCACTTGAACAGCGCGCCGGTGCAGGCGTTGGCGTCGCGGGTGGCGTCCCAGAAGGCGAGCAGGCCGAGGTGGTTCTGCCGGGCGAAGGTCACCAACTGCTGGGCCGCCGCCTGGTTGTAGATCTGGTGGTCGTCGTTCTCGCCGATCATCGGGGTGACCCCGACCATGGCCCACAGCCGGGCGTCCGGCTTCGCCGGGTAGAGCGCCTTGAGCTGGCCGAACAGCGCCTGGGCGGCCTGGACGGCGGCGTTGCCGTAGTCGGTGCCGGTCCGGTAGTAGTCCATCGCCATGATGTTCACCAGGTCGACGTCGACCCCGGCGTCGCGGGCGGACTTGACGATGGCGACGCCCTCGGTGGTCAGGCCCTCGGGCAGGACGGGCAGGGTGAACGAGACCCGGAGTCCGGGGTGGGCCTGCTGGAGCCGGGCGAGCGCGGCGGAGCGGCGGTCGTTGGCGGCGGTGTCGGCGATGGCCGCGCCTTCGATGTCGAAGTCGACGTAGCGCAGGTTGTAGGCCTTGACCACGGCGTCGTACTCGGCGAACAGCGAGTCCACCGTGGTGCAGGCGGCGGCGAGTTCGGTGCCGCTGGCGCCGCCGAAGGAGAGCTTGACGTCGCCGCCGCCCGCCCGCAGCGCGTCGATCTGCTCCTTGGCCCAACCGGTGCGCGGGTCGTAGGCGTTGAACCAGCTGGCCTTGCAGCCGACGCCGGTGACGAAGCCCATGGTGTAGGCCTTGAGGTTGCCGGCCCGGGCCATGTCGGGCAGGGACGGGGTCGGCCAGGCGCCCATGTCGATGTAGGGGGCGACGGGGACGGCGACGTTCGGCGGCGGGGTGGTCGGGCCGCCGGTGGGCGTTCCGGTCGGGGTCGCCGTGGGTGTGGCGGTGGTGGGCGGCGGGGTGGTGGGGGTGCCGCCGGGGCCGCTGAGCGTGATGTCGTCGGCGAGGTAGGCGCCCTGCCCGTACCAGCCGTGCAGGTAGACGGTGACGCTGGTGGTGGTCGGGCCGGTGGTGAAACTCGTGGACAGCTGCTGCCAGTTGGCGCCGCCCGGGGTCCAGGTGGCCGGGTCGCTGACGCCGCTGCCGGTGGCGCCGAGGTAGACGTACTGGCCCTGCACCCAGGCGCTGAGGGTGTACGTGGTGTTGGGCCGCACGGCCACGGTCTGGCCGCACTGCGCGGTGTCGCTCACGCTCGCGGCCCCCTTCAGTGCGTAAGTGCCGCTGTGCACACCGGAATTGACGACGCTTCCGGTGCCGCCCGAACAGCTCCAGGGGCTGAGTGTGCCGCTCTCCAGGCCGGGGTTGGCGAGCAGGTTGCCGTCGGCGGCGCCGGCGTTCCCGGCGAGGGTGGCGAGCCCGCCGGCGGCGAGCGCGGTGGCGGCGGCCAGGCCGAGCAGCTTGGTGCGGGCACCGCCGCGGCGGTGGGCCGGCCGGTGCGTGGGGGCGTGCTGGGGCGCGCTGGGCATGGGGGTGCCTCTCGGGACGGTGGGCCGCCCGCGCCGCGAGGGGGGAGAACACGGAGCGGGCGGCAGCTTGGGGGCTGTCCGGTGCGGGGGAGGAGGAGCGCGGTGCTGAGCATCAAACTGGACTAGACCAGCTGTGCACGTCAAGCACTTCCGCTCACTTGGCAGGCGTCAAAAGACCACCGTGGGCCGGTTTTAGGGGCGGCTTAATGAGGCCGGCGGTCTTGGCTGGCGGACTCCGCGGGCCTGCCCGGCACCTGAGCATCTAAGGTGCGCCGATGAGCAATCACGTGATCGGTGAAACCTTCGGTGGCCCCCGGATCTGCTTCATCGGGGACTCCTTCGTCCAGGGGCTCGGCGACCCCGAGTTCCGCGGCTGGGTCGGTCGGGTGTTGCAGGCCGCCGCGCCCGACAGTACGGCGTTCAACCTGGGTGTCCGGCGCAACAGTTCGGCCGAGGTGCTGCGGCGTTGCTGGGCGGAGGTCGAGAGCCGGACGCTGCCGGGGGCCGACAACCGGCTGGTGGTCTCCGTCGGTGCCAACGACGCGATGACGGAGGGCGGCGCGCCCCGGGTCGGGCCCGCGGAGACCCTGGCGAACCTGGCCGCCCTGCTGGACGGCGCCCGCGAGCGCGGGATCGGCACGTTCGTGGTGGGCCCGCCGCCGGTGGTCTGCGGGGGAGCGGAACACCTGGACCGGCTGCTCGCGCTCGCTCCGGCGATGGCCGCGCTCTGCGCCCGGCGCGGCGTGCCGTTCGTGGACGTGACCCGCGTGCTCGCCGAGGACCGGGTGTGGGTGGCCGAGGCGAACGCGGCGGACGGCGCGCACCCGGGTGCGGGCGGGTACCGGCGGCTGGCCGAACTGGTGCTGGACGGCGGGTTCGGCGGGTGGATCGGGTCGGTTCCGGAACGGGCTTGACCTTGAGTGCACTCCAAGGTGAAAGCTGGTGCACGTTGATCCACCGCACGCGAATCGCCGCACGCGAATCGCCGTCCGCGAATCGCCGCAGAGTAAAGCACAGCACAGCACAGATCGGAGCACCGTCATGCGCAACGCCTCGTTCGGTTCCCACGGGCCGGAGACCAGCGTCATCGGCCTCGGTTGCATGGGGATGACCTGGGCCTACGACGTGCAGAACCGGGACGACGAGAACTCGGTCCGGGTGATCCACCAGGCGCTGGACCTCGGCGTCACCCTGATCGACACCGCCGACATCTACGGCCCGTACAGCAACGAGGAGGTGGTCGGCGCCGCGCTGGCCGGCCCGCACCGGGAGCGCGCGTTCCTGGCCACCAAGGTGGGCCTCGTCCCGGGCACCAAGGGCGAGCGGGTCGACCGCGACGGCCGCCCGGAGCACGTCCGCCGGTCGATCGACGAGAGCCTGCGCCGCCTCGGCACCGACCACGTCGACCTGTACCAGCTGCACCGGGTCGACCCGGAGGTCCCGATCGAGGAGACCTGGGGCGCGCTGGCCGAGGCCGTGACGGCCGGCAAGGCGCGTCGGATCGGCCTGTCCGAGGTGGGGGTCGAGGAGATCAAGCGGGCCCAGGCGGTGCACCCGGTGGCGTCCGTCCAGAACGAGCTGTCGCTCTGGACCCGGGACGCGCTGGCCGAGGTGCTGCCGTACACCGAGGAGCAGGGCATCGCCTTCCTGCCGTTCTCGCCGCTCGGCCGGGGCTTCCTGACCGGCGGGATCTCCTCCTTCGACGAGCTGCCCGCCGACGACTTCCGGCGCGCGCTGCCGCGCTTCCAGCAGGACGCGTTGAAGGCGAACCTGGAGCTGGTCGGCCGGGTGCGGGTGGTGGCCGAGCGGGTGGGCGCGACGCCCGCCCAGGTCGCGCTGGCCTGGGTGCTGGCGCAGGGCGAGTACGTCCGCCCGATCCCGGGCACCCGGACGCCGCGCTACCTGGTGGAGAACGCCGGTGCGGCGGACCTGGTGCTGTCGGCGGCCGACCTCGCCGAGCTGGACGCGCTGCCGGAGGCCACCGGCGGGCGCTACTGAGCCGAACGGGCCGGCCGGTGAGTCCGGGGCTGAACGGAACAGAACAGGCAGCCCGGCAGGCTACCGGATCCAATCGCATTTAGCCCGGTGGTGAAGCGATTCCGGATCCTGCCGTGACGTGAACGTTCGCACCTCCCGCACTGTTGTCAGTGGCGCCGGACAGGTTGATCGACGTGCAGCTCCGGTACTCCTTCCGGCTCTACCCGAACGGGCCTCAGCGTTGCGCGCTGGCCCGCGCGTTCGGGTGCGCGCGGGTGGTGTGCAACGACGCGTTGCGGGCCCGTGAGGACGCCCGTGCGGCGGGGCTGCCGTTCGTGCCGTCGGCCGTGTTGTCGAAGGCGCTGACGGAGGCGAAGAAGACCCCGGAGCGTTCCTGGCTCGGCGAGGTGTCGGCCGTGGTGTTGCAGCAGTCGCTGCGGGATCTTTGGACGCCGCGTACCGGAACTTCTTCGACGGGTTGAAGGGCAAGCGTCCGCGCATGGGCGCGCCCCGGTTCAAGTCCCGTAAGGACCGCCGGCAGGCGATCCGGTTCACTGCGAACGCCCGCTGGTCGATCACCACCGGGGGCGACCTGTCGTTGCCGAAGATCGGCGATGTGCGGGTGAAGTGGTCCCGCGCGCTGCCGTCGGTGCCGTCCACGGTGACCGTGATCAAGGACGCGGCTGGCGGTGTCAGCCTGTCGAGCGCAGGTGAGACCGGGACCTGTTCCGGGGCAGCGCGAAGAAGCAGGAACCCGCCGAGACGGTCAGCCGACCGTGGTAGGAATTCCCGGCCATGAGGCCGGGGAGCGGAAGTCAACGCTCCTTGATCCAGATCAGCCGCCGCCCGGTCTCGGCCGGCGCGTGGACGGCGGTCTCGGCGATCCGGTCCAGCCGGTAGCCGAGCTTGCGCGGGACGGCCGCGCTGGCACCGTTCGCCTGGTCGCAGTGGATCTCCACCCGCGCGATCCCGGGCAGGGCCAGCGCGGCTCCGGTGAGCGCCCCGGCCGTGGCGGTGGCGATGCCGCGGCCGACGTGGCGGGCGCCGACCCAGTAGCCGATCTCCAGCGCGCCGGGGCCGATCCGGCCGTGCAGGGCGGCCGCGCCGACCACACGGCCGGGCGTGTCGTCGAGGACGACCAGGTACATGAAGTCGGTGCCGGCCTTCCAGGCGGCGGTGCCGGCCCTGGTCACCTCGGCGGTCTGCGCGCGGGTGGGGGCCTCGGCCGCCCACTCCATCCAGGGCCGCAGGTGGTCCAGGTTGGTGTGGATGGCCTCGTGCAGGGCCGTCGCGTGGGCGCGGCGGCGGCGGTGCAGGGTGATTCCGCCGGGCAGCCGCAGCAGTTCGGGCGGCCGCCCGGCGGTGGCCTCGCGCAGCCCGCCGCGCCCCGCGAGCGGGCCCGGCCGGTCGGGCCGGTCCGGCCGATCGGGCCGATCGGGCCGGATCGACGCGGGTGGGCGTTCACAGGACCGTCGCTCGGTTGGACTCATGACGGCGATTATGTCCTTGGCCCGGACCTGTCACCACCGACCGCGCGGCGGCGCTCCCCGGCGGGTCAGAGCCGGACCAGCACCTCGTCGAGCTCCTTGCGCCGGAGATCCGGCACGCGCGCCCCTTCCGCCGGGTAGCCGACCGGGATGACGTACGCCGCGCGCTCCTCCGCCGGGCGGTCGCACACCTCGTTGAGGAACTTCATCGGGCTCGGCGTGTGGGTCAGCGTGGCCAGCCCGGCCTGGTGCAGGGAGGCCAGCAGCAGCCCGACCGCGATCCCCACCGACTCCTTGGTGTAGTACGGCCGCGGCGAGTGGGGCCCCTTGTGGACCTCGAACACGACGATCACCGCGGGCGCGTCCTCCAGGAACGGCTTGCGCCAGTCGGTGCCGATCGGCGCCAGCGCGGCCAGCCACTCGGCCGAGGCCCGGTGTGCGTAGAACTCGCGCTCCTCGGCCTCGGCGGCCTCGCGCAGCCGCCGCTTGCGCTCCGGGTCGGTGACCACCACGAACCGCCAGGGCTGGACGTGCGCCCCGCTGGGCGCGGTGTTGGCGGTCCGGACCGCCCACTCGACCACCCCGTCCGGGATCGGGCGGGTCGAGTAGTCGCGGACGGTCCGGCGCTGCGCCATCACGTCGTGGAAGGACCGGCTGCGGGCCTCGGCCTCGTGGGCCGGGACGGTCATCGGGGCGTGCGGGACGGTCGGGTGGGGCGTCCCGGCAACGGTGCTCTCAACGCTGTCAACCATGGCGGACAGCACAGCACATGACGCCCCTTCCCGGAAGGGTCCAGACCAATCCGGAGACCAGGCCGCAGACCGGGCCGCAGGCCGGTCCGGAGACCGGTCCGGAGACCGATCGGCTCCGGCGGCCCGGTCAGCCCTCGTGGACCCGCCCGTCCCGGACCTCGATCCGCCGGTTCACCGCGACGGTGTCCAGCATCCGCCGGTCGTGCGTGACCAGCAGCAGGGTGCCGGTGTACGAGGCGAGCGCGGACTCCAACTGCTCGATCGCGGGCAGGTCCAGGTGGTTGGTGGGCTCGTCCAGGACCAGCAGGTTGACCCCACGGGCCTGGAGCAGCGCGAGCGCGGCCCGGGTGCGCTCGCCGGGGGAGAGGGTGTCCGCCGGGCGCAGCACGTGCACCGCCTTGAGGCCGAACTTGGCCAGCAGGGTGCGCACCTCCTCCGGCGAGAGCTCCGGCACGGCGGCGGCGAAGGCGTCCATCAGCGGCTCGCCACCGAAGAACAGTCCGCGCGCCTGGTCCACCTCGCCGACCACCACGCCGGAGCCCAACGCGGCGCTGCCGCCGTCGAGTTCGAGCCGGCCGAGCAGGGCGGCCAGCAGGGTGGACTTGCCCGCGCCGTTCGCGCCGGTGATGGCGACCCGGTCGGCCCAGTCGATCTGCAGGTCCACCGGGCCGAAGGCGAAGTCGCCGCGCCGGGCGACCGCCCCGCGCAGGGTCGCGACCACCGAACCGGAGCGCGGCGCGGTGGCGATCTCCATCCGCAGCTCCCACTCCTTGCGCGGCTCCTCGACCACGTCCAGCCGCTCGATCATCCGCTGGGTCTGCCGGGCCTTCGAGGCCTGCTTCTCGGTGGACTCGGCGCGCACCGCGCGGCCCATCTTGTCGTTGTCGGAGGACTTGCGGCGGGCGTTGCGCACGCCGTGCTCCATCCAGCCGCGCTGCATCCGGGCCCGCGCCTCCAGGCCCGCCTTGGTGTCGGCGTACTCCTCGTACTCCTCGCGGGCGTGCCGGCGGGCCACCGCGCGCTCCTCCAGGTACGCCTCGTAGCCGCCGCCGTAGAGCTTGACCTGCTGCTGGTGCAGGTCCAGCTCCAGCACCTTGGTGACGGTCCGGGCCAGGAACTCGCGGTCGTGGCTGATCAGCACGGTGCCGACGCGCAGGCCCTTGACGAAGGCCTCCAGCCGCGCCAGGCCGTCCAGGTCGAGGTCGTTGGTGGGCTCGTCGAGCAGGAAGACGTCGTAGCGGGAGAGCAGCAGCGAGGCGAGGCCGGCCCGGGCGGCCTGGCCGCCGGAGAGGGCGGTCATCGGCAGGTCGAGCGAGACCTTCAGGCCGAGCGAGTCGGCGACCTCCTCGGCGCGCTCCTCCAGGTCGGCGCCGCCGAGCTCCAGCCAGCGGTCCAGGCTCTCGGCGTACGCGTCGTCGGCGCCCGGGCGGCCGTCGACCAGGCCTTCGGTGGCCTCGTCCAGGGCGGCCTGCGCGGCGGCCACGCCGGTGCGGCGGGCCAGGAAGGCGCGCACCGACTCGTCGGCGCGCCGCTCCGGCTCCTGCGGCAGGTGGCCGATGTTGGCGCTCGCCGGGCTGAGCCGCAGCGAGCCGCCCTCGGGGGTGTCCAGCCCGGCCAGCAGCCGCAGCAGGGTCGACTTGCCGGCGCCGTTCACGCCGACCAGGCCGATCACGTCGCCGGGGGCGACGACCAGGTCCAGGCCGGAGAAGAGGGTGCGTTCGCCGTGGCCGGCGCTGAGGTCCTTGACTACGAGTGTGGCGCTCATGATGCGCCCGATTGTAGGAGGAGCGGGGCGGTCGGTGGAAAAGACCGGGGTGAGGCCGGGAAGGGCCGGAAGGCCGGAAGGCCGGAAAGGCCCGGGGGCCGCAGCCGTGTCGGCTGCGGCCCCCGGGACCTGTGGTCTGTGACGCGTGGTCTGTGACGCGTGACGCGTGACCTGTGACGCGTGACCCGGAAAAGCTCAGCGGGTCACTTGGTCTTCTTGGAGATGTAGTCCAGCGCCTTGGCCGCGACGTCGTCCAGGTACGGACCGGCCTCCCAGGTGTTGTCGAACCCGCCGATGGAGGTGTCCGAGACCAGCACCTGCTTGCCGTCCTTCATCGCGAACCAGCCGCCGCCGCTGTCGCCGCCGGTGCCGTTGCAGCCGATGGTCAGCATCGCCGGGCGGGACGCGTCGAGGGAGGTGCGGACCGGCTTGGGGGCGTCGCAGTGCTCCAGCTCCATGCCGTCGAAGGGCTTGCCGGCCGGGTAGCCGTAGCTGCTGACCGCGGTGATCTGGTCACGCGGGGCGTTGAACCAGACCGGCACGGAGCCGCCGACGGTCTCCTCCAGCGACTTGTTGCTGCCGTCCGGGTTCGCCACCCGGATGATCCCGAAGTCGTACTGGCTCCAGGGGCCGCCGTTCTCCGGGTCGGCCTCGCCGGCCCAGGTCGGCGACACGATGCCGGCGGTGGCGCCCCACTCGCCGAACGGCTCGGCCTGCGCCAGGGTGGCCTGCTTGCCGCCGCTCAGCGCGCCGTTGCTGTTGAAGCCCGGGGCGAAGACGATGTTGGTGTGCGACTTGCCGCCCTTGCCGCCGTGCAGGCAGTGGCTCGCGGTCCACACCAGGTTGCTCTTGCCCGGGTTGGCCGGGTCGGAGATCACGGTGCCGGAGCAGACGTACTCGTCGTTGCCGTCCATGAAGAACAGCTTCCCGTTGACGTTGAAGTTCTTCGCGAACGGGTGCGGGACCGGCTTCTCCTGGACCAGGGCCGGCTTCGGGTCGTTGCCGCCGTCGGCCGGCGGCTGGGCCGGGGCCTGGGTGGTCGGCTGGGCCGGGGCGGCGCTGGTCGGGGCCGCGGTGGGCTGCGCGGTCGGCGCGGCGGTCGGCTGGCCGGTGGGCTGCTTGCCCGGGCCCGGCTTGGAGGGCTTGGCCTTCAGGATCTTCTGCAGGTCCCAGTAGCCCTTGACGGCCGGGGTGATGACGTTGGTCTTGGCCCAGTTCTCCCAGTCCTCCGGCTTCCACTTCTTCACCTCGTCGAGGGTCGGAAGCTTGATCGGAGCGGCACCGGGCTTGTCGGTGCCGGTCGCGGCCACCGTGGGCGCGGTGGTCTGCGCACCGTTCGCGGGGTCGCTGTTGTCCGGCCCGCACGCCGTGGCGACGACCATCGTCAGCGCGGCGACGGAGGCGCCCAGGACGGCACGGCTCGGCCGGGATATCGGTGACATGAGTTCAATTCCCCCTGTGAATGACCGCCATACGGCCCGTTCCGCGGGTACGGCCCAGCGGAGCCGCAGGTATGGCAGGTGAGGAGTCTGCCATGCGGATAAAGAACTCCTTACCTCCACCCCCGACTGGGACGAGGCTGTCACCGGATCGGCACCGGATCGGCACGTGGCGTCCGTTGCGGCCCGGACGAGCCTCCGGCGAGGTCCGGGTGCGGGCGGAAATTCGGTTGCACACGTCCGGCGGCGGCCGTAGCGTCGAGCACGTCGTCCGTTGGAGATGGCCGCCGTCCGTCGGAACCGGGCGTCGTCCGCCAGAACAGGAGAAGGCCGTTGCTCTACTGAGGTCCCGAGACACCGCCCCGCCACGCAGGCCGTTGCCGCGTGGTGCGCGTGCGAGTGTGCGACCTCGGTGTGAGCCGCCTTCCACCGGCGTGCCCTCCGCCCAACTCGCGTACCCCCTCGCACCCGCGGTGTCTCTCCGTGTTGCTCATCACCACCCCAGCAACCACCGGGAGACCCCATGTCACAACCCACCACCGCCGTCCTCTGCACCGACCTCGCCTTCGAGTGGCCCGACGGCAAACCCGTCCTGACGGACTTCCACCTCGCCGTCGGCCCCGGCCGCACCGGCCTGATCGGGCTCAACGGCGCGGGGAAGTCCACCCTGCTCAGGCTCATCGCCGGCGAACTCACCCCCGGCGGCGGCACCGTCCGGGTCGACGGCGAACTCGGCTACCTGCCGCAGGGCCTGACGCTCGACACGGAGCTCCGGGTCGACGAGGCGCTCGGCATCCGGGCCGCCCGCGAGGCCCTGCACGCCATCGAGTCCGGCTCCACCGACCAGCGCCACTTCGACTCGGTCGGCGACGACTGGGACGTCGAGGAGCGCGCCCGCGCCACCCTCGACCGGCTCGGCCTGCGCCGCCTCGGTCTCGACCGCACCACCGGGGAACTCTCCGGCGGCGAGGCGGTGTTGCTGCGGCTCGCCGCCCTGCTGCTGCGCCGGCCGGACGTCCTGCTGCTCGACGAGCCCACCAACAACCTCGACCGGGCCGCCCGTGAACGGCTCTACGAGGCGGTGGCCGGCTGGCACGGCGTCATGCTGATCGTCAGCCACGACCGCGAACTGCTCCAGCACGTCGACCAGATCGCCGACCTGCGGGACGGCGCGGTCACCTGGTACGGCGGCAACTTCGCCGCGTACGAGCGCACCCTCGCCGCCCAGCAGGAGACGGCCGAGCGGCTGCTGCGCAACGCCGAGGCCGATGTCCAACGCCAGAAAAGGGACTTGATCGACGCCCGGACCAGGCTGGAGCGCAGCGCCAGCTACGGGAAGCAGCGCTCGATCACCCGCAACGACCCGCACATCTTCCGGGGCAAGCTCAAACGCCAGGGCCAGGAGACGGCGGGGCGGCTCCAGGGCATGCACACCGAGCGGCTGGAGGAGGCGAAACAGCGGCTCACCGCTGCCGAGGAGGCGGTCCGCGACGACGCCGAGATCCGGATCGACCTCCCGCGCACCGCCGTCCCGGCCGGGCGTACCGTGCTCACCCTGCAGAAGGTCCGGTTGCCGCACGGCACCACCGCCGACCTCGATCTGCGCGGCCCCGAGCGGATCGCCCTGGTCGGGCGCAACGGTGCGGGCAAGACCACCCTGCTGCGCGTCATCGCGGGCGAACTCGCCCCGCTGGCGGGGGAGATCACCACCCCGGTGCCGGTGCGCCACCTGCCGCAGCGGCTCGACCTGCTGGACGACGGGCTCACCGTGGTGGAGAACGTCAAGCGCTTCGCCCCCGCCGCCGGGGACAACGCGATCCGCGCCCGGCTGGCCCGCTTCCTGTTCCGCGGTGCCCGGGCCGAGCAACGCGCCGCCACGCTCTCCGGCGGCGAGTGCTTCCGGGCGACGCTGGCCGCCCTGTTGCTGGCCGACCCGCCACCGCAGCTGCTGCTGCTCGACGAGCCGACCAACAACCTGGACCTCGCCAGCGTCCGTCAGCTCACCCAGGCGCTGGCCGCCTACCAGGGCGCGCTGATCGTGGCCAGCCACGACCTGCCGTTCCTGCGCGGCCTGGGCCTCACCCGGTGGCTGGAGCTGGACGGCGAGCTGAGGGCGGTGGATCCGATGTAGCGGCTACGGCCGGTCCTCGCGGTGGGCCTCGGCGTGCTCCTCGCCGTGCTCCTCGCTGTGCTCCCCGCGGTGGTCCTCGCCCTGGGCGGCCTCGGCGAGGACGCGGCGGGCGGTGCTCAGGGCGGAGTCCCTGAGCCCGGCCAGCTCGTCGTCGGTGAACACCGGGGTCCGGACGTCCGGCGGGATGCCCGGGCCGTCGAAGGTGCTGCCGTCCGGAGCGAGGAACTCCTCGTTCGGCAGCCCGATCATGAGGTCCGGCGAGATCGTGCGGATCATCACGTCGGAGAAGACACCCTGGGTGTTCTCGCCGATCCGGGTGACGTGCGGGGAGCGGCCCATCAGCGCCTGGGTGAAGGTCTCGGCGGCGCTGGCCGACAGCGAGGAGGTGAGCACGGCCACCGGGCCGGTGAAGCGGTTCGCGTCCGCGGGCCGGACCACGATCGGCTCGGGCCGGGTGAACCTGCTTGCGTCGGCCGGATCGTCGCGGGCCACCTTGCGGTAGGCGACGTACGGGCGGTCGGCCAGCCGGGAGGCGATCTGCAGCCCGAGCACGTCCGAGCCGCCGCCGTTGGTCCGCACGTCGATCACCAGCCCGTTGAGCTGGTCCGGGTCGGCCAGCAGGGCGTCCAGGGCCCGGTCCAGTTCGGCGGTCCAGGTCTGGAAGTCGCCGTCGGCATAGCTCTTGAAGCTGCTCACCCGCAGGTAGCCGATGCCGCCGGGGAGTTGCCCGACGCCCAGGCGGTCGTCGGCGAAGGTCCGCTCCGGGCCGGTCAGCTGGGCGTCGGCGTTCCGGCGCGCCGCGCTCACCAGGGCTTCCGTGCGGGGCAGGGTGCCGGGCCGGTGGCCGCTGTAGACGCCCTTGGGCTCGCCGTCGACGATCCGGGCGATCCCGGTGTGGGCGTCGTGCAGCGGGGTGAGCATCGCGATGAGGACGTCCTGCAACTCGTCGACGGTGGTCGCCGGGCCGATCCGTGGCCGGTAGGTGTCCCGGGCGGCGTGCCAGTCGACGCCCTTGGTGGCAAAGAAGGGGTAGTTCTCCTCGAAGTCCTCCCAGAACCGGTCGAAGACCGCGAGCGGGTCGTTCGGCGCCGGCCGGGTGCACGCGTCCGGCAGGGCGGCGATGCGTTCCAGCGAGCGGGTACCGGCCGCGCCGTCCCCGTGTTCGACGGCCCGCCGTCGCCCGTGCGGGGTGATCACCGCCCCGGCGAGCCCCTGGAGGTACCTGGTGGCGCCGCCCGGTGCGGGCTCGCCGGCCTGGGCGGCCGTCCCGGCGGGCACGCAGCTGTGGCCGGTCACGTCGTACAGGGTCAGCTGCCGCCCGCTGATCACCAGCACCGTGCCGTAGCCGTCCGTCCGCCAGACCCCCGCCAGCGGGTTCCGCCCGTGCTCCCCGGCCGCGGCCACCCCCGGCGCCGCGACCCCGACCGTCGTCGCCAGCGCCACCGCCGTGGTCGCCACCGCCCGGGCGATCCCTGTGAGTCTCATGTTCGGCCTCCGCCGAATCCCGGCCCCCCGCGGAACCGCTCCGCCGCCTCGGATCCGACGCTACGGTCGCGGCCCCCGGCCGGACGTCGGCCGATCCGCCCGCCCCGCCCGCGACTTCCGGGCTACCCGGGCCCCGCCGGACCACTCCCGGGGGGTATCGACGGGATGGCCGGTCGGCGGTGGCGGATGCGCGGTGGCGGATGCCCGGGGCGGGCGTTCCGGACCCGGCTGAGCCGGTGCGCCCGTGCGCCGCTACGCCCGTGCGCCGCTACGCCCGTACGCGCTACGCGTCGGCGGGCGCGGGCCGAAGCTTGCCGCGGACCAGCGTGCCCAGCCGGTCCAGCCCGACGACGACGGCCGCGAGCACGACGAACTCGACGGTGAGCAGCGCGATCTGGCCCCAGACGTAGCCGTAGCCCTTGGTGGTCGGGTCGAAGAAGAAGTAGGGGTACGGCGTCGGGTAGTCGTCGAACAGCGCGTTGCGGGTGAGCACGATGGCCGCGTAGCCGAGCGGGAAGGCCAGCCAGAGCGGGATGTCCTTCCAACCGGCGGCGTTGCGCGGCCGGAGCGTCAGCCAGTCGAGGATCACCATCACCGGCGTCACGTAGTGCAGGAAGAACGACGACCAGTGCGCCAGCTTGTCCGGCCCGCTGACCAGCCCGGGCAGCGGGTTGGCGCCGTGCTGGAGCAGGATGTGCGAGACCAGCCCGGTGATCAGGATGTACAGCGTGGCGGCGCCGCGCAGCCGGGGCGCGGGCGCGTCCACGGTGTCGCGCTTGATCATCCAGTAGGCCGCGCCGATGAAGTAGCCGAGCACGATGACGTTGCTCTGCACGGTGAAGTACACCAGCGGCGCGGTGCCGAGGGTCAGGCCGAGGCCCGCCGAGAGCACGATGCCCATGCGCCACCACAGCGCGGGACGGGTCCGGACTGTCATTCGGCCACCAGTTCGTTCCAGGCGATACGGGAGGTATCGGACGGCTAAGCGGAATGCCGAACTCTACTCGCTGGTAGCAGCCGGGCGGAAGAAACGACGGAACGACGGTAGGACCAGCCCGGGACCCGCCCTCAGCCCGGCAGGACGAAGCCCGACTCGTACGCCGCGATCACCGCCTGGGTCCGGTCCCGGGCGCCGAGCTTGGCGAGCACGCTGCCGACGTGCGTCTTGACCGTCTCCTGGCTCACCACCAACTGCTGGGCGATCTCCCCGTTGTTGAGCCCGGTGGCCATCAGCCGCAGCACCTGCCCCTCCCGCTCGGTCAGCCGGCCGATCGGCCCCCGGTCCGGGCCGGTCGCCCGGCGGTCCTGCGTGCCGTGGCGCAGCGCGAGTTCGCGGACGGCGGCCGGGAAGAGCAGCGAGTCCCCGCGCGCGACCAGCCGGACCGCCTGGACCATCTCCTCCGCCCGGGCCCGTTTGAGCAGGAACCCGGCCGCGCCCGCCCGCAGCGCGTCGTACACGTGGTCGTCGTGCTCGAAGGTGGTGACCACCAGGATCCGCGGCGGCTCCGCCATCCCGCCGACCAGCTGCTCGGTGGCCCGGATGCCGTCGATCCCGGGCATCCGGACGTCCATCAGCACCACGTCCGGGCGCAGTTCGCGCACCAGCGGGACGACCTCGGCGCCGTCGGCGGCCTCGCCGACCACGGTGAGGTCCGGTTCGGCGTCGATCACCACCCGCAGCCCCATCCGGACCAGCCGTTCGTCGTCCGCGATCACCACGCGGATGCTCTCGCTCATCGCGCTCCCTCCACCGGCAGCCAGACGGCCAGCCGCCACGTCGTTCCGTCCTGGTCGGGCCCCGCCGTGCTGCCGCCGCGCAGGGCCGTCGCACGCTCCCCGATCCCGCGCAGCCCGCGCCCGCCGCCGGGTCGGCTCGGGCGGGCCGGGCCCAGCGGGTTGGTCAGTTCGATCTCCAGCCGGTCCCCGGCGAGGCCGACCCGCAGTCCGGCCGGTGCCGGCCCGGCGTGCCGCAGCACGTTGGTCAGGCCCTCCTGGACGATCCGGTACGCCTCGCGGGAGACCGTGACCGGCAGCCGGGCGAGGCCGGGCGCCAGGTCGGCGTCGACCCGGACGCCGGTGCGGGCGAGCTGGCGCAGCAGGTCGTCCAGTCCGGCCAGGGTGGGCCCGGCGGGTCCGGCGTCGGCGTTGTCCTCCTCGCGCAGCAGCCCGAGCACGGTGTCCAGTTCGGCGACGGCCTCCCGGGCGGTCTCCTCGATCGCCCGCAGCGCCTCCTCGGCGAAGTCCGGGTCGCTGCGCAGCACCCGGGCCGCCGCCGAGGCCTGGATGCCGACCGCGCTGAGCGCGTGTCCGACCGAGTCGTGCAGTTCGCGGGCCAGCCGGTTGCGCTGGGCGAGCACGGTGGCCCGGCGTTCGGCGGCGGCCAGCCGTTCGTCCGGGGTCGGGCCGAGCAGCGCGGGCGCCCAGCGGGCCAGCAGCGCGCCGCAGCCGGCGTTGGTGACGACCACCAGCAGCAGGACGGCGACGCCCAGTGCGGGGCCGGTGATCATCCAGCCGGGGAAACGGTTCTCCCAGATCTTGGCGAGGTCCTCGACCCCGCCGAAGGCGAACATCAGCACCACCGCGAACGGCACACCGGCTAGCGTCATCCCGGCGACCACGCCGCCGAAGAACAGGTGCAGCACGTACCAGCCGGCGGTGCGCCGGCGGGCCGCCCAGGAGCGGGACGGGCCGGTGGCCAGCTCCTCGGGCCGCTCCGTCGCGCAGAGCGCCCGCGCGGCCGCCCCCTCCAGCGCCCGGACGGTCGGCAGCAGGGCGGTGACGGCGGCCATCGGCAGCGAGGTGAACAGCGCGGCGAGCTGGAGCAGCAGTTGGCGCAGCTGCCCCTGGTTGGGGTTGAGCGCCCCGAGCAGCACCACCGAGAGCAGCCAGTACGGCATCAGCAGCGCGCCGCCCAGCACCAGGTGCACCCAGCGCAGCCGGGCCCGCCGCCCGACCAACGCCCCCGCCGTACGCCGAATCCGGCCGCCCGCCCCCGTGGTCACCTGGGTGACTCTACGTCAGGGGTCGGGACGGCGGCGGCGGGACCCGGACCAGGGGCGGGGACGGGGACGGTGGTGGTCCGGGCCGCCGCCCGTTCGGTCAGCGCCATCGCGCCCACGATCAGGACCAGCAGCCCGGTGGTCACCTGGGCGAGCTGCACCAGGGACATCAACCCGGGCACCGCGTGCCGCAGATCGGGCACCCGGGTCGTCGTGGCGCCGAACGCCACCACCTGCCAGGCGCCCCAGCCGAACAGCGAGCCGGCCGCCGTCCACGCGACCAGCAGCGGCACGATCAGCCGCCGCCGCGGCCGGACCCGGAACGCCAGCACCGGCAGCGCCACCGCCACGGCCACCGCCATCACCGCGAACACCCCGTCCATCACCGCGATGCCGCGGTTGTACTCCTCCGCCAGGGCGAGCGGCAGCCCGGCCGTGCCGCCGAGCGACCAGTACGCCCGGGCCGCCGCGACACCCAGGGCGAACAGCGCGGCGACGCAGGCGAGGACGCGCTGGACGGTCAGCGTGGGGGAGTCGGGCAGGTCGCCGATCCGCGCCCGGAGCAGACCGGCCCAGCGGCGTCTGGCGTACAGCACGAAGGCGGTGATCAGCGCGAGGCCCTGGACGGTGAAGCCGCCGTACACCACGGCGAAGACCCAGTCGCCGAGCTGGGCGGGTTTCTCCTCGACGGTCCGGTGCTCCGGCCCGAGCACCAGATTGCCCAGCAGGAACAGCGGCAGCGCCACCAGGATCGTGCCGAGCAGCCCGGTCGCCACCCACATCGGGAACACCACCAGCCCGGCCGGCGCCCGCCGCCCCCACGGCCGGACGAACGACAGCGCCAGCACCACCGCGATCGCGTCCATCCCGAAGGTGAGCAGGTTCAGCAGCCACAGCTTGTCCATCTCGGCGCCGTCCCCGGCACCCACCGGATGGCCGGTCAGCCACAGCACCTTGAGCGTCAGGTACGGCACGGTCGCGGCCACCGCGGTGCCGGCCGCGCCGGCCCGCACCACGCGTTCGTTGATCCTCATGCCCCCACGGTGGCGCCGGCCCCCGGTCCGCCGCGTCAATCCCCGGAACGGTCGCCCTCCCCCGCCCGGGGGATCTCGCCGTCGCCGCGTCCTCCCGGCGCGGGGGAGGCCCACGGCCGTGCGGGCGCAGGCTCACGGCCGGCCCGGGCGCAAGCCTGGCGCAACCACCTCCCCGGCGTTGCCGTTCCGGGCGCCCGGGGGATCAGCCGGTCCTCTTGTTACCGGCGGGTCGCTTGCCTATCATCACGAGTGTTACAGCTCTACTGTCAAACCCCTGTTCCCTCCTGTCAGACCCCTGTCCAACCCCGAAGGGTTCAGCAGCCAGTGCGTGACACAGACAGTCCACCGGTCGGCGGGGCCGGCCCGTTGGCGGGCGTGCGGGTGGTCGAGCTCGCGGGGATCGGGCCGGGGCCGTTCGCGGCGATGCTGCTCGCCGACCTCGGGGCGGACGTGGTCCGGGTGGACCGGCCGGAGCCCTCGCCGCTCGGCATCGACCCGGCGTACGACCTCACCAACCGCAACAAGCGCTCGGTGCTGGTCGACCTCAAGTCCCCCGAAGGGCCCGGCCGGGTGCTCGACCTGGTCGAGCGGGCCGACCTGCTGATCGAGGGCTACCGGCCCGGCGTCGCGGAGCGGCTCGGCGTCGGCCCCGAGGCCTGCCTGGCCCGCAACCCCGCGCTGGTGTACGGCCGGATGACCGGCTGGGGCCAGCAGGGCCCGCGCTCCGCCGGGGCCGGGCACGACCTCGGCTACGCGGCGGTGGCCGGGGTGCTCGGCCTGGTGGCCGCGCCCGGCGGGCCGGAGCAGCCGCCCGGCATCCCCGCCAACCTGCTCGGCGACTACGCCGGCGGCTCGCTCTACCTGGTCGTCGGCCTGCTCGCCGGACTGCACCACGCCCGCGCCACCGGTACCGGCCAGGTCGTCGACGCCGCGATCGTGGACGGCGCGGCGCACCTCGGCAGCATGCTGTGGGGCCTGCTCGCGGCCGGCCACTGGCAGGACCGCCGGGGCGTCAACCTGCTGGACGGCGGCGCCCCGTTCTACGCGGTCTACCGGGCGGCGGACGGCGGCCACCTCGCGGTCGGCGCGCTGGAACCGCAGTTCTACGCCGAGTTCGCCCGGCTGCTGGAGCTCGGCCCGGACGCGCCCGGCCAGTACGACCCCGCCCGCTGGCCCGAACTGCGCGCCCTGATCGCCGCCCGCTTCGCCACCCGGACCAGGGCCGAGTGGGAGGCCGTCTTCGCGGGCTCCGACGCCTGCGTGGAGCCGGTGTTGACGATGCGTCAGGCAGCCGCCGACGACCACCTGGTGGCGCGCGGCACCTACGTCCAGGCGGACGGCGTCACCCAACCCGCCCCCGCCCCGCGGTTCTCCGTCACCCCCGGCGCGCTGCGCCGCCCGCCGGCCCGGCCGGGTGCGGACACCGCCGAGGTGGCCCGGGACTGGGCCGTCCCCTCCCTCTCCCTCGAACCCGCGCCGTCGGACCTCACGTCGTCGGACCTCACGTCGTCGGACAACTCCGCAGCAGGACAAGGAGCGTAGCGTTGCAGCGCGAGATCTTCACCGAGCAGCACGAGGACTTCCGGGCCACCGTGCGGGCCTTCCTCGCCAAGGAGGTGCTGCCGCACTACGACCGCTGGGAGCAGGCCGGCATCGTCGACCGCTCCGTCTGGCTCGCGGCCGGACGCCAGGGCCTGCTCGGCCTCGCCGTCCCCACGGAGTACGGCGGCGGCGGGGAGCCGGACTTCCGCTACGCCGCCGTGCTGGCCGAGGAGTTCGCCCGGGCCGGGGCGTCCGGTCTGGCGATCGGCCTGCACAACGACATCATCGGCCCCTACCTCACCTCGCTCGCCACCGAGGAGCAGAAGCACCGCTGGCTGCCCGGCTTCTGCTCCGGCGAGACCATCACCGCGATCGCGATGACCGAGCCCGGCACCGGCTCCGACCTGCAAGGCATCCGCACCCAGGCGGTCGACCAGGGCGACCACTTCCTGCTCAACGGCGCCAAGACCTTCATCTCCAACGGCATCCTCGCCGACCTGGTGGTCGTGGTCGCCCGCACCACCCCCGAGGGCGGCGCGCACGGGCTGAGCCTGCTGGTCGTCGAGCGCGGCATGCCCGGCTTCGAACGCGGCCGCAACCTCGACAAGATCGGCCAGAAGGCCCAGGACACCGCCGAGTTGTTCTTCCAGGACGTCCGGGTGCCGAAGGCGAACCTGCTCGGCGAACTGCACGGCGGCTTCGTCCACCTGATGCAGAACCTCGCCCAGGAGCGGCTCACCATCGCGGCCGCCGCGATCGCCGGCGCCGAGTACCTGGTCGAGATCACCACCGACTACGTCAAGCAGCGCGAGGCCTTCGGGCGCCCGCTGGCCAAGCTCCAGCACGTCCGCTTCGAGATCGCCGAGCTCGCCACCGAGTGCGCGGTCACCCGGGCGTTCGTGGACCGCTGCATCACCGAGCACAACCGGTACGCGCTCACCCCGGCGGACGCCTCGATGGCCAAGTGGTGGGCCACCGAACTGCAGAAGCGCACCGCCGACCGGTGCCTCCAACTGCACGGCGGCTACGGCTACATGAGCGAGTTCCCGGTCGCCCGGGCGTTCACCGACGGCCGCATCCAGACCATCTACGGCGGGACCACCGAGATCATGAAGGAGATCGTCGGGCGCTCGCTCCTCGGCTGAGGCCTCCCTCCTCGGCCGGGACCTCCCGTGGAACCCCCCACCCCTGCCCCGAAACCGTGAAGTCCTGAAACCCTGAAGTCCTGAAAGGCGTTTCCACCGTGACCACCGAAGCGTACGTCTACGACGCGATCCGCACCCCGCGCGGCCGGGGCAAGGCCACCGGCTCCCTGCACGGCACCAAGCCGATCGACCTCGTGGTCGGCCTGATCCACGAACTGCGCCGCCGCTTCCCGGAGCTGGACCCGGCCGCGATCGACGACATCGTGCTCGGCGTGGTCAGCCCGATCGGCGACCAGGGCTCCGACATCGCCCGGATCGCCGCCGTCGCGGCCGGCCTGCCCGACACCGTGGCCGGCGTCCAGGAGAACCGCTTCTGCGCCTCCGGCCTGGAGGCCGTCAACCTGGCCGCCGCCAAGGTCCGTTCGGGCTGGGAGGACCTCATCCTGGCCGGCGGCGTGGAGTCGATGTCCCGGGTGAAGATGGCCTCCGACGGCGGCGCCTGGTTCGCCGACCCGATGACGGCGTACGAGACCAACTTCGTCCCGCAGGGCATCGGCGCCGACCTGATCGCCACCATCGAGGGCCTGTCCCGCACCGACGTGGACGCCTTCGCCGCCGAGTCCCAGGCCCGCGCCGCCAAGGCCCAGGCGGACGGCCTGTTCGACCGCTCGGTCGTCCCGGTCCGCGACCGCAACGGCCTGGTCGTGCTGGAGCGCGACGAGTTCATCCGCCCCGGCACCACCGTCGAGACCCTGGCCGGCCTCAAGCCCTCCTTCGCCGCCATCGGCGAGGCCGGCGGCTTCGACGCCGTCGCCCTGCAGAAGTACCACTGGGTCGAGGCCATCGACCACGTCCACCACGCCGGCAACTCCTCCGGCATCGTCGACGGCGCCGCGCTGGTCGCGATCGGCAACCGCGAGGTCGGCGAGCGGTACGGGCTGCGCCCGCGCGCCCGGATCGTCTCCGCCGCCGTCTCCGGCTCCGAGCCCACCATCATGCTCACCGGCCCCGCCCCCGCCACCCGCAAGGCGCTCGCCAAGGCCGGTCTCACCGCCGCCGACATCGACCTGGTCGAGATCAACGAGGCCTTCGCGGCGGTCGCGCTGCGCTTCATGCGCGAACTCGGCTTCCGCCCCGACCAGGTGAACGTCAACGGCGGCGCGATCGCCCTCGGCCACCCGCTCGGCGCCACCGGCGCGATGCTGATCGGCACCGTCGTCGACGAGCTGGAGCGGCGCGACCTGCGCTACGGCCTCGTGACCCTGTGCGTCGGCGGCGGCATGGGCATCGCCACCATCGTCGAGCGCGTCTGACCCCCTCCCGGCAGATCTGGAGAACCCTGATGAGCAACACCGCCACCATCCGCTGGGAGCAGGACCAGGACGGCGTGGTCACCCTCGTCCTCGACGACCCCACCCAGTCCGTCAACACCATGAACGAGGCCTTCACCGCCGACCTCGACACCGTCGTCGAGCGGCTGGCCGCCCTCGCCGCCGCCGAGGAGCTGCGCGGCGTCGTGATCACCTCCGGGAAGAAGACCTTCTTCGCCGGCGGAGACCTGCGGATGCTCTCCGCCGCCCGCCCCGAGGACGCCGCCGCCGTCTTCGAGAAGTCCATGCGGATCAAGCGCGCGCTGCGGCGGCTGGAGACCCTCGGCAAGCCGGTCGTCGCCGCGATCAACGGCAGCGCCCTCGGCGGCGGCCTGGAGCTCGCCCTCGCCTGCCACCACCGGATCGCGCTCGACACCCCCGCCAGCCGGATCGGCCTGCCCGAGGTCACCCTCGGCCTGCTGCCCGGCGGCGGCGGAGTGGTCCGTACGGTCCGACTGTTCGGCATCACCGACGCGCTGCTGAAGGTGCTGCTCCAGGGCAACCAGTACCGCCCGGCGCAGGCGCTGGAGCACGGCCTGGTGCACGAACTCGTCGACAGCCCGGAGGAGTTGACCGCCCGGGCGAAGGCCTGGATCGAGGCCAACCCGACCGCCGTCCAGCCCTGGGACGTCAAGGGGTACAAGATCCCCGGCGGCACCCCCAGCACCCCCGCGTTCGCCGCCAACCTGCCGGCCTTCCCGGCCAACCTGCGCAAGCAGCTGAACGGCGCCCCCTACCCGGCCCCGCGCAACATCCTGGCGGCCGCCGTCGAGAGCAGCCAGGTCGACGTCGACACCGCGATGACCATCGAGGCCCGGTACTTCACCGAGCTGGCCTGCGGGCAGACCAGCAAGAACATGATCCAGGCGCTGTTCTTCGACATGCAGGCCGTCAACTCCGGCGCCGGCCGCCCCAAGGGCGTCGAGAAGCGGCTGGTCCGCAAGGTCGCCGTGCTCGGCGCCGGCATGATGGGCGCCGGCATCGCGTACGCCTGCGCCAAGGCCGGGATCGAGGTCGTGCTCAAGGACGTCACGGTCGAGGCCGCCGAACGGGGCAAGGCCTACTCCGCCGGGCTGCTCGACAAGGCGGTCGCCCGCGGCCGCTCCACCGAGGCCAAGCGCGACGCCCTGCTCGCCCGGATCACCCCCGCCGCCGACCCGGCCGACCTGGCCGGCTGCGACGCGGTGATCGAGGCCGTCTTCGAGAACACCGAGCTCAAGCACAAGGTGTTCCAGGAGATCGAGGGCGTCGTCGCCCCCGACGCGCTGCTCTGCTCCAACACCTCCACCCTGCCGATCGGCGTGCTCGCCGAAGGCGTCGAGCGCACCGCCGACTTCATCGGCCTGCACTTCTTCTCGCCGGTCGACAAGATGCGCCTGGTCGAGATCATCCGCGGCCCGCAGACCGGCGACGAGGCGCTCGCCCGCGCCTTCGACCTGGTCCGGCAGATCGACAAGACCCCGATCGTGGTCAACGACTCGCGCGGCTTCTTCACCTCGCGGGTCATCGGCCAGTTCCTCAACGAGGGCGTCGCCATGGTCGGCGAGGGCATCCACCCGGCCAGCATCGAGCAGGCCGCCGCCCAGGCCGGCTACCCCGCCAAGGTGCTCTCGCTGATGGACGAGCTCACCCTCACCCTGCCGCGCAAGATCCGCGACGAGTACCGTCGCGCGGCCGAGGCCACCGGCGGCACCTGGACCCCGCACCCGGCGGACGCGGTGGTCGACCGGATGGTCGACGAGTTCGGCCGCCCCGGCCGCAGCGGCGGCGCCGGCTTCTACGAGTACGGCGAGGACGGGCGGCGCGGGCGGCTCTGGCCCGGCCTGCGCGAGCACTTCTCCGGTGGCTCGGCCGGGGACGTCGAGGTGCCGTTCGAGGACCTGAAGGAGCGGATGCTGTTCAGCGAGGCGCTGGACTCGGTGCGCTGCCTGGAGGAGGGCGTGCTCACCTCGGTCGCCGACGCCAACGTGGGCTCCATCCTCGGCATCGGCTTCCCGGCCTGGACGGGTGGCGTGTTCCAGTACATCAACGGCTACCCGGGCGGCCCGGCCGGCTTCGCGGCGCGCGCCCGCGAACTCGCCACCGCCTACGGCGAGCGGTTCGCGCCGCCCGCGCTGCTGGAGCGGATCGCGGCCGAGGGGCGGACCTTCGAGGACTGACCGCCGGTCCGCCGGGCGGGGCCGATCAGGGTGCGGCCCCGCCCGGGGCGTTCGGGGTCGGTCCGTCCTCGGGTGCGACCTGCTGCAACTCCTCCCGCAGCGAGCGCTGGAAGGCCGTCACCAGGGCCTGCGCCACCATCGGCTGGATGTGGTCCGTCAACGCCTTCATCCGCGCCAGCTCCGCCGGCTCCGGCTCGCTCTCCCGGTACGGCCGCCACACCGTCTCCCGGAACAGCCGCTGCAACTCCCGCGCCGTCGCCCGGCTGTGCTCCAGCACCACCGCCCGGGCGGCCCGCAGCGTCTCCAGCGGGATCGGCACGTCCAGGATCCGCACCCCCAGCGGCAGCAGCCCCGGATCCACCCGGAACACCTCCGGATCGTCCGTCCGCTCCAACGCCCCCATCGCGACCAGCCGTTCCAGCTGCTCCTCGGACAGCCCCCGCCCGGCCCGGCGCTCCAACTGGGCCCGGCCCAGCCGCTCCGCCGCCTCCGGCGTCCAGGAGGCCACCAGCGCCCGGTGGATCGCCAGGTCCAGCGGCGTGCTGTCCTCCGGCAGCCGCGCCAGGTAGCGCTCGATCGCCGCCAGCGTCAGCCCCTGCCGCTGCAACTCCTCGATCAGCCCCAGCCGGTCCAGGTGCGCCGCCCCGTACAGCCCGACCCGCCGCGGCCCCAGCTCCGGCGGCGGCAGCAGACCCTTCGTCCCGTAGAACCGCACCGTCCGCACGGTCACCCCGGCGCGCGCCGCCAACTCGTCCACCGTCAGCCGTACGATCTCGCCGCCCACGGCCCCGTGTTCCCCCATCCGCGTCGCCTCCCGCCGCCCTGCATCCGCTGCTGTCGCGCTTCCACCGCTGTCACACTTCCGCTGTGACAGCAGCAGTGTGACAGTGCCCCGCCCCGCCGGTCCACCGGATGCTTGAGCCCGCCCGCCACCACCGCCAGGATGGGGGCGGCAGACGGGGTGACGGAGAGGCGGGGGCAGTGGAAGTACGGAACTCGATCGACGGCGGGCAGTTCCACGGGAACGTCGTCATGGCGAACACCGTCCACCTCGGGGGCCCCGGCACCGCCCCGGCCACCGGGCCGGAGCCGGCCCTGCTGATGGACGCGCCACTGGCCCGGCACTACGTCAACAACCGGGACCTGTTCTCCCGGATGGACGCCGTGCACGCCGAGTGCCGCGCCGAGGGCGTGCCGACCCGGCTGCTGCTGTGCGGCATGCCCGGCATCGGCACCACGGCCGCCGCGGCCCGCTGGGTCCGGACCCGCCGGAGCGAACTGCCCACCATCCAGCTGTACACCCCGCTGACCGGCGGACAGGACGACATCGCGGCCGTGCTGGAGGGCTGGCTCGCCCGCCTCGGCGTCCCGAAGGAGGAGCGGCCGAGCGGACCGGAGGCGCTCTCCGCAGCCTTCCGCGGCCGCACCGCCCACCGGGCGGTGCTGGTCCTGATCGACGGCGCCGCCACCGAGGCCCAGGTGAAGCAGTTGCAGCCCGGGTCCGCCGACAGCGTCGTCCTGATCACCAGCCACCGCAGCCTGCGCGGCCTGGTCGGCTCCCTCGGCGTCGAACAGCTGGTGGTCGGGCCGCTCGACGAGGCCGACAGTGACGACCTGCTCGTCAAGGTCGCGGGCCTCGGCGAGGACACCCGCGCCGCCCGGCTGCCGCTGATCCGCGCCTGTGCCGGGATCCCGCTGGCCCTGCGCATCCTCGCCGCCCAGCTGGTCGCCCTCGGCCCGGCCGCCCTGCCCGAGCTCGGCACCCAACTGTCCGACCGCAGCACGCGTCTGGAGGCCCTGGCCGTGCCCGACGACATCTCCCTGCCCCGGATGCTCGACACGATGTACCGCAGCCTGGACGAACCGAGCGCCCGCGCGTACCGGCTGCTGGGCCTGCACCCCACCCTGCTGCTGGACGAGGACGCGATCCGGGCCCTGCTCGACCTCGCCGGACCGCTCGGGCGCACCCTGGAGGCGCTGCGGATCGCCAACCTGCTGAACCACCGGCCCGACGGCCGCTACCTGCTCAACGGCGTCGTCCACGACCACGCCTGGTCCACCGCCCAGCAGCCCCGGCACGAGGAGGAACGGCGGGCGGCGGTCGAGCGGATCCTCGCCCACTACACCGCCCTCGCCGAGCGGGGCGAGGCGGCGCTCTCCGGGCGCTGGCGCCACGACCCCGCCAGGGGCTACGCGCTCGCGCTCGCCCGGGACCTGGGCCCGGCTGCTGCGCCCGGGCCCGGCGCCGGTCCTGGCGCCGGTCCTGGCCCCGGCGCTGGCCCCGGCGCTGGCCCCGTTGCCGTACGCGACCTCGACCTCGACGGGTACCGGTCCACGCTGGTCGCCGCCGTCGAGGCCGCCAACCGGGCCGGCCTGCACGGCTACGCCTGGCGGATCTGCCAGGGCCTCTGGACCCACTGCCTGCGCGGCGGCCACCACACCGACTGGGTACGGGCGTTGACCACCGGCCTGGCCTCCGCGATGGCGGACGACGACCCGCTCGCGCTCGCCCGGATGCACTTCGAACTCGGCTTCGCCCGCCTCGACCGCCACGACCCGGTCGAACAGGACCCGCGGCTCGCCCGGGAACACCTCGAAACCGCCCTGCTCATCGCCCGCGGCGAACCGGAGTCCGAGGGGCACCGGCGGACGGAGTCCTCCGCCCTGGAGGCACTCGCCCTGCTCGCCCTCCGGGAGGACCGGCCCGCCGACGCACTGGACCTCCTGGAACAGGCCCTCGGCGCGCTCGACGGCATCCCGCACGAACGCGGCCGGACGCTGCTCCGCTACCACCGCGGCCGGGCCCTCAGCGCGCTCGGCCGGCACGACGAGGCGGTGCGCGAACTCCGGCACGCCCGCGAGCGGTTCGACGGCTTCGGGGACGGCTACAACGTGGCCCGCAGCCTGACCAGGCTGGCCGAGGACCGGCTCGCGGCGGGCCTGACCGCCGAGGCGCTGGACCGCTTCGGCGAGGCGGCGACGGTGATGCGCGAGCACGGGACGCCGTACCAGCTCGCCGGCATCCTGGTCCAACGGGGCGACCTGTACCGGCAGTTGGACCGGCGGGAGGAGGCAGCGGCCGACTGGGCGCAGGCCCGCGCGGCGTACGCGGAGGCGGGCAGCCTGCTGGTCGAGGAGGTCGAGCGGCGGCTCGCGGGCGGGGCTTCGTTGGGGGAGGCTGCGTCGGAGGAGCCTGCGGTGGGGGAGCTTGCGTCGGGGGAGCCTGCGTCGGGGGAGTCCTCAGCAGGGACGGAGGAGTAGCAGCCCGGTGGGCTGACCCGGGCCGGCGGCCACCCGCAGTGTCCGGGCGGTGCGGGGCGTGCCGTCGTACAGCTGCTCGCGGACCACGGAGGCGGCCACGGCGAACGTCGCCCACGCCGGCCGCTGCCGCCACTCGGCGGTGAGGCGTCCGCCGTCCGGCAGCAACGCCAGACAACCGCCGTCCGCGCGTTCGACCGCGACCAGCGTGCAGCCGGGGGCGCCCCGGGCCCAGTCCGCCCACCCCGGCAGCGGCGTTTCCACCGCGTCGTCGAGCCGGTCTCCCAATCGGTCGTCGAGCCGATCCGCGGGGACCAGCAGGACGTCCGCCGACCGTCGGACGGCACCGTCCGGCTCGGCGTGGTCGGCCACCAGGTGGGCGTCCGGGCCGGGCCGGACGCCCCCGGAGCGTTGCAGTCGGGCCGGGTAACGGCGAACCCGCAGGCTCCGGCCGGGCTCGGGCTCGGGCTCGTTCTCAGTGACGACCAGTGTCGCGGGGAGCACCGTGGGCCGGACCACCGACAGCTCCGGCACCGGGACGACCCTGGTCACCGCCGGGCCGTCCGGCTCGTCCAGTCCGAGGTGGCGGTAGAACACCGCGCGCAGCCGCGCTGCGGACTCCCCCGGCACGGAGGTCACCTGCCCGCTCAGCCGTGCCAGCTCCGGGTCCGCGGGCTGGGCGCCGCCCGCGCGCAGCAGCTGCGGCAGGACGCCCTCCCAGGCCGAGAGCCGGGGGACCAGCTTCCCGAGCTGCTCCATCGGCGAGCCCGGTGCCACGGTGTCGTCGGAGAAGGCGCCCAACAGGGTCGGAATTCCCAGCGAAACGCCGTAGAGGGTGACCGAGCCGTGATCGCCGACCAGATAGTCGGCGGCCACCAGGGCGGCTTTCCAGGATTCCGTCTCGGGCGCCGGGAGAATCAGCCCGCAATCGATGAGATCAGCCAGCCAGCGATGGACCTGCCATTCCCCGTGCGCGTACCACGCATTCGGATGAACGGCGGCGACCACTCGGAATTCATCGGACGGCAATTCCGCCAGCACGCGCCGGAGGGCATTCGCCTCGGCATTCCCGAGCAGCGAATGCGGCCCCCAGGTCGAGGACGCCACCACCAGCTTCTGGTCCGGCCGGACGCCGAACGCCTTCCGGTACGCCGCCCGCAGCGGCGCGCTCGCGTGCAGCTGATCGACGCAGGGATCGCCCACCACCGCACTCACCGGCACGGCCTCCGGACACCCCGACCGCAGCCGCTCGAGCTGCTCCTGATGGGACAACAGCACACCGGCGGGCACCACGGCCCCCTCGTGCATCAGCCATTCGGCAGTGAGTCCGAAGGCTCCCGGCTCCCGGCTCCCGGCAGCCCCCGCCGCTGCCGGCTGCCTGAGTATTTTATTGTATCCAGCGCCGTGCGGGGCTCCGATCAAGGGGGCTCGCAAGGCGTGCAGATCTCCGCCGCGATTGGTGGCGATTGCGAGGTCGAACGGATATTCCTTCGCGGCTTCCCAGGGTATTTCGACCATTCCGCGGTCCCGCAGGAATTCCGAGGTCCCGCCGTCCAGGGCCGAGGAGCCGGTGCAGCTGAACAGCACCTCCACCCGGCGGTCGGGCCCGAACACCGCGAGCAGGTCCAGCAGCCGGGTCGCCGAGGTGATGTTGTGGACCACCCCGAGGACCCGGCGTTCCGGCGGGACCGTCGCCCAGCGGGCACGGTCGGCGGCGAGTGCCGGGTGGACGCGTCGTGTCGCTGCGGGTCGGATCGCCAACGCCCCTGCCTTTCGCCGAGATCGGGTCATTGTGCCAGGTCGGCCCGGTCGCGCGGCAGGGGCGTTGGAGAGTCCGGAGCACCCGGTGCCCACGTCCCGGACCTCCGGAGCGCCTGGAGCGCCCGGAGCCTCCGGAGTGTGGGCGGGAGGGATCGGAGCGGTGGGCGGGCTCAGCGCCGGGTGGCGTCGATCAGGTCGGCGTGATGGCGGCGGGTGACCTCGGGGTGGGCCCGGGTGTATCCCTTCCACTCGTTCAACCCGAACTCGGCGTACAGCGGGTTCGACGGGTCCTCGGTGGCGCCGGGGGCGTGGTGGGCGAGGGGGAAGTCGAGCGGCTCGACGTGGGCGTCAAGGCGGGGGTTGTAGAAGAACGGCACGGAGAAGCGCTCGCGGGCGCCGGGCGGGCTGACCACGCGGTGGCTGGTGGCCTTGAGGTAGCCGTCCGTGGCGACCTCCAGCAGCTCGCCGAGGTTGACGACGAAGGCGCCCTCCATCGGGGGGACCTCGAGGAAGGTGCCGTCCGCGCGCTCGACCTGGAGCCCGCCGACGGTGTCCTGGAGCAGCAGGGTGATGAAGCCGTAGTCCTTGTGGGCGCCGACGCCCTGGCCGGCGCCGTCCGGCGCGGTGCCCGGGTAGCGGACCAGCTTGAGCCGCAGGTGCGGGTGGCCCGCGAACGCCGCGTCGTAGAAGTCGGGGCGGGCGCCGATCGCGGTGAGGAGTTCGTGCAGCAGTCGCCGGGCGACGCCACCGAGGTGGTCGATCCAGCCCAGGGCGGCGGTGCGCAGTTCGGGGAGCGCCGCGGGCCACTGGTTGGGGCCCTCCAGCCACCAGTACGGGGCCTCGCCGCTGCCGGGGACGTGCGGGGGCAGCTCGGCGCCGATGTCCAACTGGTCGCGCCAGTCCTGGCTGCCGCCGGTGCGTTCGTCGCCGGTGCGGGTGTAGCCGCGGTAGTGGGGGGAGTTGAGGTTGCTCACGGCGAGCCGGTCGGCCTCGGGGAGGGCGAAGAAGGCGCGCATCGCTTCGGTGAGCGCGGCCGTCTCCTCCGGGGTGATGCCGTGGCCGACGAGCTGGAAGAAGCCGACGCCGGTGGCGGCGGCGCGGAGCTCGTCGTGCAGGCGGCGGCGGTCGTCGGGGCCGCCGTCGGCGAGTGAGAGGTCGATCACCGGGAGGGCGTCCACCGGGGCGCCGGCCGGGGCGTCGGGGTTGGTATCGGCCTCGGTGCCGGATCCGGATATGGGCGTGTGCTGCTGCGACATGTGTGACATCCGCTGGGTCTCGTCCCGGCTGGTCCCGGTGATCGACCGGGGGCGGCCGGAGCCGTGCCTGATGCGGCGGGTGCTCCGGGGGCCGGGAAGTGGAGGCAGCCTGGCGGGCTGCCCTTGAGGGTGGGTGGCGCGAGCTTCAGCTGGAGCGTCGACAGGACATGCTGGTCACGCGGAGCAGGTCCACGTGGCGGCGTCGAACAAGGATGAGCACGCCACCAGCCTAAATGACCCTTTCTGCGGTGGGCGAGCCCCCTGCCGCGGAGGGGCGTTTCCCACTTGTCGGTGAACCTTCAGCCAGGTGTCGCCTCCTGTTCGTCGGGGTGCTCTCAGGTGTTGTTGAGGTAGGCCAGGACGGCCAGCACGCGGCGGTTGTCGTCGTCGGAGGGCTGGAGGTCGAGCCGGACGAAGATCGACGCGGTGTGCTTGGCGACCGCCCGCTCGGTGATCACCAGCTGCTGGGCGATCGCCGCGTTGGAGCGGCCCTCGGCCATGAGGGCCAGCACCTGCCGCTCGCGCGGGGAGAGGCTGGCGACCGGGCCGGCCGAGGAGTTGTGGGTGAGCAGTCGGGTGATCACCTCCGGGTCCATCACGGTGCCGCCCTCGGCGACCCGTCGTACCGCGTCGATGAACTGGGCGCCGTCCAACACCCGGTCCTTGAGCAGGTAGCCGATCCCACCGGTGCTGCCGGCCAGCAGCTCGCGCGCGTACAGCTGCTCGACGAACTGTGACAGCACCAGGACGGGCAGGCCGGGATGGGCCTGACGGGCCGCCAGCGCCGCCCGAAGCCCCTCGTCGGTGAAACCGGGCGGCAGCCGGACGTCCACCACCGCGATGTCCGGCCGGTCCTCGGCGACCGCGGCCAGCAGCTGCTCGCCGGACTCGACCGCCGCAGTGACCTTCATCCCGTTGGCCTCCAGCAGCCGGGTCAGGCCGTCCCGGAGGAGGAAGAGGTCTTCGGCGATGACAACGCGCACGGGATCTCCAGGTTCACGATGGTCGGACCACCGGACGGGCTGCTGATCGCGAGCACTCCGTCGAAGGCGGCCAGTCGGCGTTCGGTTCCGCTGAGGCCGGTCCCCCGCGACGGGTCGGCGCCTCCCCGCCCGTCGTCCGTGACCGATATCCGCAACAGCCCGTCACTGTGCCCTATCTCGATCCACACATGCGAGGCCCCAGCGTGTTTCACCACATTCGCCAGCAACTCGCTCACCGCGAAGTAGGCGGCGGACTCGACCGGCGCCGGTGCGCGCCCGGACAGCCCGCCGGCGAAGGTGACCGGCAGCGGCAGGTCCAGCGCGGTCGCCTGCACGGCGTCGGCCAGGCCGCGGTCCGCCAGCACCGGCGGATGGATGCCGCGCACCAGGTCGCGCAGCTCGCTCAGGGCCTTGACCGAGGACGTCCGGGCTTCGGCCAGCAGCGGTCCGAGGGCGTTCGGATCGTGCTTCACCTGCTCGGCGACCGTCAGCAGCATGCCCAGGGCCACCAACCGAGCCTGCGCCCCGTCGTGCAGGTCCCGCTCGATCCGGCGCAGCTCGGCCGCCCCGGCGTCGATGGTGTCCGCCCGCGTCCTGGCCAGGTGGCTGACCTGGCGGGCGAGCTCGGCCCGCCGGGACGGCCCGAGCAACGCGCGGGCGGCCCGGGCGTGCAGCCGCAGGACGGGCGGGCCGGCCCAGAGGGTGGCCAGCGGGAAGACCCAGAGCCCGAGCACGTAGACGATCCCGAGTGGCAGGAAGGGCCCGTTGCGGCCGAGGACCTGGAAGCCGACCGGGGTCAGCAGGACGGCCAGGGCGGTGAGCACGACGGCGAAGCCGGAGAGCAGCGCCCAGGCGACGTCCCGCCAGGTCGCCGGATCGGCCAGCCAGCCGCCCGAGCGCAGCCGCCGCCCCAACCCGGGGGTGCCGGACACCCGCCGGTACGGCACCGGGACCGGCCGGCCGCTCCAGTGGCCGACGAGCCGTCTGGTCTCGGTGGCGGTCCAGCGCGTGCCGAACAGAGCGAGCACCAGGAGCGCCGGCGCCAGCCAGAGCGACACCGCCCGGCCACCGGGGGCCGCGCCCCCGTAGAAGTGCGTGGCCATCACCGCGAGCACGCCCGGGGCGAACAGCGCGGCTCCGGCCGCCCGGCCGCCGCCCCCGGTGGCCCAACTGAGCGCCCAGACGGCCACCGGCAGTGGTGCCAGCAGCAGGCCCATCGGACCGCCGGGCCCGTGCGAGTCCTCCGGCCCGATCAGGGCGGCGGCCGCCAGCACCGGCCCGGCCAGCAGCGCGACCAGGCCCGTCACCGCCAGCGTGGCCACGTAGCAGGCGCGCACCCCGTCCACGCAGGCCCGGCCGACCCGGTCGGCGAACCCCCTCACCACATCCATGCTCATGGCACCCCCTCTCCGTTCCGCGCCTTCGCGGGCCTCGCCGCCCCCACGGGGTCTCGGCAGCCCGCGAGGGCTCGGTCTCGATCTTCCGGTGGTCAGTCTGCCCGGCTCCGGATGGCAGCGCTCTAGGCCTGAACCCCCAATCAGAGGTGTATCTGGATACACCTCTGACATGCCGTCTAGACGGCTGTCGAGCTCAGGCCGCCGGTTCGTAGCGTCGTGTTCCGTCAGCCGGCCCGGGCATCCGCGGCCGGACACCCCGATGCGTGGGAGGGCCTGTGAACGCGCCGATCATCCGGATCCGCGGAGTCAGCAAGACGTACGAGCGGTCCGACGCCGCCCGGCCCGCGCTGACCGGGCTCGACCTGGAGGTGCGGGCCGGCGAGGCGCTGGCCGTGCTCGGCCGCTCCGGAAGTGGCAAGTCCACGCTGCTGAACCTGGTCGCCGGCCTCGACCGCCCGAGCGAGGGCGGCGTGGAGGTGGACGGCGTGGCCGTCCACGAGCTCGGCGAGGCCGCGCTGGCCGAGTACCGGCGCACCCGGATCGGCATGGTGTTCCAGTTCTTCAACCTGCTGGACGACCTGACCGTGGCGGACAACGTGCTGCTGCCGGCCCAGCTCGCCGGGATGCGGCGGGAGCGGGCCCGGGCCCGCGCGGGCGAGCTGCTGGAACGCCTCGGGGTGGCCCGGCACGCCAAGGCCTTCCCCGGCCGGTTGTCCGGCGGCGAGCGCCAACGCGTGGCGGTGGCCCGGGCGTTGATGAACCGTCCACCGCTGCTGCTGGCCGACGAGCCGACCGGTGCGCTGGACACCGCCTCGGCCGCCGACGTCCGCGACCTGCTGCGCGGGCTCCACGCGGAGGGCCAGACGATCCTGCTGGTCACCCACGACACGGCACTCGCGGAGGCCTGCGCCGGGCGGACCATCGAACTGCTCGACGGCCGGCTGGTCCGCGACACGGCGGCCGTGCCGGCTCCGGGCGGTGTCCGATGAGCGAGCGCAGCGAGCGGGTCGTGGAGAGGTGCGCGTGGGCGAATGCCCTCGCCGAGGGAAGCGAGGTGGGCGCATGAGTGCGTTGAGCAAGGTGGTGCGTGCCGGGGTCGGCCGGCGGCGGTTGCAGACCCTGGTCATGGTGCTCACCACGATGACGGCCGTGGCGGCCTGCGTGCTCGCGACCGGGCTGCTGGTCGCCTCGCAGGGGCCGTACCAACGGTCCTTCGACGACCAGCGGGGAGCGCACCTCAACGTGCTGTACGACCCGGGAAGGGCGGGCCCCGCCCAGCTCGCGGCCACCGGGCACACCCCCGGGGTGACGGCCTCGGCCGGGCCATACCCGGCGCTGGCGCTCCAGCCGAGGGCCGGAGCTGGCACCGAGCTCCCGGCGCCCGGCACCGCGCTCCCGCCGCTGACCCTGGTCGGCCGTCAGCAGGACGGCCCGCTGGACGACCTGCGGGTCACCATGGGCCGCTGGTTGGCCGGCCCCGGCGAGGTGGTGCTCGCCGACGGCCGCTCGCCCCTCGCGATCGGCGACACCATGGAGTTCCCGGACCTGCCCGGCCGCCCGGCCCTCAAGGTCGTCGGCCTGGCCGCCTCGGTCTCCCTGAGCTCGGACGGCTGGATCGCCCCCGAGCAGGTCGCCGCGCTCACCGCACCCGGCCGCACGCCCGCCGTCCAGTACCTCTACCGCTTCGACCACGCCGGTACCGATGCCGAGGTGGACGCCGACCGCGCCGCGCTCGCCGCCGCCGTGCCCGACGGCGCGCTCACCCGGGCGACCTCCTACCTGCCCGCCCGCGAGGAGGCCAACCGGACGGCCTCGACCTTCGTCCCGTTCGTGGTGGCCTTCGGCGTCCTCGGGCTTTGCATGTCGGTGCTGATCATCGGGGTCGTGGTGGGCGGCGCGGTCACCGCCGCCACCCGCCGGATCGGCATCCTCAAGGCGCTCGGCTTCACTCCCGCTCAGGTGGCCCGCGCCTACGTCGGCCAGGCGCTGATCCCGGCCGGCGTGGGGACGGCGCTCGGCGTGCTCGGCGGCAACCTGCTGTCCGTCCCGGTCCTCGGGGTGGCCCACAAGGCGCTGAGCGGCGGGCTGTCCGGCATCCCGCTCTGGGTGGACGTCGTGGTTCCGGCCGCGGCACTGGCCGCGGTGACCGGCGCCGCGCTGGCACCCGCCCTGCGGGCCGGGCGGCTGCGCACCGTGGAGGCGCTCGCGGTGGGCCGGACCGGTTCCAGCAGCTCCACCCGCGGCAGCAGCACCGCCGACACCGGCTCCGCCGGCAGCCGTACCGCCCAGCGCGGGACGGGCGGCCGTGCCGCCGCCGGCCGGGCGCGGGTGGCCGATGCGGTGGCGGCCGTTCGGGAGCTGATCGGCCGACTGCCCCTGCCCCGTGCCCTGAGCCTGGGGCTGGCCGGCCCGCTCGCCCGCCCGGCCCGGTCGGCGACGACGGCCGCAGCGGTGGTGCTCGGCACGGCCGGGGTCACCCTCTGCGTCGGGCTCACCCTCTCACTGAGCGCCTTCCAGGGCGGCCTGATGGCCGAGCACTCCGGCAAGGTCGTGGTCCAGATGCCGCTGGAGGGCGACGCGAAGCCCGTCGACCACGTGGACGAGGCCGCCGTGGCCAGGGTGATCACCGCTCGCCCCGGCACCCGGGCCTGGTACAGCACCGTCCCGACGCCGGTCACCGTGGCGGGGCACACCGGGCGGTCGGTGGTCATCGCCTACGCGGGCGACACCTCCTGGAGCGGTTTCCAGATGGTCTCCGGCCGCTGGTTCCACGGTCCCGGTGAGGTGGCGGTCGGCTCGACCTTCCTGCGCTCCAACCAGGCCAAGGTCGGTGACACGGTCACCCTCACCGACCAGGGGCGCACCGTGCCGGTGCGGATCACCGGCGAGGTGCTGGCCGGTGATGACCTGGTATTTGTCGACCGGGCCACGCTGGCCCCGCTCGGGACGGTCGTCCGTTCGGAGGGTGTCGCGTTCCACATCGACCTCAACCCCGGCACCGATCCGGCCGCGTACACCGACGCCCTCGACGACGCGGTCCGCCCGCTGGGGTTGGGCGCCGAGCAGAGCGGGACTCACGTCAGCATCGTCATGCTGGCGATGAACACCCTCGCCGGGATACTCACCCTGCTGCTGGTCGCGGTGGCGGGCCTGGGCGTGCTCAACACGGTGCTGCTGGACACCCGGGACCGGGTCCACGACCTCGGGGTGCTCAAGGCGCTCGGGATGTCGCCCCGGCAGACCATCGGCATGGTGCTCACCTCGGTCGCCGGCACCGGGCTGGTGGCCGGACTGATCGGGGTCCCACTCGGCATCGCCGTGCACCACCGGGTCATGCCGGCGATGGCGGAGGCGGCCGGCGTAGGGGTGCCCGAGGCGGACGTGTCCGTGTTCGACCCTGCGGTGGTGGGGCCGCTGATACTCGGCGGCCTGGTGATCGCCCTGCTCGGTGCCTTGCTCCCCGCCTCCTGGGCGGCGCGCACCCGCACGGTCACGGCGCTGCGCACCGAGTGAGGTCCCTCCCTCTCCCTCCCTCCGGCACCGGCTCAGGACAGCCGCGCCGCCGCGTACACCTCCATGGCCTCCCGCTGGTAGGCGGCCAGGCCCGGGGCGATGGCCTCGTACGCGGCCCGCCACTGCTCGTTCTCGGTGAGGGAGCGGGCGATGGCCCGGTACTCCTCGGGGGAGATCGGCCGCAGCGCGGTGAGGGTCCGGTACTCGGCGTCGATGCCGTCCTGCACGGCCTCGGCATCCACCGGGTGGCCGGCCGCCATCCGCTCGGCCAGCCGGACCATCCGCGCGGTCCGCTCGCGCTGCCCGGCCTCGATCTCGGCCGGGCTCATCGCGGCGGTCACGCGCCGGGCCGCCTCGGCGTGCTCGGGGAAGTCGCGCAGGCTCTCCTCGATGTCGGCGGGCTGGATGCCCTCGAACAGGTTCTCGGGTCGGTTGATGCTGGTCACGGGCGTACCGTCCTTCCTGGAGCGTTCCAGATCGGTGATCGTGCGGGAGACGGTGGCGGCCAGGGCGTCCAGCCGGTCGCGCTCGGCCAACAGCCGGTGGTGGTGGCCGCGCAGGGCCTCCAGCTCGTCCACCTGCTCGCCCAGGATCCGGGCGATCTCGGACAGACCCACGCCCAGCGCCCGCAGTACGAGGATCTGCTGCAGCTGCAACAACTGCCGCTCCTCGTAGTAGCGGTGGCCGTTGGAGCCGATCCAGGCCGGGGGCAACAGCCCGACCTCGTCGTAGTGCCGCAAGGTCCGCGCGGTCACTCCGGACAGCCGGGCCACCTCTGCGATCGGCCATGCCATGGGCCGCCTCCCTCCCATACGTTCACGTGTACCGGGCCGGTTCGTTCCGGCCCTGGTCATGACGGTAGAAGCTGCCGCAGCGGCAGCTTCAAGCCCGGAGCCGGACCGGACCAGACCGGACGAGACCAGACCCCACTCCACTTCACTCCACTGGGAGGACCTACTCGCCGAACAGTCCAAGGACTGTCCGTGCGGCCCGCTGACGGTCACCGGTCGTCCGTCCAGGGCGAGCGCGAACAGCCCGGCCCCGGCGGGTGCCTGACGATTGCCGCGCACCAGCTCCGGCGGCTCGGCCCGGGCGACCTGGACGGCGCCGCGCGGGCGGTTCAGCCGGGCGGGTCTGCTCCGGCCAGACCAGCGCCTCCAGCCAGCGCATGTCGTCCTCGGCGCGGACGTCCACAGGGTTGAGGTCGGTTCCGGCGCGCCAGACCACCTCGGGCATGGGGCCGACCACTTCACTCGCTCGCCGGTAGCGGTACCGGTCCGAGTAGAGGCAGAGCCCTGCCGAGGCCCTCACCTCGATCAGTGCCAACGGCTGCGGCAGCGAGGCCAGCAGTGGCAGCAGGGTGGCCCACCGGCCCGCCTCGTTGGTCTTCTGGGTCCGTCGGGCCAGCATCGTCGTCGAGACCCCGTCCCAGTGCGCCGGCCCGAGCAACCGATCTCCTGAACGCCCAATCCTCCAAGTGCCCGATCCCCCAAGCGATTTTGGCGCAGCCTTGTCCGCGCCTTTGCCGTCCGCTGTACGGGCGCTAACCCGGCCACCGCGAGAGTGAGTTCACCGGAACAGACGATAACTCTCCGCAACAGGAGGCCTGATGCAGCCCACGATCCGTACCGAGCCCGAGGTCAAGGCCAAGACCAAGACGAAGGTTAAGACCCGTACCCGTATCGCGATCGGCACCGCCGCCGTGGTGGCCGCCGTCGGCACCTTCACCGCCGGCGTCGGGGTGGCCCAGGCGGGCGACGAGCAGAGCCGTCGGGGCAAGGTCACCGAGCGTGAGATCGCCGGCCTCTTCGACCAGTGGAACGCGGCCCTGCAGAGCGGCGATCCGGAGAAGGTCGCCGACCGCTACGCTTCGGACGCGGTGCTGCTGCCCACCGCCTCGCCGAAGATCCGTACCGACCGCGCCGAGATCGTCGACTACTTCGAGCACTTCCTGCAGAAGAAGCCGCGCGGCGAGAAGGTCCGCTCGGTCATCAACATCCTGGACGGCAACTCGGCCGTCGACGCCGGTCTCTACCGCTTCTACCTCACGGACCCGAAGACCGGCGTCACCAAGCCGGTCGACGCCCGCTACACCTACGAGTACGAGAAGCGCGGCGGCAAGTGGCTGATCGTCAACCACCACTCCTCGGTGCTTCCGGCCGAGGGCTGAGCCGCGGCCCGGTCCGGTGGTCGGCGCGCGGCGGGGCGCCGGTGCGCAGCGCGATCCGCACGCAGAGCCCGCCGCCGGGTGCGTCCCGCAGGGTCACGGTGCCGCCGTCGTCGGTGACCAGCTGCTTGACGATGGCGAGCCCGAGGCCCGATCCGGACCGGCCGGTGAGGCCCTGGCCTCGCCAGAACCGGTCGAACGCACGGGACTTCTCGGCGTCCGACATCCCGGGCCCCTGGTCCAGCACCTCCAGCACCGCCTCGTCGGCGCCACCGTCGCCGTCCACCCGGACGGTGATGACGGCGCCGTCGGGGGAGACCTCCAGGGCGTTGGAGAGCACGTTGTCCAGCACCTGGTCCAGGCTGCCCGGCCCGGCGAGCACGTGCAGCCGCTCGTCGGCCTCGCCGGTGAGCGCGATCCTCACCCCGCGCTCGTCGGCGGCCGGCCGCCAGACGCTCAGCCGTTCCTCGACCAGCTCGCGCAGCGCCAGCGGCTCCGGGGCGGACACTTTCGCCTCGGCCCGGGCCAGCACCAGCAGTCCGCTGACCAGCCGGCTCATCCGGACCACCTCGGCGGTGGCCTGCTCGACGTCCTCGTGGACGAACTCGTCGTCCACGCCGTCGGCGATGTTGTCCAGGGACAGTCGCAGCGCGGTCAGCGGGGTGCGCAGCTGGTGCGAGGCGTCCGCGACGAAGATCCGCTGCGAGGCGACCAGGGTGTCGAGCCGCTCGGCCCCCTGGTTGAGCGTGCGGGCCAGGGTCCGGGTCTCCTGCGGGCCGGTGACGGGGGAACGGGCGGTCAGGTCGCCGTCGCTGAACCGGCTGGCCATGTCGTTGAGCTGGCGCAGCGGCTTGGTGAGCAGCCGGGCGACGATCGCGCCCAGCCCGGCGGCGACGGCCAGCACCCCGACCGCGAGGACCGCCCGGAAACCCCAGATCCGCCAGAGCCGGGCGCTCAGGTCGGAGGTGGCGTAACGGATCCGCACCGCGCCGACGATCCGCGCCCGGTCGCCCTGGGCGTGCGCGGGCACGGTGACCACCAGTTGCGGGCCCCAGACGAAGCGCGAGCCCCAGTCGGCGGTGCTGCGGCCCTGGGTCAGCGCCTTGGTGAACGCCGCGTCCCCCGGGTGCGCGGGCAGCGGCAGCGGCGGCACCGCCGTCCCGTCGGCGGCCACCACCTCCACCGTCCCGGGCGTCTCGTCCGCGTACGCGCCGGCTACCCGGGCCAGCGCCTGCCGGGCCGGCGCGTCGCCGTCCCCGAGCAGCAGCGCCATCGTGGTCGCCTCGCGCCGCACGGACTCTTCGGTGTCCCCGCGTAGTTGGGCGGTCAATGTGAATGCCACCGGCACGGTGAACGCGGCCAGGGCCACGCCGACCAGCAGCACGTAGCTGACGATCAGCCGCCGGATCACGGCGTGCCGCGCCCGGCCGCCGGTCGGCCCGGCCCGGCCTCGGGCCCCGCCCCCGGCACTCCGCCCCCGACGTGCGCCTGCGGACCCGCGGCCACCTCTGGACCCGCCGACGGGTCCTCCGGCGAGTCCTCCACCACGACGAGCCGGAAGCCGACCCCGCGCACCGCCTCGATCACCACCGCACCCGCGAGCTTGCGCCGCAGCGCCGCCACGTGCACGTCCAGTGTCTTGGTCGGCCCGAACCAGTTGGCGTCCCAGACCGCCTCCATGATCTGCTCGCGCGACATCAGCGCGCCCGGCTCCTCGGTGAGGAACGCCAGCAGGTCGTACTCCTTGGGAGTGAGCGGCAGCTCGGCGCCGTCCAGCCGTACCCGGGCCGCCTTGCGATCCACGGTCAGCCGGGGCCCGTACCGGTCCGGCCCGGCCGCCGTCTGCTGTTCCTTGGGCTGGACCCGCCGCATGACCGCGCGGATCCGGGCGATCACCTCGCGCACGCCGAACGGCTTGGACACGTAGTCGTCGGCGCCGATCTCCAGCCCGACCACCCGGTCCGTCTCGTCGCTGCGCGCGCTGATCACGATGATCGGCACGTCCCCGCGCCTGCGCAGCGCCCGGCACACGTCCAGGCCGTCGGTGTCGGGCAGCCCGAGGTCCAGCAGCACCAGGTCGTACGGATCGGCCGCGGCGAGCGCGGCCGTCCCCGTGGTCACCCACTCGACCGTGAACCCGTACCGCACCAGCCCGCGCCGCAGCGACTCGGCGACCGGCTCATCGTCTTCCACCAGCAATACACGCACGAGGGGCACCCTATTGACCCGCGCCGCCCGCGCGAACACCGCCAGGGTCCCGAGCGCCGGCGCCCTCCCGACCGTCGGTACCGACGCCGCCCCCGTCCACCCCGCCCCCGTCCACCCCGGCCGCGACGAAGCCCTGCGCGGTCGCATGGTCCTCGCCGTCCACCGCGACCGAGGGCCGGAACCCGGCCGCGTCACACCGGTCCGGGTCGTCGACCGGGCGGACCGGCCGCAGACCGGGTCGGAAGGTGCCGGGGGCGGACCGCCGCCGCAAGGTCGGCCCGCCCGTCGGGCACCTCGGTCAGCGGGAATGATCACTGCGCCGGCCGGGTTCTTCTGACCTGACGTCACGACAGCCGAGCGGGAAGAGCACGCCGAAACACCCTGGACGCCCGACACCCCGGACGCCCAACACCCCGACACGCCGAACGCCCCCACCCCCACCCCGAACGAACGGACCATGCGCCCCGACTCCCTCTGGCGAACGGCCGACTTCCGCACCCTCTTCGCCGCCACCGCCCTCACCCAACTCGGCACCAACGTCGGCTACGTGGCCCTCCCGCTGATCGCCGTCTCGGCGCTGGACGCGAGCCCCGGTCAGGTCGGTGCGCTCGCCACCCTGGGAACGCTCGCCTTCCTGCTCATCGGCCTGCCCGCCGGCGCCTGGGTCGACCGGATGCGGCACCGGCGCGTGCTGATCACCGCCGACCTGGTGAAGGCCGCGCTGTACGCGTCCGTCCCGCTCGCCTGGTGGCTGGGCGGGTTGACCCTCTGGCAGCTGTACGCGGTCGCGCTGTTCACCGGCGGCGCCACGGTGTTCTTCGACGTCGCCGCGCAGAGCGTGCTGCCCCGGCTGGTCGGGCGCGGACAGCTGGTGGACGCGAACGCCGCCGTGGTCAGCCTGATGGCGGTCGGCAGCATCGCCGGGCGCGGCGCGGGCGGTGGGCTGGTCCAGCTGCTGACCGCGCCGTTCGCGATCGTCGCCACCGCGCTCAGCCACCTCGGCTCGGCGCTGCGCCTGGTCGGGCTGAGCCGAAGCCCCGCCCCGGCCGCCGCCCCCGCCCCGGCCGCCGCCCCCGCCCCAGGCGGCGATCCCGGCCTTGGCGGCGGTGCCCAGCCCTTCGCCGGCGAGGGCCGCGGCGCTGC
>NZ_JBEOSA010000024.1:0-108968 GCF_040302625.1 Kitasatospora sp. NPDC097643 | reverse complement strand
GGACCGCCTTCCAGCGGGCCCTCCGGGCGCTTCGTTCTTTCGTGTTTCCAGCTTATCAGATGTTTTCCGCTCCGTTTCCGGGGCTTCGTTCATCCGACTCGCCGGTGTCTTCCGGGGTTTTGCGCCCCGTCCGACGTTCCAAACATTAGCCGACCTGCGCTCCGAAAAGCGAATCCGGCCGCAATCCCCGGAAACGCGCACGCCGAATAAGCACCGAGCCGCGAAGCGCACAAGGCACGACACAACCCGGCCCGAACCGGGAAGTGGTGTTTCGTGAGGATTGGCCGCCCCGGGACCGTCCGCGCCGATGCGTGTCCGGTGCTCCCTGCCGAGCGACTAGAGAACACTACCCGTCCTTGCCGCCGCACACAAATCCCCTGACGAGCGGCATGACGGCTCAGGGCGCCTTGCTGCCGTTGTCGCTGACCGGCGCGACCGTCACCCGCGCGGTCCGCGCCGCCGGGCGCCCGGCGGCGGACTCGGCGGAGGCTTCGGCCGCGATCTCCTGGAGCTCGGCGCGGGCCTCGTCGGCGGCCTTCTTCACGTCGAGGGCGATCCCGACGGAGGCCTTCACCACCTCGCGCAGCACCGGCTTGGCGACCCGCTTCACCAGCGGCAGCACGACCAGGCCGAACAGAAAGGGACGCAGAGCAGGCAACGGCAGCATGGACTTCACATCTCCCCGATTCGCGCCGGCGTGCGGCCGAACGCGTCAAGACCAGGACGGAATCAAACCCGCACGCACCGTAGTCCGCCGCCGAACCGTCCAGCCAGTCAACCGTCAGCGCAGCCACGGCCGTCAGTCCTTCGAGTGATCGGCGAGTTCACGCACCATCCGCCGTCGCAGGGCGGGGAACGGCAGCCCACCACCACCGAGCACGGCCTCGTGGAAGGCCCGGACGTCGAATCCCGCCCCCTGGATCCGCTCCGCCTCCGCCCGCAGTTCACCGAATTCCATGTAACCGGCGCGATACGCCAGCGCCTGCCCCGGCAGATCGGTCGCGTAGCGCAGCAGGTCGGAGGCGATCTGCCGGTCGGAGGCGGTGGAGTTGGCCCGCATGAACGCCCCCGCCTGCGCCAGGTCCATGGTGCCGAGGTTGAGCCCGGTGTCGACGACCAGGCGCTGTGCGGTGAACCGCTCCTCGCCGAGCCGCCCGTAGGCGTCCCAGGGGTCCTCGTACAGCCCCATCTCCCAGCCGAGCCCGGCCGCGTACTCGGCCCAGCCCTCGTTGAACGCGTCGAAGCCGATCACCTCCCGGCGCAGCTCGGGCAGGGCCCGGTCCTCCGACTGCCGGGCCAGGTGGAAGTGGTGCCCCGGCGCGAGCTCGTGGTAGATCAGCGAGGCCGCCCCCAGCAGTGAGCGCTCGGCGAGGTCGGAGCCGTTGTAGCGGTACCGGCCGACGGGCGAGGCCGCCGTGGGCTGCTCGTAGTAGCCGAAGGTCATCCCGGCCTCCAGCGCCGGATCCAGCCGGGCCAGCCCGTACGGCGCGGCCGGCAGGCGCGCGAACCACCGGGGCAGCCGCGGGGCGAGCCGGTCCAGGTGGGTGCGGAAGCGGGCCTCCACCTCGGCGGGTGTGGCCGCGTACAGGTGCGGCTCGGTGCGCAGCCGGTCGTGGAACTCCTCCTCGGTGCCCCGGAAGCCGAGCGCGGCCCGGATCTCGCGCATCCGCTCGGCCAGCTCCCGGCACTGCTCCCGGCCGAGTCGGTGCAGCCGCTCGGGCGGGTGTTCGCCTCCGGTGTGGGCCCGGACGAACTCCCGGTACGCCTCCTCGCCGCCCTGGTACCCGGCCCAGCCGACCGCCTCGGGCGCGGCCCGCCGGTAGGTGGGGTCGTCGAGGACGGCCAGCAGCCGGTCGAAGGCCGGCTCCAGCTCCGCTGCCACCAGCCGCTGTACGCCGTCCCGGACCAGGCCGCGCGCCGCCGCCGGCAGCCCGTCGAGCCGGCCGTCCTCGGCCGCCACCCGGCGGGCCAGCGAGGACCGCAGGCCGACGGCGGTGGCCCGCGCCCCGGCCAGCGCCGGGGCCGGGACGCGGAAACCGCGGTCCGCCTGCCCAGCCGTCTTGGCGGCCACCGTGCCGACCGCCCGGGCGAGTTCGCGCACCAGCGTCAGATAGCGCTCACCGTCGGCCGGTCCGGTGAAGGCGAACCCGCCGAACACCGCGTCCCCGTACTGCGCCAGCGGGAAGAGCCGGTACGGCGTGGCGGCGGGTGTCAGCCAGTAGCAGCGGTCCGCCCGGAGGTCCTGCTCGGCGAGCGCCGCGAGGAAGGCGGCGGTGTCGGCGTCCGCGCCCGACAACTGCGCGCCCGCCAGGGCCCGCAGGCGCTCCAGCACGCCCGCCGCGAAGGCCGCCCGCTCCGCCGCCTCGGCGGGCGACACCCCGGGCAGCGTCTCCACCGGCAGGCCGCGCCGGGCCCGCAGCAGTGGATCCCGGGCCAGCAGGAACTCCCAGTAGCCGTCCGCCAGATGACCGATCTCCTGGCCCGCCTCGTCCGCTCTCATAGGGTCAGTGTGGTCACGAAGCACTCAGCAGGGCGCCAATGTCGCCCGAACGAGCGAAATCCTCGACCGGCTGCGGACCGCCCGCGCGGCCCCGAACGCCAAGTGCCGTGGCGGTCGCCCGGGTTGCCCCCGCCCGTGGGCCCGGCGTGCCGCGGCGCCGCGCGGTGGCACCATGGCCGCCATGCCCCGCCGCCGCACCCCGTGCACGGCCGCCCTGACCGTCGCGGCCCTCCTCGCGGCGGGCTGCGCGGGCCCGGTCCGGTCCGCGACGGACACCCCGGTGGTGGCGCACGGGACGGTCCGGATCGCGGTGCCCGCCGAGACGCCGAGCTTCCACCCGTACTCGGCCTTCGGCGCCGGCCCGGCCCGCTACGCCTACGACTCGCTGGTCAACGTGGCCGCCGACGGCACCGTGGTGTCCGGGCTGGCCACTGCCTGGCGGGCCGACCCGACCTCGGCGGTCTTCACCCTCCGCCCGGGCGTGACCTGTTCCGACGGCACGGCCCTCACCGCCGAGGCGGTGGCCCGCTCGCTGCGATACGCGGCCGACCCGGCCAACCAGCTGGCCGGTGCGCAGGCGGTGCTGCCGGGCGTCCCGTTCACCGTGACCGCCGACGACCCGACCGGCACCGTCGCGGTCACGGCGGCCGCCCCGCACCCTTTCCTCACCCGTACCCTCGGCCTGCTGCCGATCGTCTGCCCGGCCGGCCTGGACCGACCGCAGTCCCTGGACCGCACCAGCGCGGGCACCGGCCCGTACGTGCTGACCGGTTACACGGCCGGCGGCCCCTACGAGTTCACCCGGCGCGAAGGCTACGGCTGGGGCCCGGCCGGGGCGGACACCGCCGCCCCCGGCCTGCCGGCGCGGATCGTCCTCAACGTGGTCCCGCAGGAGGCCACCGCCGCCAACCTGCTGCTCACCGGCGGTGTGGAGATCGCCACGGTGCACGGCCCGGACCGGGCCCGGCTCACCGACCGCGGCCTGGCCACCGCCGACGTGGCCACCATCGTCGGGCTGACCTTCTTCAACCAGCGCCCCGGCCGCCCGCTCGCCGACCCGGCGCTGCGCCGCGCCCTGGTCGCCGCGCTCGACCGCCAGGGCCTGGCCAACGTCGCCGTCGGCGGCACCGGCCGCCCGGCCGGCGACTTCGGCGCGGTCGGCGCCGTCTGCCACGCCGAGCTCGCCGCCGCCAACCTGCCCGCCCCGGCGACGGCGGCCGAGGCGCTGCGCGCCGCCGGCTGGACCCGGGGCGCCGGCGGCCGGCTGCTCCGGGACGGCCGGCCGCTGCGGCTGCGGCTGATCACCAGCCCGGACCTCGGGCCGACCCTGCCCTCGGTCGCCGAGCTGATGGCCCGCAGCTGGACGGAGCTCGGCGCGGACGTCCGGCTGGTCTCCGAGAGCCTGCCCGCGCTGGTGAACGCGATGTACCGGTCGGGCGACTTCGACGCCGTGGTCGGCAGCACCCCGGGCTTCCCGCTCCCGGTCGGCTTCGTCCCGTTCTTCTCCGGCCCGCCCCCGGCCGAGGGCCTGAACTTCGCAGGTGTCACCAACCCCGGGTACGACGCCCTGGTCGCCCAGGCGCTCCGGGAGCCGGACACCACCGGCTGCGACACCTGGAACCGGGCCTCCGCCGAGCTGTTCCGCGCCGCCGACGCGCTGCCCGTCGCGGACGGCCGTAGCACCGTCTACGGCCGGCGCACCACCTTCGCCACCACGTTCGGCGGCGCGCTCGTACCGACCAGCATCCGCCTGCACCGGTGAACGGGAGAACGACGTGCCCCGACGACGACCGTCGCCCCACGCCCTCGCCTTCCTGACCCGCCGCACGGCCCGGCTGCTGCTCTGCCTGGCGGTGGTGCTCACCGCCTCCTTCGCGATGGTCCGGCTGGTCCCCGGGGATCCGGTGCGGGCCGCGCTGGGGGTGGACGCCGCCCCGGCGCTGGTGGCCGCGCGCCGCCACCAGCTCGGGCTCGACCAGCCCTTCCTGACCCAGTACCGGCACTACCTGGCCGGGCTCCGCCACGGCGACCTGGGCACCTCCCTGGTCACCGGGGTGCCGGTGGCGGAGCTGGTCCGCACCCGGCTGCCCGCCACCCTCGCCATCGCCGCACTGGCCTTCCTGGTCACCCTGGCGGTCGCCCTGCCCGGCGGCCTGCTCGCCGCCGTGCTCACCCGGGACGGACGGCGCCCGCGCTCCGAGCTGGCCTTCACGGCGGTGACCGCCGCGCTGGCCGGGGTGCCGGACTTCCTGCTCGCCGCCGGGCTGACCGCGCTGCTGGCCGTCGGCCTGCGGCTGCTGCCGGTCGCGGGCGCCACCGGCGCGGACTCCGCCGTCCTGCCGGTGCTCGCGCTGGCGCTCGCCCCGACCGCCGTGCTGCTGCGGATCGTCCGGGTGGAGGCGCTTCGGGTGCTGGCCGAGGACTACCTGCGCACCGCCCGCGCCAAACGCCTGCCGCCCGCGCGGCGCTACCTGCGGCACGCCGCCCCGAACACGGCGACCGCCGCGCTCACCGTCGCCGGGAGCCTGCTGCCCGCCATGATCGCCGGGACGGTCCTGGTCGAGAAGGTGTTCGCCTGGCCGGGTATCGGCTCGGCGCTGGCGCAGTCCGTGGTCGCCCAGGACTACCCGGTGGTCCAGGCGATGGTGCTGATCCTGGGCAGCACCGTCCTGCTGGCCGGCCTGCTGGTCGACCTGCTGCTCGCCCTGGTGGACCCGCGCTCGACGATCCGGGAGACCTGACCCCGATGCCCCGAATCCTCCGGCTGCCGCGCTCCCCGCTGGCCTGGACCGCACTCGCCATGCTGGCCCCGCTGCTGCTGCTCGCCGCCCTCGGCCCGTTCCTCTGGGGCGAGGCCGCCGACCGCCCGGACGTCACCGCCGTGCTCGAGGGCCCGTCCCTCACGCACCCCTTCGGCACCGACAACCTCGGCCGGGACCTGCTCGCCCGGGTGCTCACCGCCACCCGGCTCTCGCTGCTGCTGGCCTGCGCGGCCACGCTGCTCAGCGCCGGCGCGGGCATCCTGCTCGGCGCGTCCACCGCCGTGCTGGCCGGCCGCGCCCGCCGCTGGCTGGGCGCCCTGATCACCCTGCTGCTCGCCTTCCCCGGCCTGCTGGTCGCGATCTTCCTGGCCGTGGTCTTCGGCGCGGGCGCCACCGGCGCGCTGCTCGCCCTGGCCGTCGCGGGCGTACCCGGCTCCGCCCGGCTGGCCCAGACCCTCGCCGCCGGGGTCGCGGGCACCGACCACCTGGCGGCGGCCCGCGTCCTCGGGCTGCGCCGGCACCGGCTGATCCTGCGGCACGTGCTGCCCAACATCGCCGAGCCACTGCTGCTGAGCACCACCACGGCGGCGGGCACCGCGCTGATCGCCCTCTCCGGGCTGAGCTTCCTCGGGCTGGGCGTGCAGCCCCCCGCGTACGACTGGGGCCGGCTGCTGGGCCAGGGGCTGGACCGGATCTACGCCCAGCCGCTGCCCGCACTGGCCCCGGGCCTGGCCGTCCTCTACGCCGCGCTGACCTTCCAGCTGCTGGGCGAGGCGCTGGCCGGCGGCGCCGCCCGGCGCCCGCACCGCGCCCCCGCACCGCCTGCACCACCCGCACCACCCGCACCGCCCGCACCGCCCGCCGTGGGCGAACCGGCCGGCGGCGACGAGGTGCTGCGGATCGACGACCTCACCGTCGAACTCCCCACCCCCGACGGGGTGATCCGCCCCGTGCGGGACGTCTCACTCACCCTGCACGCCGGTGAGATCGTCGGACTGGTCGGCGAGTCCGGCTCCGGCAAGTCGCTCACCGCCCTCGCCATCGCCGACCTGCTGCCCGCACAGGCCCGGGTGAGCCGGCGCACCCACCGGCTGCTCGGCACCGAACTCACCGCCCTGCCGGCCAAGGAGCGCGACCGCCACCTCGCCACCACCCTGGCGATGGTCTTCCAGAATCCGGCCTCGGCCCTCAACCCCGCGCTGCGGGTGGACACCCAGCTCACCGAGGCGGTCCGGGCGCACCGCGGCGCCGGCCGGACGGCGGCCGCCGCGCAGGCCGTGCACGCCCTGCGCCGGGTCGCCCTCCCGCCCGCACTGCTGCGCTCCCGCCCGCACCAGCTCTCCGGCGGCCAGCGCCAATGCGTGCTGATCGCCGCCGGGCTGATGGTCCGCCCGGGCCTGATCATCGCCGACGAGCCGACCACCGCCCTCGACGTCACCGTGCAACGCCAGGTCACCGACCTGCTGGCCGCCGTCCGCCGGGAGTCCGGCACCGCCGTCCTCTTCATCAGCCACGACCTCGCGCTGGTCGCCGGCCTGTGCGACCGCGTCCTGGTGATGTACGCGGGGACGGTGGTCGAGAGCCTGCCGACCGACCGGCTCGCCGACTCCGCCCGGCACCCCTACACCCGGGCCCTGGTCGAGTCCGTCCCCCGCCTGACCGCCGACCGCGGCCAGCCGCTGCGCACCGTCGAAGGCAGCCCGCCCGACCCGCTCGCACCCCCGCCGGGCTGCCCGTTCCAGCCCCGCTGCGCCCACCGCCGGGACCGCTGCGCCGCCGAGGCCCCCGCCCTGACCGGGCTGGACGCCGACCACCGGGTCGCCTGCTGGCACCCGCTGCCCGCACCGGCGACGGCGGGGGCGTGATGACCCTCCTCCAGGTCGCCGACCTCACCGTGCGCCACCACGGCCCGCACGGCCCGGTCACCGCCGTGGACGGCGTCTCGCTGGAGATCCCGGCCGGCCGCACGCTCGGCCTGGTCGGCGAGTCCGGCTCCGGCAAGTCCAGCCTGGCCCGCGCCCTCGTCGGGCTCAGCCCGGTGCACTCCGGCCGGGTGCTGCTCGACGGCCGGGCGGCCGGGGGCCGCACCCTGCGGGCCCGGCGCCGGCTGGGCCGCCGGGTCCAGGTCGTCTTCCAGGACCCGGACACCGCGCTCGACCCCCGGATGACGGTCCGGCAGACCCTCGCCGAGGCCGCCACCGCCTTCCGCCGGCTGGACCGGCCCGCCCGCGCCGAGCGGGTCGCCGGGCTGCTCGACCTGGTCGGCCTGGACCCGCAGCTGGCCGGCCGGCTGCCGCGCCAGCTGTCCGGCGGGCAGCGCCAGCGGGTGGCCATCGCCCGCGCGCTGGCCGTCGAACCCGCCCTGCTGATCGCCGACGAGATCACCTCCGCCCTGGACGTCTCCGTCCAGGCGGCCGTCCTCAACACCATCCGCGACCTGCAACGACGGCTGGGCCTGGCGATGCTGTTCATCGGCCACAACCTGCCCGCGGTCTGCCACGTCTCCGACGCGGTGGCGGTGATGTACCGCGGCCGGATCGTCGAGTCGGCGCCGACCGCCGACCTGCTGCGCGCGCCCCGGCACCCGTACACCCGTGCGCTGCTGGCCGCCGTCCCCGGTCTCCCGCCCGCGCCACCACCGCCGGACGCCGCCCCGCTCCCGCTCGCGGCCGCCGAGGCCGCGGCGCCGGCCGGCGGCTGCCGGTTCGCCGCGCTCTGCCCGGTCGGGCCCGCCCGGCACGCGGAGCGCACCGTCTGCACCGAGCGGGACCCGCAGCCGGGCGCCGCCGAGCGCCCGCACCGGGCCGCCTGCCACTTCCCGCCCGACCCGGACACGCCCGGACCCTTCCGGCCCGGCCCGGACACGCCCGAGGATGAGCGGTCGTGAACCCCGACGCACCCCAGGAGGCGTGGTCGTGAACCCCGACACACCGGACGCCGTGGTGGTCGGCGCGGGCGTCATCGGCGCCGCCGTCGCCCTCGAACTCGCCCGCACCGGGCGGCAGGTGGTCGTCCTGGACAAAGCCGGCGCGGCCGGACACGGCTCCACCAGTGCCTCCAGCGCGATCATCCGGTTCAACTACTCCACCTTCGCCGGAGTCGCCACCGCCTGGGAGGCCCAGCACCTCTGGACCCGCTGGCCGGAGCACCTGCACCTGCCGAACGACCGCCCGCTCGCCGTCTTCCACCGCACCGGCGCCGTCGTCCTGGACGCGCCCGGCGCCGACCCGGCCGCCACCGCCGCCCTCTTCGACCGGGCCGGCGTCCGGTACGAACGCTGGGACGCCGCCGCGCTGCGCCGCCACCTCCCCGGGATCGACGCCGGGCGGTACTGGCCGCCCAAATCGGTGGACGACGAGACCTTCTTCGCCGCCCCCACCGGCGAGCTCGGCGCGCTGTACACCCCCGACGCCGGGTTCGTCGACGATCCGCAGCTCGCCGCGCAGAACCTCGCCGACGCGGCCGCGGCCCTCGGCGCCCGCTTCCACTACCACCGGCGGGTGGTGGCCGTGGACCGGCACTCCGACCGGGTCCGCGGCCTGCGGCTCGCCGACGGCGACCGGATCGCCACCCCGGTGGTGGTCAACGCGGCCGGTCCGTGGTCCGGCGCGCTCAACCGACTGGCCGGCGTCGGCGCCGAGTTCACCGTCGGTGTACGGCCGCTGCGGCAGGAGGTCCACCAGGTCGCCGCACCGCCCGGCTACGGCTCCGGCGCCGCGCTCGGCCCGGTGATCGCCGACCTCGACCTCGGGACCTACCTGCGCGCGGCCCCCGGCGGCCGGCTCCTGGTCGGCGGCACCGAACCGGACTGCGACCCGCTGGAGTGGCTCGACGACCCCGACCAGGCCGACCCCCGGCCGACCGTCCCCCGCTTCCGCGCCCAGGTGACCAGGGCCGCCCGCCGGCTGCCCGGCCTCGTCGTCCCCAACCGCCCCAGCGGCCTCGCCGGCGTGTACGACGTCGCCGACGACTGGACCCCGGTCTACGACCGGACCGACCTCGGCGGCTACTACGTCGCGATGGGCACCAGCGGCAACCAGTTCAAGAACGCCCCGCTGGTCGGCCGCTTCCTCGCCGAGCTGGTCGACCGGGTCGAGGCCGGGCACGACCACGACCACGAGCCGGTGCGCCACCGCTGCGCGCACACCGGCACCGTGGTCGACCTGGGGGCCTTCTCCCGTCAGCGCCGGGTCGACCCGGGCGCCGCCCGGACCGTCATGGGCTGACGCTCACGACGAGGTCAGCCGGACTTGGCGCCGGAGCCGACGGTGGCGGGCACCGGGGCGGGAGCGCCGTTGCGGGCCTTTCCGGCCTTGCCGTTGCCGGAATCGGCGGAGTCCGCGGGGTCCACCGCGACATCGGACCCGCTCATCTCGGCCGTCACCTCGGCGGCCAGGTCCTGAATTCCCTCGCTGGCTTCGTGCGCGACCTTCTTCACCTCCACGACGAGCCCGATGGAGGTCTTCACAATTCCCCGGAGGAGGGGCTTCGCGATCCGCTTCGCCAGCGGGGCCACAATGAGACCCACCAGGAACGGGGGAACAACAGGCGGCATGATCCTTCTCCCTGAATGGACTATTCGGGACTACTCGACGTGCTGCCTCGGAACCTACCGGACACGGTTTCCGAGATTAGGCCGCCCACCTGGGACCTCGCCAAACGGCGGCAGCAGATTTCACCCCTGCGGGTGTTCCCGGGGCTCCGGAGGGTGAATTCCGGCATTCGACTTGCCCGCGCGCCGGACGCTCGGCTAGATCACGGTCCGGCCGGTCCGACAATCAGCGAATTTCTTCGCCGACTTCCGGTGTCGGACCCCACGCCAAATCGACCACGAACTCAGGTACTTCGTAGGGAAAGCTGTGTCCGGCGCCTTCCGGCGTGAACGGCGTGAACGGCGTGAACACCGATCGGGGCCGGGCCTCAGGCGTTCGCCATCACGGCCGTCGGGTCCTGGTAGACGGCGTCCAGGGCGAGCAGGGCGCCGCCGCGCGCGGTGCCGGCCAGGCCGAGCTCGGAGAGGACGATCTCGCAGCCGCCGGCGTCGGGGGCCATCACCAGCTCGCGGACCTGCGCGGTGACGGTGTCGATCAGGTGCTCGCCGAAGAAGGCGAAGTGCCCGCCCAGGACGAGCAGCCGGGGGTTGAGGATGTCGGCCAGCAGGGCCAGCCCGGGGGCCAGGTGGTCGGCGATCCGGCCGAGTGCGGCCAGCACCCGCCGGTCGCCCGCGCCCGCCCGGTCGTGCAGTTCGGCGAGGCGCTGCCCGAGGTCGATCCGCGGGTCGCGGACCGGGTCGCCGGGCTCGGCGGCGGAGCGCAGCAGCGCGTCCCGGCCGACGGTGGTCTCCCAGCAGCCGCGCCGCCCGCAGGCGCAGGGCTCGTCGGAGGGGACCAGCCGCAGGTGCCCGACCTCGCCCGCGTACCCGCCGGCGCCGCGCACCAGCTGCCCGCCGGCGATGATGCCGACGCCGACGCCGGTCTGGCCGGTGACGTAGACCAGGTCGCGCACGTTGTCGGCGGAGGCCAGCACGTACTCGGCCAGGGCGCCGAGCTTGGCGTCGTTCTCCAGGTGCAGCTCCGGGGCGCCCGGGCCGATCCCGGCGCGCAGCAGGGCGAGCGCCGGGACGTCGCGCCAGCCGATGTTGGAGGCGTACTTGACCACGCCGGCGTCCATGTCCACCGCGCCGGGGGTGGCGAGGGTGACGCCGACGACGTGCCCGCCCGCGCCGCGGACCGCGGCCATGCCCTCGGCGGTGAGCCGCGCCACCGCGTCCAGGGCGGCCTGCGGGCCGACGGCCCGGACGTCCAGCGGGGTGCGCCGCTCGAAGGTGACCTCGCCGCGCAGGTTGAGGGCGAGCAGGCTGATGTAGTCGACGTTGATCTCGGCGCCCAGGCCGTGCACGCCCCGGCCGTCGACCTCGACCGCCTGGCCGGGGCGGCCGACGGCGCCGCGGTCGCGTTCCGCCTCGCCCTCGCGGACCAGGCCGCCGTCGAGGAGTTCGGCGATCAGGTGGGAGACGGTCGCCTTGGGCAGCCCGGTGTCCTCGGCGATCCGGGCGCGGGAGCGCGGGCCGTCGTCCCGCAGCAGCCGCAGCACCATGCTGAGGTTCGCCCGTCGCGAGGCGGACCGGTCCCGCGCCACGGCCGGGCGGGCCATGGCCAGGTCGCGTACGCCCGTTCCCTCCAGCGCCTGCTTCACCAAACCGCTCCTCTCCTGTGTCCGGTCCCAGCCTATTGACGCACCCGCTATTAGTTCGAACAATAGCGGAACTAATTGGCCAGCGCTCGTGCCCACCCCTCCTCCACGACCTCCAGGAGACCCACGTGAACGTCGGAACCCACTCGGCCGGGCCCCGGACCGCGGCCGCCGCGATCGCCGCCCTGACCCTCGCCGGCCTGCTCGGCGCCTGCTCCTCCGGTGACTCCGGCAGCTCCGGCAGCTCCGGCAGCACCGACGCCGGCGCCGGCTCCGGCGGCGTGGTGAAGCTGGAGTTCTGGGGCTGGGCGCCCGGCTACGAGCAGTCGGTGGCGCTGTTCAACCAGAGCCACCCCGGCATCCAGGTCACCTTCGCCAAGACCGCCTCCGGCGCCAAGGGCGGCTACACCAAGATGCTCACCGCCGCCAAGGCCGGGAACGCCCCGTGCCTGGCCCAGGTCGGGTACGAGACGCTGCCCAGCTTCGCCGCCGCCGGCGCCCTCACCGACATCGCCAAGTACACCGCCGAGACGAAGCCGCAGTTCGCCGACTGGACCTGGAAGCAGGTCACCATCGCCGGCCAGACCTACGGCATCCCGGTCGACACCGCGCCGATGGCCCTGATCTACCGCAAGGACCTGTTCGCCAAGTACGGCATCACCGCCCCGCCGGTCACCTGGGAGGAGTACGCGGCCGACGCCGCCAAGGTGCACGCCGCCGACCCGAACGTCTACCTGGGCAACTTCGGCAACGACGCGTACAACTACGCCGGGCTCGCCTGGCAGGCCGGGGCGAACTGGTTCGGCACCTCCGGCGAGCAGTGGCAGGTGACCCTGGACAGCCCGGCCAACCAGAAGGTGGCCGGCTACTGGCAGGCGCTGCTGGACCAGAAGCTGCTGAAGACCGACCCGAGCTTCGAGGCCGCCCACTTCGGCGACCTGACGAACGGCACGGTGCTCTCCGACGTCAACGCGGTCTGGGCCACGCCGATCATCGCGAGCAGCGTCAAGGAGGGCGCCGGCCAGTGGGCGGTCGCCCCGATGCCGGTCTGGGACGCCGCCAAGCCGGTCTACGGCAACGACGGCGGCTCGGCCACCGCCGTGCTCAAGGGCTGCGGCCACGCCAAGGAGGCCGCCGAGTTCGCCACCTGGATGAGCACCGACGCCGCCAGCGTCGGCAACCTCGTCAAGGTCACCGGGATCTACCCGGCCGCCACCTCCGGCCTCTCCCACCCGGCCCTCGCCCAGCCGGACCCGTTCTACGGCGGCCAGACCGTCTTCGACGTCTTCAAGGCCGAGACCGCGCACATCAACACCGACTGGCAGTGGGGGCCGACCATGACCCAGACCGCCACCGACCTCGGCGACGGCCTCGGCCGGGCCGGGACGGGCGGCACCACCCTGCCGGGCGTGCTCGCCGCCGTGCGGACCAAGACGGTCGCCGGGATGAAGCAGCAGGGCCTGAGCGTCTCCGGCGGCTGACGGCCGGTCGACCCAGCAGACGAACCGACCGAAAGGCCGCACCCCCATGACCACCGCCCCGCCGGGCCCCGGCCGCCGGCTGCCCGGCCGAGGCCGGCACCAACGCCGGCGCCGACCGCCCGTGGTGCTGTTCCTGGCGCCGTTCCTGGTGCCGTTCGCCGCGATCTACCTGGCACCGATCGGCTACACCGTCCATCAGAGCCTGTTCCGGATGCACCGCTCCGGCCTCGGCCTGACCGCCCCCACCGAGGTGTTCGTCGGGCTGTCCAACTACGCCACCGCGCTGGGCGACGCCGAGTTCCGCGGCTCGCTGCTGCGGGTCCTGCTGATCGGCCTGGTGCAGGTGCCGCTGATGCTGCTGCTGGCGCTCGGCCTCGCCCTGCTGCTGGACGCCAAGGCCGCCCCGCTCAAGCGCTTCTTCCGGCTGGCCTTCTTCCTGCCCTACGCACTGCCCGGCGTGGTCGGTGCCCTGATGTGGTCCTACCTGGTGGCGCCGGGCCTGAGCCCGATCACCGCCGCCGCCCACCACCTCGGCCTGCACCTCGACCTGACCTCGGACGCGCTGCTGGGCCCGACCATCGGCAACATGCTGACCTGGGGCTGGACCGGCTACAACATGCTGATCATCTACTCCGCCCTCCAGGCCATCCCGGCCGAACTGAGCGAGGCCGCCACCATGGACGGCTGCTCGGCCTTCGCCATCGCCTGGCGGATCAAGGTCCCGCTGGTGCGCCCGGCCCTGGTGCTCACCGCCGTGTTCTCGATCATCGGCACCGCCCAGCTCTACAACGAGCCGGCCATCCTGCACAACGTCGCGCCCAACCTGTCCAGCGGCTACACCCCGATCTCCGCCGCCTACCAGGCGGTCGGCGCCAACGACTTCAACGCCGCCGCCACCGAGTCGGTGATCCTCGCCCTGCTGGCCTTCGCGCTCTCCTTCGGCTTCCTCCGCCTGGTCCAGCGACGGGGGGCCGCCCTGTGAGCGCCCCCTCCCCCGGCACCCGGCCCGGGCTCTCCCGCTACCTCGTGCTCGGCGTGCTGCTGCTCGCCTCGGTGTACTTCCTCGCGCCGGTCTGGTGGCTGCTGGTCTCCAGCACCAAGACCAACACCGACCTGTTCAGCGGCAACGGCTTCTGGTTCGGCCACTTCGCGCTCGCCGAGAACGTCCGCGAGGTGTTCACCCGCCAGGGCGGCATCTACCCGGAGTGGCTCGCCAACAGCGCGCTCTACGCGGTCGGCGGCGCCGCGGTCAGCACCCTGATATCCGCGCTGGCCGGCTACGCGCTGGCCAAGTACCGCTTCCGCGGCCGGGAGTTCACCTTCAACACCGTCCTCGCGGCGGTACTCGTCCCGCAGCCGCTGCTGGCCGTCCCGCTCTACCTGATGTTCTCCGGCGTCCACCTGGTCAACACCCCCTGGGCGGTGCTGCTGCCCAGCATGGTCAGCCCGTTCGGCGTCTACCTGGCCCGGATCTACGCGGGCGCCTCGGTGCCCGACGAGCTCATCGAGGCCGGACGGCTGGACGGCGCCGGGGAGTTGCGCATCTTCGCCACCATCGCCCTGCGGGTGATGTCCCCGGCGCTGGTCACCATCTTCCTCTTCCAGTTCGTCGCGATCTGGACCAACTACCTCCTGCCGGTGCTGATGCTGGCCGACGACCACCTCCAGCCGGTCACCGTCGGCGTCGTCGGCTGGCAGGCGCAGCGCGCGATCGGCCCCAGCGCCGTGCCCACCAACATCGTGATCACGGCGGCCGCCGTCTCGGCCGTCCCGCTGGTCGTCATGTTCCTTTCCCTGCAACGCTTCTGGCGCTCCGGCCTGGTCGCCGGCAGCACCAAGTGAGGAGCCCGCGTGCCCGCCAGGTACCACCTCCGCTTCCAGCTGCACCCCGGCCGGGACGTCGCCCGGCAGGCCGCCGAGCTGGCCGGGTTCTGCCGCGGGGCAGGGGTCGCCGAGGTCGTGCTGCTGCTCGGCGCCGAGGAACTCTTCGCGGGGCACCCCGCCGGGGCGGCCGAGGACCTGCTCGTCGAGACCGCGGCCACCGCCACCACGATCCTGCGGGAGGCCGGGCTCGGGGTCAGTCTCAACCCCTGGGTCACCGCCGGACACGCCGACCGGGGCCGGGTGGACGAGCTCGGCTTCGCCCCCATGGTCGACCCCGCCGGGCGGGCCGCCACCGCCCAGGCCTCCTTCGCCTGCCCGCGCTGGCGGGCCTGGATCACCGCCCACTACGCCCGGTTCGCCGCCCTGGACGTGCGGGTGCTCTGGCTGGAGGACGACTTCCGCTACCACAACCACGCCCCGCTGGAGTGGGGCGGCGGCTTCGAGCCGCTGATGCTGGACCGGTTCGCGGAGCTGGCCGGGGAGCCGGTCACCCGGGAGCGGCTGGTGGCCGCCGTGACCGCCCCCGGGGAGCCGCACCCGTGGCGCGCCCTGCTGCAACGGGTGTGGCGCACCGCCCAGTTGGAGGTCGCCGAGCTGCTGGCGGCGGCCGTCGCGGAGCACTCGGACGGGACGGTCCAGCTCGGCCTGATGAGCTCCGAACCCGGTGTCCACTCGGTGGAGGGCCGCGACTGGCCGGCCCTGTTCACCGCGCTCGGCGTCCACGGGCGGGTCGCCCACCGCCCGCACTTCGCCCGCTACAGCGACGCGCCCGGCCGCGAACTCAGCTTTTCGCTCTGGATGTTGGAGGCCCAGCGGGTGCTGCGGCCGCCGCACGCGACCAGCGAGCCGGAGATCGAGAACTGGCCGCACACCGCCTGGTCCAAGTCCGACACGCAGACCTGGTCCGAGCTGGTCACCGCCCAACTCGCCGGCTCCGACGCGCTGTTCCTCAACCTCCACCCGATGCAGTCCGGCCGGGCCGGGCGCTTCCCCCGGGTCGCCGAGCTGCTGCGCCGCTCCCGCCCGGCCCTGGACTGGGTCGCCGACCAGCGGCAGCGCGGCGCGGGCACCCTCGGGGTGGGCCTGCCGATGCCGCAGGACGCGGCCGCCCACGTCCGCACCCGGGCCGGGGGTTCGCCGGCCGCGCTGGCGGTCGACGCCGGTCCGGCCGCCGACTTCCTGCTGCGCTACGGCGTCCCGGTGACCGCCGAGGACGCCCCCGTCCAGGCCGTCTTCGGTGAACTCGCCCGGGCGCTGCCGGACGCCGAGGTGGAGCGGCTGCTGGCCGGCGGGCTGCTGCTGGACGGCGCCGCCGCCGAGGTGCTCACCGCACGCGGCTTCGGCCCGCTGCTGGGGATCCTCGGGTGCGAGCTCGTCGAACGCGAGGCCGGGCACCCGGGCCGCCCGTACGCGCTGGAACAGGTGCACGACGAGGAGGTGTACCTGAGCGTCAACGTCCAGCCCGCGCTGCCGCGGCTGAAGCTCGCCGACGAAACCGAGGTGTGGACGTCCGTCCTGACCCCCGACCTGCGCCCGTGGGGCCCCGGCCGGTTCGGCTACCGCAACGCGCTCGGCGGACGGGTCGCCGTACTGCCCGCCACCGCCCCGGCCCTGCTGCCGTACGACGACGACGGCCGGCGCCTGCTGCACGCCATGGTCCGTTTCCTCGAAGGCGACCGGCCGGACCTCCCGCTGGTCAGCGGCGGCCCCCACCTGATGCCGTACCTGACCCGGTCCGGGCCGCGCCGGCTGCTCGCCGTAGCCAACGGCAGCGCCGATCCGGCCCGCCCGCGGATCGCCCTGCCGAACGCCCCCGAGGCCCCGGGCGCCACCCTGCTGGCCCCGCTCACCCCACCGACCCCGGCCCGTCTGACCCTGGAACCGGACGGGCCGGCCCTCGACCAGGACCTGCCGCACCGCGGCTGGCTGGTCGTGGACTGGCAGTTGGCGCGTGTCTGATCCCACCCCACCGTGAGGAGAGTCCGTGTTCCCCCCACCCCGCGGCCGCCTGGTCGCGACCCTGGCCGCCCTGGCCGCCCTGCCCCTCGGCCTGAGCGGCGCGGCGGCCACCCCCTCCGCCGCCGCTTCCCCAGCCGCCGCTTCCTCGGCCGGCTTCACCGTGACCGTCGGCGCCCCCGTGCCGTTCGGCCAGATCTCCGACACCCCCGCCTCGCCGTACGTCGACAAGGACGGCACCTTCTACTTCCAGCAGTCCGCCGCCCTCTACGGCGCCCAGGACACCCGGGAGTGGAGCTTCTTCACCGGCAGCGACCTCGACGGCGCCACCCCGGCCGCGGGCCTGAACAAGGCGGTCGACCCGGCCAACCCCGCCGACCGCAACGACGACACCACCTGGCGCTGCAACCACAGCCCCACCGGCCGGACCGCCACCCCCGCCCCGGCCGGTTCGCACTACGCGCAGCCCAACTACTGCGACCTCACCGGCACCTGGGTCGACCCGGACACCGGCGACTGGTACGGCCTGGTGCACAACGAGTTCACCCCGCAGCCCTTCGGCGACGGCATCCACTTCGACGCGATCGACTACGCCGTCTCCACCGACCAGGGCCACACCTGGACCATCAAGGACCAGGTGATCACCTCCCCGTACAGCACCGCCCGCGGTGACACCACCGCCTTCCCCAACCAGACCTACGACTACGGCGACGGCGACCCCCGGCTGTTCGTCGACACCGCCTCCGGCTACTTCTACGTCACCTACGGCTCCCGGATCGTCGACAAGGGCGGCAGCTGGGGCAACTTCCGCGCGCACGTGGCCCGGGCCCCGATCGCCGGCAAGATGGCGCCCGGCACCTGGCAGAAGTGGTACGACGGCGCCTGGTCCCAGCCCGGCACCGGCGGCCGGGAGAGCACCGTGGTGCCGGTCGACGCCGCCCACCCGAGCGGCTACCTGCCGCCCGCCACTGAGTACGACCCGGCCCGCACCGGGACGGTGAGCCAGCAGGTCGCCGCGGGCACGCTCGCCCCGACCTCGCCGCTGTTCGTCATGGACGTCACCTACGACGCCTACCTGGGGCTGTACATCGGCGAGCCGCAGGGCGTCGACCAGAGCGGCAACGCGCCGCAGCAGTTCTACGCGACCACCGACCTGGCCACCCAGAAGTGGACCCTGATCGGCGACACCGGCGGCTACCACACCGCCTCCTGGTACCGCTGGTTCCTGGACGACGCCAACCGGACGAACAACACCGTGGTCGGCAGGACCTTCCGCGCCTACTGCGCCTGGAGCTGCGCCAAGGGTGCGAACGGCGAGTACACCCGGGTGACCATCGACTCGGCCACCCCGGCCGCGCCCGTGGACACCGCCAGGGCCTACCGGATCGGCAACGCCGACGGCCGGATCCTCGCCCAGGTCCCCGGCAAACCGGGCACCACCTCGCTGGGTGCGCCCACCGGCGCCGCCGCGGAGTCCTGGCGCTTCACCGCCAACGGCGACGGCTCCTACCGGATCGCCAACGCGGGCAGCGGCGGGCTGCTCGGCGTCGACTCCACCCGCACCGCCGGCCGCGCCTGGGGCACCAAACCCACCGTCACCCCGGTCGGCACCGGCGGCCCCTCGGTGGGCCAGCAGTGGTTCGTCCTCCCGGCCGGCCCGGCCGGCGCCCTGCGCCTGGTCAACCGGTACAGCGGCCTGGCCCTCGGCCTCTCCTCGGACGCCGCCCGCGCCGTCGAGACCACCCCCGCCCGCACCTGGAGCGACACCACCGGCAACCCGGTCGGCGGCGCCCGCACCGCCGGGGAGCAGACCCTCGCCCTCACCCCGACCGGTGCGGGGAACGGCCCCCTCACCGGCACCCACACCCTGACCGCCGCCGGCAAGGCGCTGGACGACCCGGCCCACTCCACCACCGCCGGCACCCAGCTGATCACCTGGACGCCCAACGGCGGCGCCAACCAGGACTGGGTGTTCACGCAGCAGCCCGACGGCACCTACCAGATCGTCAACCGCGAGTCCGGGCTCTGCCTGGACGTCAACGGCGGGTCCACCGCCCGCGGCGCCAAGGTGATCCAGTGGACCTGCACCGGCGGCACCAACCAGCGCTGGAGCGCCACCCCGGCGGGCGGCGGCTACACCCTCGCCGCGAAGGTCAGCGGCCTGTTGCTGACCACGGCCGGCACCGCCGACGGCTCACCCGTCACCCAGCAGGCCGACACCGGCTCGGACTTGCAGCGCTGGACCGTCAACTGAGCTGTTTCGTCGGCTAGTTGACGGCACGCGACCCGCCTCGGCACCCGCCTCGGCACCCGGCTGCGGGGCCGGGGCGGGTGGCGCGGTACGGCGTCCGCCGCCGGTCGAGCCGTTACGCCCGGCCCAGGATGACCGGGTCCTCGGCGAGTTCGGCCAGCAGGGCGTCCAGCTTCGCCCGGTCGACCGAGGGCATCAGGAAGACGTGTACGTAGCTGCGGCGGGTGGACTCGTCGCCCGGGACCATCAGCACGTCCTGGGAGGACAGCGACCACTTCGCCACCAGCTCGGCGCTCGGCTTGCGGAACCGCACGGTGACGGCGCCCGGGGTGCGAGCCGGCCAGAGCTCGACGCCGGTCTCCTGCTCCATCGCCAGCAGGCGCCGCTCCAGGTAGTCGGCCAGCTCCTGGGCGCCGCGGATCCGGTCCACCTGGTCCTGGTAGGAGTGCCGGGACAGGTGGTCCCAGAGCACCAGCGGGGAGAAGCCGTTGCGGGAGCCGGCGAAGGTGGTGTCCGGCGCACCGATGTAGTCCGGCTGGGACGGCGGCGAGATCTGGTACTTCACCTTCGTCATGTAGATGCCGCACGGCCACGGCGCACCGGGCCACTTGTGGCCGCTCATGGCGATCGAGGAGACCATGTCCACCTCGCCGAACTCCGCGGTCGGCAGCCGCAGGCCGAAGTCGAACTCCGGCAGCCGCGCGTCCGGGGTCCAGCCGTACGCCGGGTCCTCGGCGGCCATCCGCATGAAGGGCGCGTAGCCGGCGCCGAGCGCGCCGTCGACGTGGATCCAGAAGCCCCGCCGCAGGTCGACCAGCGGCTCGCCGGTCTGCGGGCAGGTGCCGTACACCACCTCGCGGCGGACCAGGCCGTGCCGCTCGAAGATCGGCAGCAGCCGCTCGCAGACCGCCCGGACGTCGTCGTGGGCGCCCTTGAAGGTGCTGCCCAGGTTGAGGTTGACGAAGACCGGGTGCCCCTTGGCGGCGAAGAACTCCACCAGCACGGCGAGCGCGTCGACGTCTATCTCGCCCGGGCCGTCCCAGGACCGGCCGGACGGGCCCGGGGCGGAGGGCACCTCGGTGGGCCAGCCGGGACGGCCGGTGGCGGGGTCGACCAGCGGGCACTCGTCCGGGTACAGCTCCAGGCCGACGGCGTGGAAGGTCTCGACGCCCAGCACCCGGACGGCCTTGGCGAAGGAGTAGTGGGTGTCCTCGGAGTAGAACGCGACCGGGCGGTGGGCGTTCGGGTTGTGCCGGTCGGGCGCGGCCTGGACGTAGCGCAGGGCGTCGAACGGGGCCGTCGGCGGCTGGATCAGCGCCTTTCCGCTCAGGTAGTCCCGGGCGTTCCAGAGCGCGTACATGTTGCCCTCGGTCGAGCCCATGGACAGCATGTAGCCCCAGTACGACTCGGGGTCGGCCGGGTCGTGCGGGCGCTCGGCGTGCCACAGCCGCGCGTAGTAGTCGAGCACGGCGGCCTCGACGACCTTGGTGTTCGGCTTGTAGCCGCCGCTCTGGAACGGGTCGCCGAGGTTGTTGATGTTGTTCGGCATGAACCGGGCCAGGTCCAGCGCGGTGCCCTTCATGTCCTGGGTCGCCTGGTAGCCGACCAGGTGCTCGCGCTTGCGGGTCAGGTACTCGTCCACGGTGTCGAGGGCGCGCAGGCGCTGGGCGTCGTCCAGCCCGCCCGCGGGGAGCACGAACTCACCGCCGTCCAGCTCCGGCCCGGGGTCGACGGCGGTCGCGGCTTCAGCGGCGGCGGTCGCGGTCGCGGTCGACTCGGTGAGGGTCACGGTCGGGCTCATGGGCGCGGCACTCCGGGATCTGCTCTGCGAACGGGAGTCCGCGAACGGGCGCGGCTCGGTTCGCCGCTCGGGGCCCAGGATGGAACTTTCCGACCCGGAGCGGAAGATCACCCGAACAAGATTCGGTCTAGCGGCGTCCTGTCTTGCGAATGTGCGGAAACGCCTGCGATCCTAGGCGCCATGCCGAATAATCCGCAGGCCCGGCGGGCGCCCATCGACGACGTGGACGGGGCGATCATCCGCGCGCTGGCCGACAACGCCCGGATGCCCAACAACGCCCTGGCCGAGGCGGTGGGCATCGCCCCGTCCACCTGCCTGGCCCGGGTCCGCGCGCTCCAGGAGCGCGGCATCATCCGGGGGTTCCGGGCCGACGTCGACCCCGCCGCGATCGGGCTGCCGCTCCAGGCGATGATCTCGGTCCGGCTCCGCGCCCACACCCGCGAGCAGAACGAGAGCTTCCGCAGCACCGCCCCGGACCTGCCCGGCGTGCTGGCGGTGTTCCACATGGCCGGCTCCGACGACTACCTGCTCCACGTCGGCGTCGCCGGGCCGGAGGCGCTGCGCGACTTCGTCGTGGACAACCTCACCACCCACCCGGCGGTGGCGCAGACCCGGACCAACCTGATCTTCGAGCAGATAGCGGGCCGCCGTTACCTCGCCCCGGAGCGCTGACGCGATCCGGTTGACGGCTCGTCAGCCCAGCGCCTCGGCTCTCAGCCCAGCGCCTTGGCCTGCCAGTAGCCGAACTGCCCGAGCGCGTCGCCGTCCAGCGCCCACGGCCAGTCCGTGACGGTGTCGCCGATCAGCCGGAAGACCTCGCTGCTCTCCCGCACCCGACCGGCCTGGACCAGGGCGAACGCCAGCAGGTTCAGGTCGGCCGCGGCGGCCGCGTGCCGCAGGTGCCCCGGGCGCGGCCAGCTCGCCAGCGCCCCGTCCAGTGCCCGGGCGGCCCGTGCGTTCGTCCACTGCCGCCGGGCGAGCAGCGCCTCCACCCCGCCCTTGGCGGCGGTGCGGGTGTGCTCGTCGACCACCCCCATGAGCTCCACGCCGACGGCCGGGGCGTTCGACGGCACGGAGGCCCGGACCGACTCCACGAAGTCCAGCTGGCTGCTGCGCGAGCCGCACTCCTCCGGGGAGAGGTAGCGCAGCATCTGGACGTGGGCCTCGCGGTTCCACCGGTCGCGCGTCACGATCTCCTGCCAGACCGCGAACACCTCGCGCGAGTCGGCGCGGATCAGCCGCAGGATCCCGAGCAGCACCACCCAGGGGGCCGGGTCCCCGGCGCGGGCCTCGGCGGCGGCGTAACAGAGCTCGGCGGCCGCCCGGGCGTCCTCCATCCGCCCCGCGTGCCGACCGCGCACCAGCTCGACCCAGGCCTCGAAGATCATCGGATCGGCGCCGTTCGGGCTGCGCATCCGCCAGGACCGGGCCAGCGCGGATGGCGCGGCGGCCTCGGCGAGCACCGCGAACCGGTGCCCACGGCGGTCCCAGTCCGTACCGGCCTCCTGGAGCAGCCGCTCGACCTGGTCGACCTGAATGGAGTCCTGGCCCGGCATCCCGCGGGAATTCAGCTGGCGCCGGACCCGGCCGAGGCCGGCGTCGTCGAGTTCCGGCAGGAGGCGCGGGCCGGAGGCGCGAAATCTTCGAAGGATCGACACGCGGCGCAGCCTAGGCCCCGGACGTAAGGCCGAAAAGCCCTCGGAAGGGAATTGTTATTTCCGACGAATCCGGTGACCCTACCGCTTCGTACCGCGACCGGTCGGAGGGGGGAAAATTCCGGACTTCCCGTGGCTCCGGAACTCGTTGCCCACCACCACCAGCTGCGCGTCGTCACCGTTCGGCATCCCCGCGATCGCGATGCTGCTCGCCGCGAAGATCTGCGCACTGCCCACCCCCTGCACCGCGTTCCAGCCCTGCCACGAACCACTCGCGAAAAGGGCGATGTGATATGCCAGCCCGTCGTAACCGATGATCAACACCTGAAGGTCACCGCTCGGCATCCTGGGCCGCGCTGCGCAGCGCCGGCTGCGGCCGACACGGGGCACTGATCGCGGACGGGCCTTAGTGGTCAACTCCGAAAGTCCCTTCGGGGATTGACGCGATGGGTGTGACTGCGTGGGGCACGGCGGGCTGGTCGCGGGAGCCGCCTCGTGGTCGGCGCTTTCTGCGTGTTGTCAGGCGACACGGAGGATGCTCTTGCCATGTGTTGCGCCCTCGGCGAGGTGCTGCACGGCCGAGGCCATGTCCCCGAGGGCGTACTCGGCGGTGATGTCCAGGCGGACCTTGCCGTCGGCGACGAGGCCGAGTGCGCGGCGGGCACTGTCGGCGAGCCGCTCGGGGTGGGTCTGGCTGAGCAGGTTGCTGTTGTAGGTCAGGAGTGACTTGCCGTGCATGAGGAGGTCGTTGGCGTTGGCGAGGACGGGTTCGTACGTGGCGAGGTTGCCGTATGCCACCAGTCGGCCGTGTACGGCGAGCCGCTCGAGGCCGGCGGTGCGGGTCGAGCCGCCGACCGGGTCGAGGATGACGTCGGGCTTCTCGTCACCGAGCTTGGCCGGGAACTCCTCGCGGAGCAGGAGCTGGTCATACCCGAACCGTGCGGCGTAGTCGGCCCTGTCGGCAGTGCCGACCACGCCCACGATCCGGCCCGCTCCGGCCAGTCGGGCGAACTGGGCGGCGAGCGTGCCGACTGAGCCGGCGGCGGCGTGGATCAGCACGCTTTCGCCGGGCCGTACTCGCGCGGCGGTGTTGATCAGGTCGTAGGCGGTCGGCGCGCCCCACCCGAGACCTGCGGCCGTCCTCAGCGGCATGCCGCCGATGCCCAACGTGAGCGTGGCGGGTGCCAGGACCACCTCGGCGTAGGCGCCTGAGGCGGTCAGCGCGGCGACGGCCTCACCGACACGGCGTGCGTCGACACCCGCGCCGACCGCGACGATGTGCCCGGATGCCTCGAACCCCGGGACGAAGGGGCGCGGCACGGCGAAGTGGCCGTCCCTGACCATGGTGTCGCCCCACTGGATCCCGGCGTAGGCCACGCGGATCGCCACCTGGCCGGGGCCGGGGGTGGGCTCATCGAGTTCGACGATCCGGTAGTGGTCATCGGTGTCGAGAACGACAGCCTTCATCGCTACAGCCCCCTGTGTTGACTCAGTATCCTTACAGTTGAGAAGCGTAGGTATATAAGGTTCCTGAGTCAACCCATGAACCTGTCAGTGGAGCGGGAGTACGCGGTGGAAGCCCGGATCGAGAACGACCTCTGCACCCGGATCAGGCGGTCGGAGCAGGCGCTGATGGCGCACCACGAGGCAGTGCTGCGCGCCTACGGGCTGACCATGACGCAGTACACCGTGCTGTTGATCCTCTCGCGCGAAGGCGGCATGTCCGGCGCCCAGCTGGCCCGTTCCTGCGGGGTGACGCAGCAGAGCATGAGCAGCGTGCTGACCAATATGGAGACCAAGGAACTGATCCGCCGCGAGACGTCCCCGGTGCACGCCAAGGTGCAGATCGCCACCCTCACCGATGGAGGCCGGACGCTGCTGGACAGTGCCTACCAGGAGGTGATCATCCTTGAGCGCGCGCTCACCGACGCGTTCACGCCCTCCGAACACGCCGCACTCTGCGAGCTCCTGGAACGCGCCACCACCGTCCTGGTCCAGCAGACGCGCCCGGCGACAGCCCCGCCCGCCGGCTGAGCCCGCCTCCGCGGGATCAGCCAGGCACGCCCTAACGAACGGGGAGGGCGAGGTCGGACGGGTCGGCGGCCGTGGAGCCGAAGGTGACCGTGCTGCCCGACGGGGTGAGGCCGCCGTAGAGGGGGTCGCGGGTGCCGAGGACGAGGGCGAGGCGGTGGCCGGCGGGCAGGTCGTAGGCGGTGGCGAAGAGGGTGACGTCCAGCGGGAAGGGCTGTCCGGCCGGCTGCCCGGACCAGCTCTGCGGGGCGTGCGAGATCAGCCGGCCGAGGCCGAGCGCGTTCACGTCGTAGAGGTAGGCGACGACCGTGCCCTGCGGGCTGGTGGCGGTGACGGTGGTGTGCAGCCGGGCGGCGCCGCGCAGCGCCAGGCCCTGCGGGTACGGCGCGGACTGCCGGACGACGGCGGCCGAGCGGGCCAGCAGCGGGACGACCACGGTGGGCGACTGGTGCGTGGTCTGGTCGACCAGCCCGGACAGCAGGGCGATCCCGCCGCTCGCACCGGAGGGCAGGTCGCCGAGCACGGTCGTCCGCCAGTCGCCGGGCCCGGCGGCCGGCCCGGTTTCCCCGAGGCTGTCGGCGCCGAGGGCCAGGTGGGCGGTGCGGGAGCTGACGGACGACCAGTCGGGGTGGCTCTCGTGCGTACCGGCGGGGCGGACGGTCAGGTCGACCGCCGGCCGGCCGTCGCCCGGCGCCCCCTTGAGGTACTGGTCGAACCAGGAACGGGCGCTGCCCCAGGCCGGGTTGACCAGGCCGAGCAGTCCGGTGAACTCCTGGCTCGCGTGGTCGCCCGGGCGCAGTTCGAGGCGCTTGGGCCCGGTCAGCCGGTCGTAGAAGGCGGTGACCTGGCCGGGGTTGAAGAAGCTGTCGCCCCAGGCGTTGGCCAGCAGGACGGCGGTGCCGTTGGCGTTGATCCGGTCCAGGTAGCGCGCCGGGGAGCGGACATCGGCCCAGCGGACCACCTCGGGCAGGTCGCGGTCGGCGAACAGGTCGTCCAGCACCCGCCCGAACTCGGCGCTGCGGCGGCCGGTCGGGGCCTGGATCCCGGCGAGCACGGTGGCGGCCTGGAGGTGCCGGGTCTGCCCGCTGTACAGCGAGTCGGTCAGGTCGGCCCAGCCGCTCAGCGAGGCGACGGCCTTGATCCGCGGGTCGAAGGCGGCGCCGAGCAGGGTGAGGCCGCCGCCCAGCGAGAGCCCCACCATGCCGACCCGCTGCGGGTCGGCCGGGGTGTGCGCGAGCGCCCAGTCGATCACCGTCGAGATGTCGGCCACGTCCTTCGGCCCGGCGACGTCGACCTCGCCCCCGGAGCCCCAGAAGCCGCGCACGGTGTAGGTGACGACGACGTACCCGGCGGCGGCGAACGCCCGCCCCTGGGCGACGTACTCCAGGTCGTTCTGCCCCCAACTGGCCGGCTGCACCACCAGCGGGTAGCGCCCCTGCGGGTCGGCACCCGGGGTGCCGGGCGCCGGGGTGAACACGTCGGCCTTCAGCACCACGCCGTCCCGGGCGGAGATGTCGGCCAGGTGGAACGACCCGACGCCGAGCGCCTGCTGCACGGCGGAGGCCGCCGGGGCTACCGGGGCCGCGGCCGCCGCGGGCTGCGCCACGGCGCCCGCGCCGAGGGCGAGTGCCACCGCCAGCGCGGCGCTCGCCACCCGACGTCCGTGGCTGCTGGGGAATCGTTCCATCGCTGCTCCACCGCTCCATCCGTGCGCTAACCATTCGACTGCCGGAGCCTAGCGATCTGATGGGCCTTCAGAGGAGATGATGATCAGCCAACTTACCGGCCAGTAATGCAGGTCGCACACGCCACGCCTGGCGGCACGGCTCACAGGGCGGCGAGGGTGTCCGCCAGGTCGGTGAGGCCGAGGGAGCCCAGGGACAGGGCCTCGGTGTGCCAGGCCTTGAGGTCGAAGGTGGTGCCGTGGCGGTGGCGGGCGCGGGCGCGGCCGTCGAGCCAGGCGCGTTCGCCGAGCTTGTAGCCGATCGCCTGGCCGGGCCAGCCGAGGTAGCGGTCGATCTCGCCGGCCCGCCGGGCGGGTGAACTGCCGTGGTGGGCGGCCATGAAGGCGGTCGCGAGGTCCGGCGTCCAGCGCTCGCCGGGGTGGAAGCCGGAGTCGGCGGGGACGGTCAGCTCCAGGTGCAGGCCGAGGTCGACGATGACCCGGATGATCCGCAGCATCTGCTTGTCCAGGTAGCCGAGTCGGCGGGCCGGGTCGGTGAGGAAGCCGAGTTCGTCCATCAGTCGCTCGGCGTACAGCGCCCAGCCCTCCTTGTTGGCACTGACCGCGCCCAGGGTGATCTGGTACTGGCTGAGCCGGCCGACCTCGGCCGTCCAGCGGGCGGTCTGGAGGTGGTGGCCGGGGACACCCTCGTGGTACCAGGTGCTGACGATCTGCCAGGTGGGGAAGGTCCGTTCGCCCAGGGTCGGCAGGTAGGTGCGGCCGGGGCGGGTGAAGTCCAGGCTGGGGCCGATGTAGTGCGGCGCGGTCGAGCCGCCCGGCGGGGCGATCCGGGTCTCCACCCGGCGCATCGGGCCGGAGATGTCGAAGTGGGTGCCGTGCAGGGCCTCGATCGCCTCGTCGGTGATCTGCTGGAGCCAGACCCGGATCGCCTCCTCGCCCTCGACGGCGTGGCCCTGCCGGTTCAGGTGGTCCATGGTGGCGCGGGCGGTGGCGCCCGGGAGGATGCGCGCGGCCTCGGTGCGCATCTCCTCGGCGGTCCGGTGGAACTCCTCCCAGGCCCAGGCGTACGCCTCCGGCACGTCGACGTCCGTGCCGTTGGCCCAGCGGGCGGAGCGCAGGTAGCGCTCGCGGCCGACGGCGTCCGGGGTGCCGTCCGCGGCCGGCAGGTAGGTGTCGTGCAGCCAGTCGCGGAACCGCCCGACCGCGGCGGTGGCGTCGGCGGCCGCGGCCTCCAGGCATGGCCTGCGCCGGTCCGGACCGGCAGCGACGAAGCCGGCGAACCAGCTCGCGCCGCCGTCGGATCGGCCGGTCCAGGCGTCGAGCTGGTCGACCACGGCCCGGGCCTGGCGCGGCGCGGACAGCAGCCCGCGCGCGATGCCCTCGGCCAGGGTGGCCCGGTAGCCGTCCAGGGCGGCGGGCAGCTTCTGCAGCCGCCCGGCCACCGCCGCCCAGTCCTCGTCGGTGTCGGTGGGCATCATGGTGAGGATGCCCCGCAGCTGGTGCACGGGCGAGTTGACGTTACGCAGCTGCCGGTAGTGGTCGCCGGCGTCGTGCACGGCGAGCTCGGCGGTCAGGCGCTCACGCAGCAGCCGGGCGCAGGACCGGTCGGCCGGCTCCGCCCAACTCCCGCCACTGGAGCGTTCCGCGGCGTCCAGGGTGGCCAGGGTCCGGCGGGCCAGTGCGGCGAGTGCCTCGAAGCCCGCCGGGGACAGGTCCGGCTGCCGGTCGTCCCCCGGCTGCGCCCCGAGCCGGACCGCCACCACCGGATCGAGCGCGGCGACCTCGGCCACGTAGTCGTCGGCGATCCGGCGCGGCGTGCTCAGTTCATCGGCCATGGCGCCATTCTGACGTCGCGTCGACAGTGCTGTCAGCACCGTCGGCCGGGAGGGGCACGGGACGGGCAACGGACCCAGGGCCGCCGGTCGTGGTGAGCGGCGGCCCTGCGTCCCGGGTGGGGTGGGGTCAGTGGGGCCCGGGGGTCGCGTACTGGACGAGTTCGACCAGGAGGCCGGTGGCCGGGCCGAGGTGGACGAAGGCGATCTGGAGGCCGGGCTGGCCGCCGGGGCGGGGTTCGTCGTCGACCAGGACGGCGCCCCGGGCGCGCAGGGTGGCGAGTTCGGCCACGATGTCGTCGACCTCGAAGGCGACGTGGTGCAGGCCGGGGCCGCTGCGGGCGAGGTGGCCGGTGACCTGGCTGCCCGGGCCGGAGGGGGTGACCACCTCGATCGCGGTGGGGTCGCCCTCGCGGCGCCAGAACTGGCAGGTGACGTCGTAGGTGTCGACCACGTCGGTGAGGTCGGGACGCATGGTGAGCATCTCCAGGCCGGTGGCGGCGGTCTTGAGGTCGGCCGCCACCAGGCCGACGTGGTCGATCCGGCGGATCACCGGGCCGCCAGTGCGCTGGTCACGAGCTCGGAGAGCTGGTCGATGTCGGCGATCGCGAAGTAGGCGCGCAGGTCGAGTTGGACGCCGAAGGTGTCCTCGATGTCGGTGAGCAGCCGGAGGGCGGCCAGGCTGGTCCAGTTGTCGAGGTTCTGGAACCTCGACTCGGTGGTCAGGCCGGGTAGTTCGGTGACCTGCTCGACCAGGCCGACGAGCCGGCCGGTGACGTCGGAGAGCGTGGCGTCGGAGAGCGAGGCGTCAGACATGGGTGGGTTCCCTTCGGTCCAGTTCGATCCAGGCGGGGACGGCGACGTCGGCCGTGGAGAGGTCGAGCGCGTACCGGGTGGTGCCGTCGGTGGCACCGTCGGTGGCGCCGGTCTCGGCGAAGGCCTCGACCAGGGAGGCGGCCGGCCCGTTCCGCTCGCCGCGCCGGTAGTCGGCGTGCAGGGTGGTGGCGCCGGCGGCCCGGGCGAGTTCGGCGAGGTGGGCGAGCACGGCGTGTTCCACGCCGCGGGAGAAGACCCGGCAGCTCATCACGAAGTTCTCGACGAGCCAGTGGTCCGGGCCCTTGGCGACCCAGGCCGCGCCGACCCAGCCCTCGCGGCCGAAGCGGTCGGAGACCTCGAAGCCGAGCACGGCGTGGTCCACCGAGGCAGCCATCTCGCGGGTGCGGCTCTCCCCGTGCGCGCCCGGGTTGAGGTTGAACTGGTTCGTGCGGGCCGCGAGTTGGACCAGCCTTGGCAGGTTGAACTCGTCGGCCGGGGCGACCGTGACCTTCAGTCCGAGACCGGTCAGGTAGTCGTTGGCGGAGGCGAACGAGGCGGCGAAGTCGGCGCGTTCTGCCCGGGCCCGGTACATCCCGGTCCGCTCCCGGTCGGTGGCGGTGGTGCTGAGCGCGCCGAAGAACTGCGGCTCCAGCACCGCCGCGAGGTGCCCGGCCGGGTCGCCGCTGAGCCGGACCACCTTGACCTCGGGCAGCTCGCGGGCGACCAGGTCGCACTCGAACGGGCTGTCGTCGACGAACACGACGCTGTCGAGTCCGATGTTCAGCGTCTCGACGATCTGGCGGATGTTGTGGTCCTTGCGGCCCCAGTTGGCGGCCCGGGCCACGAAGTCGTCCGGCCGCAGCAGCAGTTCGGGGTGCGAGGCGAGCACCGCGTCGACCGCGGACTGCTCGTTCTTGCTGCACACCGCGAGCAGGACGCCCTGCCGCTTCAGCGCGAGCAGGCCGCGCTGGAGCTCGGTGTAGCAGCTGCCGGGGTAGCCGCCGCCGACCTGGATGCCCTCGGGGCCGTCGTCCCCGAGGACGCCGCCCCACAGGGTGTTGTCCAGGTCGACGACCAGCAGCTTGCCCGTTCGCCCGGCCGTCGCGCGGCAGAACGCGGCGGCCTCGCGGGCGAATTCGGCCTCCACGCCGAAGGTCCAGGCGATGCCGCCGAAGCGGTGCAGCCGGTCGTCCCGGACCGGGCCCGGGTGGTCGACCAGCAGGGCCTCGAAGTCCAGCACGTGGACGGACGGGTGGCGCGCCCCGAGGTCCAGCAGGTTTTGGTTCAACTCCCGCCAGGCCGCGCCGAGTTCGGCCCGACCGGCGTAGCCGATCACACGCCGCTGCTGGGCCCGGGCGAGCGGCACCGTGTGCAGCACGACGGCGCTGGTGGAGCGCTCGGCGAAGCCGGCCACCGCCTGTTCCAGCATGGCCAGCCGGTGGGCGGCCGGGCCGCTCAGGGTCTCGATGTCGGCCGGGTCCCAGTCCAGCGGGAGCAGCGCCTCGTCGTGCAGCAGGCACAGCGTGACGTCCGGCGCGAACCGGGCCAGCTCCGAGTCCGGGTCGCTCAACTCGACCAGCAGCTGGTCGAATCCGCTGACGTGCAGCTCAGGCGCGATCCCGCTGCGCAGCAGTTCGAGCCGGAGCAGCGGTGCGACGTTCTCGGCGGTGAAGGTGCCGGCGATGGCGACCCGCAGCGGGCGCAGGGCGCGGCCCTCGGGGGTGATCCGGGCCGGTGGGACGTTCGCCAGCAGGCGGCCGGCGTCGCGTCGGGCGGTCGGGGCGGTCAGCCCGGCCAGTGCGGCGAGCAGGCCGGGGTCGGCCGGTGCGTCGGGGCCGCGGACCGCGCGGATCCGGGCCAGCAGGTCCTCGTCGGTGTGCATGTCGTCTCCGTCTCCGTTTCTCACACCTGGAGCAGCGTGCAGATCCAGTGCATGCCGCTGCTGGTACTGGTCAGCGCGACGACGTCGCCGGTGGCGAGCTCCCCGGCGGCCAGCAGGCGGCGCAGGGTCACCAGCTGGTCGGCGCAGCCGATGTGGCCGTGCTCGAGGGCGGTGTCGACGTTGGTCCGGTCGAGCGCGATGTCGAGGTCCTTGGCGAGGTCGGCGAGCTGTCGGCCGTTGTCGTTGAAGTGGATCACCCGCCGGATGTCCTGGCGGGCGATCCCGGCGCGGGCGCAGGCGAGGTCGACGACCTCACGGCTGCGGGAGCGGATCATCGACACGAACCGGTACATCGCGCGGACGTCGCCCTGGAAGAAGGCGTCCAGCCGGTCCTGCGGGTTGGCCACGTGCGGCTGTTCGGGGTCGCCGGCGCGGAAGGGGTTGGCCGCCCCGCCGACGTCCATCCGCATGAAGTCGGCGTAGGTGCCGTCGGTGATGGTCTCGGTGGCCAGCCAGCGGCAGCCGCCGTGGTCGCGCCGGACGACGGCGGCTGCCGCGCCGTCCGAGTAGACGCTGGTGTTGATCTCCATCCGGTTCCAGTACGGCTCGGCCACCCGGTTGGCGCCGATCACCAGCGCGGTGCGGTACGCCGGGTGCACCGCGAACTTGCCCGCGACCAGGTCGAAGGCGGCCACGCCGCCGCCGCAGGCCTGGTTGACCAGCACCGCCTCGGCGCCGTGCGCGCCCAGCCGGGCCTGGGTCGAGGCGGCCGGGTCCCAGTACAGGTACTCGGCGAGGTCGGCGATGGCGAGCACCACCAGGTCGACCTCGTCCGCGCCGATCCCGGCCTCGGCGAGGGCCTGCCGGCCGGCCTCGACGGCGAGGTCGGTGAGGCCGACGCCCTCGGGCGCGCGGTGGAAGGTGCGGTAGCCCCAGCCGCGGATCCGGTCCAGGTCCTCGGTGTAGGACGGCGCGAGGTCGGCGACGGCGGAGGGTTCGGGCAGCGCCTGGCCGATCGCGACGACGCCGAAGCGGACGCCGGTCGGCGCCTGGTCGGCGGCCGGGAGCGGGTCGGCCCAGGTGAGGGCGTGCACCCGGCCGGCCCGCCCGGTGCCGTCGGGGTGGTTCTCCGGCAGGGCGCGCAGGAAGGTCAGGGCGGCGCCGTTGTGCTCGGTCTCCCGGTAGCGGAACACCACGTCGGCGCCGTCGGCGCGGCGCAGGATCTCGCGCAGCACGGCGTCCTCGACCTGCCGCCCGAGGACGGGGCAGGAGAGCGAGAACAGGTCGACGGTGCAGTGGCCGCCGTCGCGGCGCAGCCCGACGGCGCCGCTGATGCCGTAGTCGCCGAAGCGGTCGCGCACCGAGACGGCCAGGAGGTCCCCGGGGTAGCCGGCGACGGCGTCCGCGTCCTGGTCGTTGCCGAGGGTGAAGTCCTTGGCCCGGGTGACCACTTCGGCCACGGTGTCGAGCAGGCCCGCGGCCGGCCGGACGTCCACGACCACGTCGAGGCTGGCCACGAAGTCGTCCAGCGAGACGGCGGACGGCTCGACGGACGACGCCGGGGACTCCACCGGCAGCACGGACGGCGGGGCGGGCGCGGTGGCGAGCGTCAGCGGCGCCGGGCGGTCGAACAGACCCGCCGCGGCCAGCTCGGCGGTCCAGGCCTCCGGCTGCTCCCCCAGCACCACTCCGGCGCCCGGCGGCAGCAGTTCGGGATCCGCCGTCAGCACGGCCACCGCGCGGGCCGGGACGTCCAGTGCCTCGGCGACGGCGGCCAGCCGGTCGGCGACCGGCCCGCGGGCGACCACCGCCGCGTCGACGGAGGCGACCAGTTCGGGGCAGGACTTGGCGAGCGCCGGCCAGACCGCGGCGTCCGTGGCGCACAGGCCGACCCGGGCCCCGACGCCGCGCAGCGCGCGCAGCGGGTCGCGCAGGCCCGCGGCCGGTCCGTCGGCGAGGCTGTCCGCGTCCAGCACCACCGCGCGGACGCCGGCGCCGAACCGGCCGACGAGCAGCCGGGCGATCCGGGTGCCGAGCCGGGCGAACAGCTCTTCCGTGTAGGGCACCTTGGCCAGCTTGAACATGGCCGGGTGGTAGGCGCCCGCGGCCCCGACCTCCCGGACGGCGTCCTCGGCGTCGGCGAGCAGGATCCCGGGCAGGCCGGCCAGCCGGGCGCGGGCGGTCTCGCGGGCCGCCGTGGCCAGCGCGGCGGCACCGGCGGTCCGGCCGGTGTCGCCGACCCCGAGGCCCTGGTGGTCGGGCAGCGCGGGCAGCACGAAGACCAGGGTGCCGACCCAGCGTTCGACGGCGCTGCGGGCGGCGTCAGCGACGTCCAGCAGGTCCCGGGTCCACTGCGGTCCGGCCGGGCCGAGCTCCTCGAAGCGGGGCGCCACGACCAGGACGTCCGGCCGGGAGCGGGCCGTCTCGCCCTGCTCGTCGAGGCACTGGCGGACGATCTGGTCGAACGGGCCGACGTGGCAGAGCGGCGGCAGTCCGGCCCGGTGCAGCGGCACGCCGAGGTACGGCACCAGCTGGTCGGCCGTGTAGCTGGCCAGCAGGCCGATCCGCAGCCCGGGCGCCGCGCCCTCACGGGACAACTCCCGCCAGGCGGAGCGCAGTTCGTACGGGGTCGGGGTGGTCATGCCGCCACCCCCTTGGCGCGCAGCACCGTGCGCAGCCGGCCGATGGACGGCACGTTCCGCACCTCCTCGTAGGCGAACGAGACCTGGTAGATCTCCTCCAGCGTCACCACCAGTTGCAGGTGGCGCAGGCTGGTCCATTCGGGCAGGGTGGCGGGGCCGTCCTCGTCGGTGACGGCCGCCGGGTCGAGGTCGAGGACCTCGGCGACGAGCGTGAGCAGCCGGGCGGGTTCCTGGAGTGCGGTCACGGGGTCACCGCCTCGGTCGCGACGGCGGCGCCGGCCGCGCCGGCGGTCGGCTCGGTCTTCGGCCCAGCCCCGGACGCCGGCTCCGGCTCCGGTTCGGCGTCCGGCAGGATGCTCTCGATCCGCCGGATGCTGGGCACCAGGAAGGAGCCGAGCGCGAGCACCGCGCCGACCACCCCGATGCCGACGAAGACCAGGCCGATGCCGCCCGCCTGCCCGCTGCCGACCAGGCCGCCGAGCAGCCGGTCGCCCTGTTCGCCGGGCTCCATCCACGGGGTGAGCACGTGGTCGACCAGCGGCCCGGCGATCAGCGTGGCGATCGGGATGGACAGCTCCTCCACGAACTGCCGGGCGGCGAACACCCGGCCCTGGAGGTGCGGTTCGACCTTCTCCTGCCACACGGTGTTGGTGTAGCCGTCGATGATCGGGATGCACATGTGCACCACGATCAGTGCGATGCCGAGCAGGATCACCACGTCGGAGACGCCGTAGAGGATCCGGCCGATCACGCTGAACGCCACGGTGGCCCACAGCACGTACCGCATCTTGTCCCGGGGGGACTTCAGCGCCGCGACCAGGATGGTGCCCCCGATGCCGCCGATCGCGCCGGTGGACAGCACCAGGGCGAGCGAGCCGTTGCTGTCCCCGGTGCGGGCCAGCACGAGCGGCCGCAGCAGCAGGTAGCCGGTGGAGGCCAGCACGTTGATGATGACCAGGAAGGTCTCCAGGTTGCGCAGCGGCTTGCTGCGCAGGATGTAGCGGAAGCCGATCTGGCAGTCCTGCCAGAAGGTCGAGGGGGCGGCCCCGTCGGGTTGCTTCGGGGTGGCCGGGAGGGCCACCAGCAGCACGGTGGCGATGGCGAAGGCGTACGAGACCGTGTCGATCAGCAGGATGGTGCTGATGCCGGTGACGGTGAGCAGCAGGGCGGACAGCAGCGGCGCGAACAGCTCGGGCGTCGAACGGACGGCGAACATCATCGCGTTGGCCCGCGCGTAGTTGCCGCGTTCCATCATCAGGGTGATCGTGGCCTGGAACACCGGCACCTGGAACGCGACGAAGGCGCCGGTGACGAAGTTGACCAGGTACAGCTCCCCCATGCCGGGTGTGCCGGTCAGGAACAGGATCAGCAGGGCCGCCGTGGCGACCGCCGAGCCGAGCTCGGAGATCATCATGGTCAGCCGGCGGTTCCAGCGGTCGATGAACGCGCCGGCGACCGGGCTGAACAGCACCGTCGAGGCGAAGGCGAAGAACAGGCTCAGGGTGAACTGGGTGGTGCTGCCGGTCTGGTCCCAGATCCAGACGCTGACCGCGAAGTTGGTCATCCGCGTCCCGACGACGGACAGGAACTGACCGCACCACAGGACGGAGAAGGCGGCGAATCCGGTTGGACGTCGCATGATCGTGCAGGTCCTTCCACTGGTGTTGGTCGGGTGGACGCTCAGCCGGTCGGCTCTGCGGCGCCGGTCGGCTCGGTGGGGCCGGTCGGCTCGGTGGGGCCGGTCGGCTCGACGAGGCCGGTCAGCCGGGCGCAGAGCTCGTCGAGGAAGGCCTGCGCCGTCCCGGCGGTGTAGACGGTGGTGGCGTGGCCGACGTCGATCCGGAGCCGGCCGCCGACGATCACCCCGCCGACGTCCAGGTCGTAGGGCCACTGGCCGACGCCGTCGTCCGTCTCGCCGTAGGGGGCGTCGCAGACCTCGAACAGGTCGTCGGCCTGGGACACCTCGTCGAAGCCGAAGTTGCCCATGTAGTTGACCGCGACCCGGGGGTGGGCGACGGCGGCGAGCCGGGCGCGGGTCTGCGGGTCCGGGCCGCTGAACCGCAGCACGCCCCAGCCGATGCCGTTGTTCGGCACCTGCGCCAACTGCCGTGCCACGTCGGCGACCCGGGCGTCCGCCGCACCGCCCGCGGACAGCCCGGCCGTGGAGAGCCCGCCGCCGGACAGCCGGACCAGCACCGGGTACATCACCTGGAACCAGCCGGTGGTCCGGTTGAGGTCGACGTCGGGGAACAGGTCCTCGCGCCCGTGCCCGGTGGTGGCGAGCAGGCACTCGTCGCCGCCGGTGCGGGCCGCGACGCTCTCCGAGACGCCCCACACGATCAGGTCGCGGATGCCGACCTTCAGCCGCCGGGCCGCCTCGTGTAGGCCGTCGGTCTGCTCGGTGGTCAGGGTGGTGCTGATCATCGCCCCGGCCGCGAGCGTGGTGACGCCCCCGGGGTGGTCGACCGGCGGCAGGGTGGCCCCGGCGGAGGTCTGCGCCAGCCAGTACGGCAGTTCGGCGCTCAGGTCGTGCGCGGCGAGGCGCCGCGCCCAGGCGCTGTAGGCCGTGGTCCGGGCCGGCAGCCGCGGCTGCTCGCCCTTCTCCAGCTGGGTGCACAGGGTCCGCAGGTCGCCCAGCAGGAGGTCACGGGAGATCGCGTCCGTCACCAGGTGGTGGGTGATGATCAGCACCCGGTCCGGCCGGTCCGGGCCCGTGACGAAGTGCAGCACCCGGCAGGTCGGGCCGTCGGTGAGGTCGAGGGTGCGCTGCGCGGCGGCGGCCAGCGCGGCCATGGTGTCGTCCACCTCGGCGGGCTGCTCGCCGGTCAGGTCGTGGCCGGCGACGGGCACCGCGTCGGCGCCCTCGGCGTGGTGCTGCCACAGCACGCCCGCCTCGTCCCGGCGGAACCGCAGCCGCAGCGAGCCGTGGTGGTCGGCGAGCAGCCGCACCGCCTCCCGCAGGTGATCGGCGGCGACCGGGCGGAGCACGTCCAGGTAGTACGGGTGGTTGAACCACGACGGGTCGGCCATGGTGCCGGCCACCGACTCGAACCACCAGAGCTGGGCCGGCGTCAGCGGCACCTCGCCCGCGACCGGCTCCTGCTCGATCACCGGGGCCGCCGCGCCGGCCGGGCCGTCCGCGTCCAGCTCCAGTTCGGCGATGGTGCGGCGCTCGGTGAGCCGGCGGGCGGACAGCTGGATGCCGGCCTCCGCCGCGTGGAAGGCCACCGTGATGGCCAGCAGCGAGTCGCCGCCCAGCTCGTAGAAGTCGTCGTGGATGCCGACCTCGCCGCCCAGGTGCAGCACCTCGGTCCAGATCGCGGCGAGGGTGCGCTCCCGTTCGGTGCGCGGGGCGGCGGCCGGGCGGCGCGCGGAGCGGCGCACCCCGGAGCGGACGGCCTGCGCCACGCTCTCCGCCGTGGTCAGCGCGGTGGCGAGGTCGGCGAGCAGGTCGGCCGGGAGCGGCGCGGGCCGGGCCCCGGCGGGGGCCGGTTCGTCCAGCGGCCACAGGTGGGCCGGGGTGAGGGCCGGGTCGAGGGCGAGGGCGCCCTCGGGGGCCGCGCCGACCCGGACGGCGCCCACGGTGACCAGGGCGTCGAGTTCGGGCAGGACCGGCGGTGCGGTGAGCACCACCTCCCGGCCGTACCGGAGCTGTTCGCGCAGCAGCGGGGCGAGCTCCGGCCCGAACGCGCCGGGGTCGGCCGCCACGACGGACACCGGGGCGTGCCGGTGCCGGGCGGCGAAGCGGGCGACGGCGGTGGCGGCGGCGGTCTCGAAGGCGGCCGCGTAGGGCAGTCCGTCCGGGCCGGGGTACGGCTCGGTGACGCCGTAGCGCCGGGCCCAGCGGTCCACCGGGAGCACCCGGACGGCGGGCAGGGTCGCGGCGAAGGCGGTGAGCCGGTCGGTGAGGCCGCCGAACACCCCGGCCCACCGGTCGTCGGCGTAGCGCGGCGAGGCGGGGCAGACACCGATGAGCAGTTCGGTGTCGGTGCGGTCCCGGTAGGCGGCCACCGCGGCCGCGAGGTCGGCCAGCGCCTGTTCCAGGGCCGCGACCCCGGCGGGCAGCGCGGGTTCGCCGAACAGCAGGTCCTCCCAGCGCAGCAGCACCGCGTCCAGGGTGTGGCCGCGGAACGGGCCGTCCGGGTCGAGCAGCGGCCGCCGCAGCTGGCCGGGCGGCGCCAGGGTGACCGCTGCCGCCTGCTCGTCGAGCTGTTCGGCCCAGAACCGCAGGGTCGGCTCGGCCTCGCCGGTGGGGAAGGAGGTCGCCAGGCCGATGCCCCCGGCCACCGAGGGCTCGGCGGCCGTCGCGGCCTCGGTGCCGACGGCGGCGTCCGGTGCGCCGACCAGGCCGGTCAGCAGTTCGCCGAACCGGGCGACCACGGCGGCCGCGCGCTCCGGGCCGAACAGCTCGGCCGAGTAGGTGAGGTCGACCTCCAGCTGGTCGTCGACCCAGTCCACGGTGAGCAGCACGTCGAAGTCGGCCCCGGCCGCCCCGACCGGCAGCGGCTCGACGGTCAGGCCGGGGAGGGCGGGCGCCTCCTCGGGGGCGTCGGCGTAGTTGAGGATGCAGCGCAGGGAGTGCCGGGAGGAGTCGCGGGGCAGCCGCAGCGCCTCCATGATCTTCGGGAACGGCAGCCGCTGGTGCGCCTGGGCGTCCTTGACGGTCGCGTGCAGCCGGCGGACCAGCCGGCGGAACGTCGGGTTGCCGGACACGTCCAGGCGCAGCGGCAGCAGGTCGGCGAAGCAGCCGATGACGCCCTGGAGTTCGGCGCGGTCACGGCCGGTCGTCGGCATCCCGACCACCTGGTCGGCCTGGCCGGACTCCCTGTGCAGCAGCACGGCGAACACGGTGAGCAGCACGCTGTAGGGGGTGACGCCCTCGGCCCGGGCGAGTTCGCGCAGCGCGGCGCCGACCTCGGGCGGGAGCAGCTGCCCGGCCCGGCCGGCGGCTTCGGCACCTTCCACGGCCGCGGCGCAGCCGGCCGGGCCGTCACCGGGCAGTTCGACCGGCGCGGGCGCGCCGCGCAGCTTCTCCCGCCAGTAGGCCAGGTGGGTCTCGACCTCCGGCCCGGCCAGCCACTGCTGCTGGTCGTACGCGAAGTCGCCGTACTGGAGGGCGAGTTCGGGCAGCGGTGCGGGCTCCCCGGTGGTGTGGGCGCGGTAGAGCACGGCCAGCTCGTCCAGGAAGATGCCCCAGGAGGTGCTGTCGCAGACGATGTGGTGCATGCCGATCAGCAGGTGGTGCTCCTCGGGCCCGACCCGCAGCAGCCGCACCCGCAGCAGCGGGCCCTCGGGGAGGGAGTACGGGTAGCCGGCGTGCCGTTCGACCTCCTCGGCGACGGCCCGCTCCAGCGCCGGGCCGTCCAGGTGCGAGAGGTCGGTCGGCTCGCACCACACCGGCAGCTCGGGGTGGACCACCGGCAGCGGCAGGCCGCGGTGCTCGCGGTAGGTGGTGCGCAGCACCTCGTGCCGGCCGGCGATCCGGGTGACCGCCTGCTCCAGCGCCGTGGCGTCCAGCGGGCCGCGCAGCGTCATGGCGAAGGTGGTGTTGTGCCGGGCGTCCTCGCTGTCGAGCCGGCTGGTCGCCCAGAGGCGCTGCTGGATGGAGGAGGCGACGGGCTGCGCGTCGGCCGGCGCCGGGCGCAGTTCGTCCGCCGCGGGCCCCTCGGCGGTGTCGACCACGGTGCCCAGTGCGGCGAGCGTGGGGTTGGTGAACAGGGCGTAGAGCGAGACCTCCCGGCCGAACTCGCGGCGCAGCCGGGAGAGCAGCTGGGTGGCCAGCAGCGAGTGCCCGCCGAGCGCGAAGAAGTTGGAGTCGGCGCCGACCTCGGGGACCTTGAGGACGTCCCGCCAGATCTCGGCGAGCCGTTGTTCGGTGGGCGTGCGGGGCTCGCGCAGCGGCGCCGCGCCGTCCGTGGCGGCCACCGCGCGCGGGGCGGCCTGGCGGGCCACCTCGGCCGGGTCGTCCCACAGTTCGGCCAGGTGGGCGGCGCGCTCGGGCTCGGCTTCGGGGGCCGGCAGGCGGTGCGCGACGAGCGCGGCCAGGGCGGCGAAGTACTCCGGCGGGTAGGGGATGTGGCCGTGCTTGTCGGTCACGGCGTCGTGCTGCACCGGGTACGGGTGCTCCTCGGCCCAGTCGACGCTCACTCCGGGCAGGGTGTGGCGGAGCGCGGCCAGCCGGTCGTCCAGCCGGGCGAACAGGCCGGACCAGCCGCGTTCCGCGGCGGCGGGCGAGGCGGGGCAGCGCAGCAGCACGAGCGGCGCGTCGGTGGCGCGTCGGTGGGCGGCCACCGCGGTCTCGAGGTCGCGCATCGCGGCGTCGAGCACGGCGGCCGGGTCGGCGTCCTCGGCGGCCCGGCGCAGCCAGTCCTCCCAGCGCAGCAGGGCGACGGTGGCGGTGGCGTCGCCCGGGGTGAGCAGGTGCTGGACGAGTTGGCCGTAGGGCGCGAGGCGGACGGCGGCGGGGGTCCGGCGCAGGTCCAGCCAGAGCCGCAGCGGGTCGGCCAGCAGGTCGGCGGTGAAGGTGGCGGCGACGGCGACGGTGCCGCGGCGCATCGACGGCAGGGCGTGCAGCGGTGCGTCCGCCGAGCCGACCATCTCGGTCAGCACGGTGGCGACCCGCTCGGCGAGGCGCTCGACGGTGCCGGGCAGGTAGAGGTCGGCGTTGTAGTCGATGATCAGTTCGTCCTGGCCGGCCCGGCGGGACAGCGTGACGAACAGGTCGAAGTCGGTGAGCTGGTTGTCCACCGGGACCGGGGTGAAGGTGACGCCGGCCGCGGCGAGTTCGGCGGCGCCGGCGTCGGTGACCGTGAACAGCGCCTGGAACAGCGGGTTGATCCCCGGGTCGCGGGGCGGCGCGACCTCCTCGACCACCCGCGCGTACGGCACGTCCTGGTGCCGGTAGGCCTCGCCGGTGGTCCGGTGGGCCCGCCGGACGGCCTCGCGCACCGACGGCTCGCCGGCCAGGTCGAGCCGCAGCACCAGCATGTTGGCGAAGGAGCCGATCAGCGGTTCGAGCTCCACCCGCGGCCGGCCGGCGCCCGGCGTGCCGAGGACGAGGTCCTGCTGGCCGGTGGTGCCGGCGAGCGCCGCGGCGAACCCGGCCAGGGCGACCGCGTTGAAGGTGACCTCGGCCTCCTGGGCGAGGGTGGCCATGGCGGCGGACAGCGCGGCCGGGAACGCGCGGACGTGCCGGCCGCCGCGGTGGGTCTGCACCGGCGGGCGGCGGCGGTCGGGCCGGACGGTGCTGGTGAGCGGCGCGCCGGTGAGCGCGTCCCGCCAGTGGGCGAGGTGGGCGTCCAGGGCCGCGAGCGCCGCCGGTTCGCGCTGGCGGCGGGCGTGGTCGGCGAAGGAGGCCCGCAGCGGCGGCAGGTCGGCGGCGACACCCTCGGCGAACTGCCGGTAGTGGGCCACCAGTTCACCGGCAAAGACGTCGCCGGACCAGGCGTCGTAGACGATGTGGTGGACGGTGACCAGCAGCCGGTGCCGGTCGTCCGCCAGGGCCAGCAGGCAGGCGGCGAGCTGCGGTCCGCGGGTCAGGTCGAAGGCGACCAGGCCGTGCTCGGCCGCGGTCCGGTCGGCCCGGGCCGCGCGCTCCTCGACCGGCAGGTGCCGCAGGTCGACGAGCGGCAGTGGGACCTCGGCCTCGGGCAGGGCGCGCTGGTACGGCCCCTCCTCGTCCTCCGCGAAGACCAGCCGCAGGGCCTCCTGCCGGGCCACCACGGCGTTCAGCGCGGCGGCCAGGGCGTCCCGGTCCAGCGGGCCGTGCAGCTCGATGGCGAACGGCACGTTGTAGACGGCGGTGCCCGGGTCCATCCGGTCGAGGAACCAGAGCTGTTCCTGGGTGAACGACAGCGGCAGCCGTTCCGGCCGGCGGGCGCGGTCGGCCAGTCGTAACCGCAGCAGTTCCCGCTGGTCCGGCGTCAGGTCGGCGAGTTGCGCCGACACGTCCTGTGTCATCGGTCCGTACCCCTTCCTTGACGTCGGTCAGCGGACGCTGAGCGGCCGCATGTCGGTCCACACCCGGTCGATGTGGTCGAGGCAGTCGGCCCGGGTGCCCCGGAAGCCGCTGTCCCGCCAGCCCGGCGCGTTCTCCCGGCTCGCGGGCCAGATCGCGTACTGCTCCTCGTGGTTGACGACGACCCGGTACTCGCGGTCCTCGTCCGTGCCCTGGTTCTCGGCCTCGGTCATGACGTCTCCCCCCTCTGGGTCGCGCCGAGTTCGTGCCGCACCTGGTCGGGCGACATCGCCCGGATCTCGGCGAGCAGCCCGGCCAGGTCGTCCGGCGGGCGCTGCCCGGCCAGCAGTTCGGTGACGGTGGCCGCGAGGCCGCCGATGGTGGGTGTCTCGAACAGCGCGCTCGCCGGCAGGTCGACGTCGAGCGCCTCACGGATCCGCGCGACGACCTTGGTGCCCAGCAGCGAGTGCCCGCCCAGGCCGAAGAAGTCCTGGTCGGGGCCGATCTCCGGGATGCCCAGCAGCTCGACCCAGATCCGCCGGATCACCTCCTCCGGCGGCCCGGCGGGCTCGGCCGCGGCGGCGGGCGGCGCCGGTTCGGCCGCGACGGCGCCGGGGCGGTCCACCCAGTGCCGCTCCCGCTCGAACGGGTAGGTCGGCAGCGGCACCCGGCGGCGCGGCTCGGCCGGCCCGCCGAAGTCCCAGTCGACGTCCACGCCGGCCAGCCAGAGCCGCCCGGTGGCCGCCGCCATCGCGATCCGATCGCCCTCCGCGCTCTTGTGCCCGGGCAGCGAGGCGGTGCTGCGGGCCTCGGCCCCGGGGTGCTGGCGGACCAGGGTGGTCAGGGTGGCTCCGGGGCCGACCTCCAGCAGCGCGGACGGCCCGGCGAGCAGCCGGCGCACACAGGCGTCGAAGCGGACCGGTGCGCGCAGCTGCCGGGCCCAGTAGGCCGGGTCGACCGCCTCGGCGGCGGTGAGCGGCTCCCCGGTGACGTCCGACAGGATCGGGAACTCCGGCGCCCGCAGCTCGAACCGGCCGACGTACTCGGCGAATTCGGCGGTAATCGGGTCCATCATCGCCGAGTGGAAGGCGTGCGAGGTGCGCAGCTCCCGACAGCGCACGCCGTCCGCCCGCAGCCGCTCCGCGAGGGCGGCGATCCGCTCGACCGGGCCGGAGGCCACCGAGAGGGCGGGCGCGTTGGCCGCGGCCAGCTCGACGCCCTCGGGCAGCCGGGCCAGCAGCTCGACCGCCGGCAGCGGGACGGAGAGCATCGCGCCGGGCGGCAGGGACTGCATCAGCCGGCCCCGGGTGGCCACGATCGCCAGCGCGTCGGACAGCTCGAACACCCCGGCCAGGCAGGCCGCCGCGTACTCGCCCACGCTGTGCCCGGCGGCCAGGGCGGGTCGGACGCCCCGGTGCTGCCAGAGCCGGGCCAGCGCGTACTCGACGGCGAACAGCGCGGGCTGGGTGATCCGGGTCTGGCGCAGCAGCTCGTCGTCCCGGTCGCGGTACAGGACGTGCCGCAGGTCGAGGCCGAGCTGCGGGGCGAGCGCGTCGGCGCAGGCGTCCAGGTGCTCGCGGAAGACCGGTTCGGTCCGGTGGAGCTCCTCGGCCATGCCCGCGTGCTGGGCGCCCTGGCCGGGGAACAGGAAGGCCACCGTGCCGTCGGTGCTCTCTCCCTCGGCGGTGTCCAGGGCGGCCGGGGCGGCGAGCGCGGCCACGGCCTCCTCGACGGTCCGGCAGGCGACCGCGAGCCGGTGCTCGAAGTGGCGCCGGGTGCGGCTCAGGGTGTGGGCCACATCGGCGAGTTCGACGCCGGACGAGCCGTCCGCGAGGTGCGCGCGCAGCCCCTCCCTGGCCCGGTCCAGCGCGGGCGCCGTCCGGGCGGACAGCACCAGCACGTGCTCGGTACGGGCCGAGGGCGCGGCGGCGGGCGCGGGCGGCTGCTCGACGATGACGTGGGCGTTGGTGCCGCCGATCCCGAAGGAGCTGACCCCGGCCCGACGGGGGCCGTCCGGCACCGGCCAGGGCGTCGGCCCGGGGTTGACCACGAAGGAGCCGTCGTCCGGCAGGTCGGGGTGCGGGCTGGTGACGTACGGGCTGGGCGGGACGACGCCGTGCCGGACGGCCAGGCAGGCCTTGATCAGGCCGGTGACGCCGGCCGCGACGTCCAGGTGCCCGGTGACGGCCTTGACCGAGCCGAGCGCGCGCCGGCCGGAGCTGCCGAACACCTCGCGCAGGGCGGCGAGTTCGACCTGGTCGCCGAGTGCGGTGCCGGTGCCGTGCGCCTCGACGTAGCCGATCGTGGCCGGGTCCGCGCCGGCGGCCAGCAGGGCGGTCCGGATGACGTCCACCTGGCCCTCGACGCTGGGCGCGGTGTAGCCCACCTTCGCCCGGCCGTCGTTGTTCACCGCCGAGCCCTTCAGCACGGCGTGGATCGTGTCGCCGTCGGCGAGCGCGTCGGCGAGGCGGCGAAGCACGACCACGGCGACGCCGCTGCCGCCGACGGTGCCGGTCGCCGCCGCGTCGAACGGCCGGCAGACGCCGTCGCGGGCCATGATGCCGCCGGGCTCGTAGCGGTAGCCGGCGGCCAGCGGCAGCCGCAGGTGGGCGGCGCCGGCCAGCGCCAGGTCGCACTCCCCGGCGAGCAGGGCCTGCCCGGCCAGGTGCACCGCGACCAGAGAGGAGGAGCAGGCCGTCTGCACGGCCATCGCCGGACCGCGCAGCCCGAGGTGGTAGGCGACCCGGGTGGCCACCGCGTCCTTGTCGTTGGCCACCGACATCTCGTACTCCGAGCCGACGGCGTCGCCGGCCGGCAACAGCTGGTGCAGCAGGTAGCCGCTCATGCCGGTGGCCCCGTACACGCCCACCGACAGCCGGTCGACGTCGGCGGTGTGGCCGGCCGACTCCAGCGCCTGCCAGGCGCACTCCAGGAACACCCGCTGCTGCGGGTCGATCAGCCGGGCGTCGTGCGGCGAGTAGCCGAAGAAGCCGGCGTCGAAGCGGTCCGCCTCGTCCAGCACGCCGAACACCGGCACGTAGTCGGGGCGCCCGTACTCGGCGGCGGGCACCGAGCCGGCCAGTTCCTCGGGCGTGAACCGCGTGGTCGTCGGACGGCCGGTCAGCACCCGCTGCCAGAGGTCCGCCACGTCGGCGGCGCCGGGGAACCGGCCCGCCAGCCCGACGACGGCGAGGTCCAGGTCACCGTCCTCGCTCATATCTCCCCCTTCTGCGCGCGCACCCGTCGGGTGCGCGCGGCCAGTGCCCGCCGGCCGTCGGCGGCCGTGGGCGTGGTCGTGGTCGTGGTGGTACTGGAAGTGGTGGGCGTGGTCGTGCCGTCGTCGGCCAGGAAGTGCGCCAGCCGGGCGACGGTCGGGTAGCGGAACAGGTCGACCGCCGCGAGCCGGACGCCGAGCGCCTCGCGCAGCCCGGCGTGCACCCGCACCACCAGCATCGAGTTGCCGCCGAGGTCGAAGAAGTTGTCGTCGGCGCCGACCCGGTCCAGGCCGAGTACCGTCCGCCAGACCTCGGCGACGGCCTGCTCGGTGGCGCCGCGCGGCGCCCGGTAGGGCGTGCCGAGCCGGGGCCGGGCCGCCGCCGGGGCGGGCAGCGCGCGGTGGTCCAGCTTCCCGTTGGGCGTCGTCGGCAGGTCGGGGACCTCGACGAACGCGGCCGGCACCAGGTAGTCCGGCAGGCTGCGCAGCAGGGCCTCGCGCAGCGCGTCGGTGCCCGGCGCGGCGGGCCCGTCCGGCACCACGTAGGCGACCAGCCGCTGCTGCCCCGGCCGGTCCTCGCGGACCACCACGGCGCACCGGGCGACGCCCGCGCACTCCCGCAGCCGCGCCTCGACCTCGCCGGGCTCGACCCGGTTGCCGCGGATCTTCACCTGGCTGTCGCGGCGGCCGAGGATGTCCAGGGTGCCGTCGGCCCGCAGCCGGGCCAGGTCGCCGGAGCGGTACAGCCGGGCGCCGTCCGCGCCGAACGGGTCCGGGACGAAGACGGCGGCGGTGAGGCCCGGCCGGCCGAGGTAGCCGCGGCCGACGGCCGCGCCGCCGATGTACAGCTCGCCGACCACGCCGATCGGCACCGGCCGCAGCTCGTCGTCCAGGACGTGGATCCGGGCGCCGGTCAGCGGGCGGCCGATCGACACGCTCGGGCCGCCGAGGTGGCGGCCGCCGGTGACCATCACCGAGGCCTCGGTCGGGCCGTAGGTGTTGTAGAAGGCGCGGCCGTGCCGCCAGGCCTCGGCGACGTCCACCGGGCAGGCCTCGCCGCCGACGGTCAGCACCCGCAGGTCCGGCAGCTCCGCCGGGTCCATCGCCTGGAGGGCGATCGGCGGGACGTCGACCATGGTGATCCGGTGCTCGCGCAGCAGCCGGGTCAGGTCGGCGCCGGGGAGCCGCTCGTGGCGCTGCGCGAGGTGCAGTTCGGCGCCCGCGCACAGGGCGGTCAGCACGTCGGAGACGGCAGCGTCGAAGCCGGGCGCGTGGAAGGCGAGCACCCGGTCGTCCGGCCCGATCGCCAGCAGGTCGCGGATGGCGTCGGCCAGGTTGGTCAGGCCCCGGTGGGTGCTCACCACGCCCTTGGGGCGGCCGGTGGAGCCGGAGGTGTGGATCAGGTAGGCGGCCTGGTCGGGGCGGAGGGTGACGGCGGGTCGCGGCCGCAGCGGGCCGGCCGGCTCCTCGACCGGGAGCACCGTCGGGCCGGCGGGCAGCAGGTGCGCGGTGGTCGGGTCGGCGAGGACGAGCGCGGCACCGGAGTCCTCGACCAGGTAGCGCAGCCGCTCGGCGGGCAGGTCCGGGTCGAGCGGCAGGTACATCGCGCCCGCGGCCAGCACGCCGAGGAGGGCGGCCACCGCCTCCGGGCCCGGCCGCAGGCAGACGCCGACCGGCGCCTCGGCCGCACCGACCGCGCCTGCCGCGCCTGCCGCGCCGCAGGCCTCGTGCACGAGGGCGGCGAAGTGGTCGGCCCGGGCGGCGAGTTCGCCGTAGCCGGTGCGCCGTTCGCCGCAGACCACGGCGATCCGCTCGGGCGCGCCCTCGGCGACCCCGGCGATCAGCTCGGTCACCGGCCGCCAGGGCGCGGGCGGGCGGGTGGCCGTCCATCCGTCGATGGCGCGCCGCTCCGCCTCGTCCAGCAGCGGGAGGTCGGCGATCCTGCGGTCGGGCTCGGCGAGCGCGGCCGTCAGCAGGGTGCGCACGTGCCCGGCGATCCGGGTGGCGGTGGCCTCGGTGAACAGCGAGGTCCGGTACTCCAGCTTGCCGACGATCCCGGCCGGGCCCGGCGTCAGCGTCAGGGTCAGGTCGAACATCGCGGTGCCGGTGGGCAGTTCGACGCCGTGCACGGCCACGCCGGGCAGCCGCAGCCGCTCCGCCCAGCCGGCCTCCAGCGCGAACATCACCTGGGCGAGCGGGGTGGTGCCGGGGTCGCGGGCCACCCGCAGCCGGTCCACCAGGGCGTCGAAGGGCAATTCCTGGTGGGCGAGCGCGGCCAGCGTGGTGCTGCGGACCCGGTCGAGCAGTTCGCGGAAGGTGAGCGGGCCCGGCACCCGGGCGCGCAGCGCCACCGTGTTGGCGAACAGGCCGACGGCGCCCTCGGCAGCCAGCGAGGTCCGGCCGGAGACCGGCGTGGCCACCACGAAGTCCGGGCCGGCGTACCGGGACAGCACGGCCTGCCAGGCCGCGAGCAGCACCATGAACGGGGTGCCCGCCGTCCGGGCGGCCAACGCGGCCACGCCGTCGGCGAGTTCGGCGGGCCAGTGGAAGGTCAGTTCGGCGCCGGACTCGTCCAGCACCAGCGGGCGCGGCCGGTCGGCGGGCAGGCCGAGCGCGGCCGGTGCCCCGTCCAGGTGCTCGCGCCAGAACGCGACCAGTTCCTCGGCCTCGGACTCGACCGCGACGTCGACGTGCCGCGGGGCGGCGGCGCCGTCGGCGTCCAGCCGGGCGCCGGTGTAGGCGGCGGACAGGTCGTCGAAGAGCAGGCCCATGCTCCAGCCGTCGCAGACGATGTGGTGCAGTTCGAGGTGCAGCACCCAGCGGTCGGGGCCGTCCGGGAGCAGTGCCGCGCGGACCGGCGGCGCGGCGGCGAGGTCGAACAGCCCGCCCTCCGGCGCCTCGCCGATCCGCAGCCGGGCGCCCTCCGGTGCCTGCGGGAGCACCCACTGCCAGGGTTCGCCGTCGATCTCCAGGAACACCGTGCGCAGCGCCTGGTGCCGGGCCAGCACCTGGTCGAAAGCCGCGACCAGGGCCGGGGCGTCCAGGGCGCCGGTCAGCTCGAAGCGGAAGTGCACCCGGCACATCGGACTGTCCGGCCAGAGCCGGTCGTGCAGCCACATCCGGCGTTGTGCGGCGGTCAGCGGGTGCAGGTCGTACTGGTCGTGGTCCTCGCGCAGGCGGCGCAGGAAGGCGGCCCGCCGGTCGGCCGGCAGCGCGTGCAGCCGGTCGAGCAGATCGGGAGCGGTCATCGGGGGTCTCCTCAGCTCTCGAACTCGGCCAGCAGGTCCGCCGCGTCGCGTCCGGCGGAGGCGCGGGCGGTGGCCGGGGCCGACGCCGCGGTCACGGTCGCGGTCGTGTCGGCCGCCGGGGCCAGCCCGGCCACGGCGGCGGCGAGGCCGGCGACGGTCGGGTGGTCGAACACCAGGTGCAGCGGGACGTCCACCCCGGCGGCGGCGGACAGCCGCGAGCGCACCCGGGCCGCGGCGAGCGAGTTGCCGCCCAGGTCGAAGAAGTCGGCGTCGACGCCGGTGACCGGGACCCCGAGCGACTCCCGCCAGATCTCCAGCAGGGCCAGCTCGGCGGGCGTCGCGGTGCCGGGGCCCCCGTCCGCACCGTCCAGGGGGCCACTGTCGGCCGTCGGGACGGCCAGCGCCGCCAGGTCGACCTTGCCGTTGGCGTTCAGCGGCAGCCGCGGATGGACGGTGAACAGCGAGGGCACCAGGTAGCCGGGCACCCGGTCGGCCAGCCCGGCCCGCACCTGGGCGACCTCGACCCCGTCCAGCACCACGTGGGCGAGCAGCCGGGTGTCGCCGTGCGCGTCCTGGTCGGCCAGCACCGCGACCTCGACGACGCCGGGCAGCCCGCGCAGCGCCTCCTCGATCTCGGCCGGTTCCACCCGGTGCCCGCGCACCTTCACCTGCCGGTCCACCCGCCCCAGGAACTCCAGGGCGCCGTCCTCCCGGCGCCGGGCGAGGTCCCCGGTGCGGTACATCCGGGCGCCCGGCTCGGCGGCGAACGGGTCCGGCAGGAAGCGCCCCGCCGTCAGCCCCGGCCGGCCGAGGTAGCCGCGGGCGACGCCGGCGCCGCCCAGGAACAGCTCCCCCGGGGTGCCGTCGGGCACCGGCCGCAGCTCCTCGTCCAGCAGGTGGGCGCTGCTGTTGGCGGCGGGCCGGCCGATCGGCACCGTCCGCTGCCCGTCGTCCGGGCCGCCGCAGCGGTGGGCGACGGCGTAGGTGGTGATCTCGGTGGGGCCGTACAGGTTGACCAGCTCGGTGTCCGGGCAGTGCTCGGCGACGCTCGCCACCGTCCGCCGGTCGGCCTGCTCGCCGCCGAAGGACAGCACCCGGACGGTGCGGAACACCGTCGGGTCCTCGGCCGCCACCTGCCGCAGCAGCGCCGTGGGCAGGAAGAGCACGTCCACGCCGTGGGCGACCAGGGCGGCGCGCAGCCGCTCGGCGACCAGCACCTCGGCCTTCTCCAGCCCGAGCAGGCGGGCGCCGTTGAGCAGCGCCCCCCAGGTCTCCAGCGTCGCCGCGTCGAAGGAGATGGTGGCCGCCTGCACCGCGGTGTCGGTGGGCCGCACGTCGAGCGAGTCGGCGCTGCGGACCAGCCGGACGATGTTGCGGTGCGTCACCGCGACGCCCTTGGGACCGCCGGTCGAACCGGAGGTGTACATCACGTACGCCAGGGCGTGCGGGCCGACCGCCAGGCCGGGCCGGGTGGACGGCTCGACGGCCAGGTCCAGCGCGTCGAGGTCCACCCGGCGGCCGGGCAGCCCGAGGCCGTCCGCGCCGGTGGCCAGCACCAGCCGGACCTCGGCGTCCCGGGCCATGTACGTCAGCCGTTCCGCCGGGTAGCCCGGGTCGAGCGGCACGTAGCAGGCCCCGGCCTTCAGCACGGCCAGGGCGGCGACGACCCAGTCCGCGCCCCGCAGGCAGAGCCCGACCCGCGCCTCGGCACCGACCCCGGAACGGAGCAAGTGGTGCGCGAGCCGGTTGGCCCGCTCGTCGAGCTGACGGTACGTCAACTCGACTTCGCCGTAGCGCAGGGCGGGTGCCTGCGGGGCCCGGTCCGCCCAGTCCTCCAGCAGGCCGTGCACGGTGCGGTCGCCCGGGAAGGGCGACCCGCTTGCCATGGCCCGGTCGGGCCGCTCCTGTTCGCGCCGGTCGCTCACCGCCGTACCTCCCCTGTCCAGGTGGTGTACGGCCAGCATCCCGACCGGCTTTCGGGTTTCCTTCAGGCCCCTTTCAGGGCGCCTTCAGGGTGCCTTCAGGCCGCCTTCAGGCATTCTTCGAGCGGCCCTCCAGCAGCTCCCGGGGGCCCCGGTCAGAAGCCCGTGAGCTGGCCCGCGAGTTCCTGGGCCGGGGCGGGCGCGACGCCGATCTCGTGCATGCAGCGGGCGTAGGAGCGGTAGCGGCGGCGCGCCTCGCCGTGCCGGCCGGCCCGTCGCAGCGACCGGACCAGCTCCAGGTGCGCCTCCTCGTCGTAGGCGTCGCAGCGCAGGATGCGCAGCAGGCAGGACACCCGCTGGTCCACGTCCGAGGAGCGGGCCACCCGGGCGCGCAGCACGCTCACGTACGCCGTCTGGGCCTCGTCCCGCAGCTCCTGGGTCCAGTCGGTGTACGGGTCGTCGGGCATGAACTCGCCGACGTACAGCGCCTCGGCCGCCGTCAGCAGCTCGTCGGCGGCGGTGTCGCCGTGCCGGTGCGCCGCGCAGGCGTCCGAGGCGGCGATCAGGAAGCGCTCCACGTCCACGTGGACCAGGTCGAGGTTGACCGCGACGGCGGAGCGGTCGGCGTCGATCAGGTTGGCGTGCTGGATCCGCCGGTCCGGGTCCAGCACCCGGCGCAGGGTGGAGAGTTGGACGGAGAGCCGGCTGCCGCCCGCCGCCGGGGACTGGCCGGGCCAGAGCAGTTCCATCAGCCGCGCCCGGGGCACCGGGCGGCCGCGCGCCGAGACCAGGATCTTCAGCAGGTCCCGCGCCTTCTTCGACTGCCACTCGCTCGGCGCGATGCCGGAGCCGCCGCGCAGCACGCGGAACCCGCCCAGGCAGAGCACCGCGATCAGCGGGGTGCGCCGGGCGGCGACGGTGAGCGCGTCGGCCACCCCGGGGGCCAGCGAGATGCCGCGGTGGCGCAGGGTCTCCTCCTCGGACTGGGCCGTCCGGCTCGCGGTCGCGCCGCGCACCGCGGCCGCCACCGTCCGCACCCGGGCCTCGCCGGGCCGGTCGCCCACCGTCCGGTAGCCCATCCGGGCCTGCTCGAACAGGGCCGCGCCGGCCCGCGGGTCCACCGTGACCAGGCCGAGCAGCTCCATGGCCTCCGCGCCGGTCGCGGGGCGCCCCTCGCGGGCCGCGATGTTCCGGGCCTCCTCCCCGTCCGCCAGTGCGGTGCCGCCGTCGCCGCAGATCAGCGCCACCCAGGCCCGGCCGAGCAGGGCGGCGGCCCGCCCGGTGCGGTCCGCACCGGCCACCGCACGCTGGGCGTGCTCCCGGGCCAGCGCCGGATCGTCGGCGACGATCACCCGGCCGAGTTCGGCGTGGATCGCGGCCTCCAACGCGCCGCCGCCCGGCTCGGCCGGCAGTTCCTTGGCCGCCGCTTCGAGCGCCGTCCTGGCCTGCGCGAGGTCGCGCCTGCGGCGGTGCACGGCTCCGAGCACCAGCAGCCCGTACGCCTCGTCGTGCCGCACGCCGGTGGTCTCGCGCAGCCGCGCGGCGTGCACGGCGTCCATCAGCGCGTCGTCGAGCCGGCCGACCCGCGCCTTGGCGTCGGCGCCGACGCTCAGCGCGTACGGTTCGAGCCCGCGGTGACCGCCCATCCGGCAGAGCCGGACCGCGACCTCGGCCTCGGCGAGCGCGACGGTGAACTGCTCCCGGTCGATCGCGTGCCGGGCGCGGTAGAGGCTGGTCAGCAGCCCCAGCAGGGTGGGGTGGCCGGCCGGGACGAGGTCCAGGGCGGCGCGGTGGTGCTCGTCGCCGAGCGCGTCGTCGCCGGCGTGGCCGGCGTGCAGGGCCAGCGCCCGGTGGCGGGCCGCCCGGGTCGCGGTGTCCAGCTCCCGCCCCTCGGCCTCGGCCCGGCGCAGGGCGGCGGCGCTGCGCTCCCGGTCGCCCCGGCTGCGGTGCCAGACCGAGGCCAGGCAGTGCAGGCGCACCCGTTCTCCCGCCCGGAGGCTGTCGGGTCTGACGGTGTCCAGTGCGGCGAGGGCGGCGGCCGGCCCGCCGTCGTGGTGGGCGTCGAGTGCGGCCGATAAGAAGGCCGGCGGCGCGTCGGCCCGGGCGTCGGCGGTTGCGGCCGCCGGGCCGGCCACGGGATCGCCGCCTCCGGCGAGCAGCAGTTCGGCGGCGACCCGGTCGCCTGATGCAACGTTTCCGGTCAGATTCACGTCGGTTCTCCGAGGGGGACGTCGTTTCGCGGACCAGTCGTTCCGTGCATGCGGCAGCCCGCCGCCGAGCGGCGTCGGGCATGCCGAGGAACGCGGCGCGTACCGCCGTACTCGGCGGCAGCCCGCGGTGGGCGGACGAGGGGAGAGGTCGAGCCAGGACCGGTGGCCCGGTGGCGCTACCCGGTGACCGCCGGGAGAAGGCGGGCCGGACAGCGGAGGCGGTGCGGGGGTGCGGGTTCGGCGGACACCGAGAGTGTGCAGTTGACGCTCATTCAACCCCCGTGGCCAGTGCCGGAATGTCGACACGCGGTGGACTCCGTGCCTTCGGCAGCTCGCTCCGGGAGATTATGTGAACGTTCTGAACGCAAGCCAGGGGGCCGAGCTGTGACGTGGGTCATATCGGCCCGGCGCGCGCGGCGGCCCGATCGGCACCCGCGGCGCCGTGGAATCCGTGGACGAACCGCTGCTCACGCCACCGGTCGACGGTTTTCCGGCGGGCCGCGTCGATCGGGGATGATTCGCCGTCCAGCCTCTTCGGCCGGGGCCCGATCGCGGCGGGACGCACAAACCCCGGGCCAGGTGGACGCTTTGTCCTCCCACCCGCACAGCACCGGCCCAACCGGCCTATGCCCAGGGCATGTTCCACCCCGCGCACCGGGCGAACGGCGGCTTGACGGTGGTTACCGCGGCCGCATCCCCCGACACCGGTGGAATTTCCGGGAATCCGACATCCGGCCAGGAGCATCGTTTGTCCGGCCGACCGTACTCCCCCGGATCATTCGTGGCCGTCGCATCCGTTCCCGGCCCGCAGCCGACTCTCCCCGGCCCACCGGCCTTTGAGACTGATGTGACGGGACGGCAGTCCTGGTGCAGGAGTTCCTGCGCGGCGGTTCAGGCCGCGCAGAGGTTGTCAGCGGCGCTGGTCATCGGTTGGAAGTCCTGGCGCAGGTTGTCGTCCGTCACCTGGGGCTCGAAGCTGAAGCTGCTGCGCAGCCCGTCCACCCACGCCTGGCTCTTCATGTAGGTGTCGAGCCGGCTGCGCAGCCACTGGCAGGCCGCGCTGTGCCCCTTGGGCAGGGCGGCCACCAGGAACTGCACCTTGCCGAACTTCCCCTCCGTGATGGCGTACGGGGGTTGGCCGTTCACCTTGACGTTCACGGCGATGCCGCGCAGCACCAGGTAGTCGGAGACGAAGACGTCCGCGGTGCCGCCGTCCAGCGCCGCCAGGCAGTCCTGGGGGCTCTGGCCGTCCAGCGAGACCTTGGGCTTGACCTCGTTGTCGACCAGGGCGCGGGCGGTGGTCTTCGCCACCGTGCAGACCCGCAGCGCCACCAGGTCCTCCTGCCGTTTGACCACCGCCGGGTGCGCGGCCGAGGTCAGCGCACCGAGCTGGGTCTTCAGGTAGGGGCCCGCCAGGTCGAACTTGCTCTCGCGCTCGGCGGTGTCGGAGACGTCCGCCACCACCAGGTCGACGCCGTTGTGGTTGGTGTTCCCGTCCACCAGGGCGTCCTCCCAGGTGGTGGCCGCCACCGGGACGGCGGAGTACTTCACGCCCGCGTCGCCCAGCACCTTCTCCACCAGCTTGGGCTCGAAGCCCTGGAAGATGCCGTTGGTCATCTGCACCGCCATGCCGGGCATGGCGGTCTTGAAGCCGACCTGGACCCGCCCGTCGAAGGGCGCCGGCAGGTCCGCCCCGGAGGAGCAGGCGGCGACCAGGGCCAGTTGCATCAGCACGACAGCAGCGGCGAGCAGCCGGAGGGGTCGTCCGGTTATCACTGTGGTGCTCCTTAACCCTCGTTAGCCTTCTCGTCAGCCTTCGAAGCGGACGGCCGTGGTGTTGAGCCGGAACGCACAGTTCTGACCCGCCCGCAGGGTGAGCCTCAGCATGAGTGTGGGCTGGTGCGCCGGCACGTCGATGCGGACCTCCTCCGACAGCCCTCGGAGGGTCCCCTTCTGTTCGTCGAGCGCCACCTCCACCCTCGTACCGGGGCAGGCCCCGCCGGCCGGGTTCTTGTCGCTCAGGTCCAACGGCAGCACCAGCCGGGGCCGGCCGTCGGGCACGGCGACGGTGGCGACGGCGGTGCCGTCCGGCTGGAGCGTGGTGGTGCTCCACCCCACCGGCACCGACACCGGCGGCTTGTCCTCCGGGATGGCCTGGTCGACGACCCAGGTGATCAGCAGGGCCAGGCCGACCGCGGCCACCCAGAGCGGCCACCTGGGTCGCTTCGGGGGCTTCGGCGGCTCCCCGGGCCCCGGGGGCTTCCCGGGCGCCGGCGGGGTCGGCACCACGAGGGTGTCCCGGCCGCCCCAGTTCGGGCCGTCGATCGCCGCACAGAAGGCGTCGATCTGCCCCGCCGACCCCCCGACCACCAGCCGGGTGAACTCGCTCAACGGGTCCACCCGACCGGGCGGCCGGTCGTTCCCCCACCCCGCCCGGCGCCGGGTGATGCCGAATTCGAGCAGCCGGATCCTGAGCTCCACCGGAAGGTCGGCATCGAGCACCTTGTTGCAGAAGCCCAGCCAGGAGACGGCGCGTTGGCCGCCGGCCAGGCGCTGCACCTCATCGTGGAGCGCCTGCCGGGCCGCCGGGGCGTTGTCGTGGTCGACGCAGGCGCGGGCGATCCGGGTGAGGTGCGTGTGGGCCACGTTGTCGGGCACGGCCACGAAGAGCCCCACCCCGGGCGCCCGTCTGATGCTGTCCACCAGGTCGGTGCGCCGGTCCACGCTCGCCAGCAGGTGGATCTCCCCCAGCGCCTCGGCCAGCGCGCGCACCGCGCGGTCCTCAAGCTGCGTCATCGCACCCACCTCCAGAGCTCGCGTCGAGCAGTACCGTCAGCTCCCGCACCGCCTGATGACCGCCCGCCAGCCGCCGCACCGCCGCGACCAGCGCGCCCAGGGCCTTGCCGGGATCGCGGTTGTCGAGGCAGGCCCCGGCGATCTGCTCCAGGTGGAGCAGGGCGATGGAGTCGGCGCGCGGCCGGATCCCCCCGTCGGGCGGAAGCGCCTCGTTGATCCGCCGGACCAGGTCGTGGCGCACCCGCTCGTCGTCCAGCACGGGTATCCGCTCCAGCAGGTCGGCCCACTCCTGGCGGCCGGCCGGCGGGCGCGGCGGCGCCACCGGCGGCCCGGCCGGCGCAGACGGCTCGGCGGGCAGCCCCAGCACCTGCCGCAGCGGGCCGAGCGGGGTCATCCACCCGCCCACCGGGTCGCCGTCGTCCTCGGTCCCCTTCACCACGCCGACCACACGCCCGCTGCCCGGGTCCAGCAGCATGCTCCCGCTGAGCCCCTTGCGGATCCAGCCGCTCGCCAGCCGGACGAACTCGCCGGACGGCCCGACCACGGTCAGCCGCGCGCTGTCCGGCTGCACGCCGTCGGTGGCGGTGACCGTGGTGAAGCCGTGGGCGGACAGCTGCGTGCCGGCCGGCGCCTCCGCGGCACCGAGGACGGCCACCGGCCGGTCCGCGCGCCCGGCGGTGCGCAGCACGGCCAGGTCGGGCGCGGGGTAGTACGCGGCGTCCGGGGACCGGTCGGCCGGCCACAGCTCGACCGACCGCGCCTGCTCCGCGCCGAGCGCCCCGTGCACCGTGACCGGCCACCGGCCGTGCACCACGTGGGCGCAGGTCACCACCACGTCCGGGCCGAGGTAGAAGCCGCTGCCCAGGAAGTTCCCGGTCCCGTCGGCGAGCCAGACAGCGGGCTCGTGCGGGTCACCGGTTCTGTTGACCACGCGACCCCGCCCTAGGCGACGGGATCCGCGGCGGTGCCCGCGGCGGTGGCGCGGTCCCAGCGGAGCCGGACCACCAGGCTGGCCTCGCCCTCCGCCTCCGCCAGCACGCCGATCAACCGCCCGGCCTTGACCGTGAGGTTCAGCCCGAACTCCACCTCGAACGAGGACGGGTCGCCGCACTTCACCGCGGTGTCCTTCGCCCACCGGCCGACGGACCGGATGGTCCCGCGCACCTCGTCGAAGGTGTGCCGCGCGACGGCGGACACGGCACCGGCGTCCCCGGAGTCGCGGCCCGGCCGGCCGCCCCGGACGGCGGCGTGCAGGGTCTCGCCGTCCCCGAGATCGATCTCGATCGTCTCGGATATGGAACCGGTGGAAGCAGTGGAGCCGGTGGAGCCGGTGGATTCAGCCATGCACGTCACGCCCCTGAAAGATCGAATTGCGGTGCACATGAGCCGGACTGAGCAGATTCGACCACTTTCCTGGCTGATTCTGCGTCAGATCCCGTGGCGGCTAGTCAGAGTAGCGCATCGGAACGACCATACTCACGCCTCCTCCGCACTCCTGTCACCGGATCGACAGCACCGAAACGGTGGGGCCCGGCTCGTGAGCCGGGCCCCACGGCCTGGGACTACCGCCAGGCGTCGTTCACGGTGGCCGCGTAACGGTCGTTGTTCGTCAGCGGGTTGAGGCCGAGGGCGCCGTCGATGGTGCGCAGCAGGCCGTACTGGTCGGTGCGCTGGCCGGATTGGTACCCGGTCTTGACGGTGTTCTGCGAGCCGAGCAGCAGGGTCGGGGTCTGGTTGGGGTAGTTGGGGCCGTAGGCCTTGGTCGCCCCCTCGTCCCAGGTGAGGATCAGCAGCGAGCGCTGGGTGGTCCAGGCGGGCGAGTTGAGGATGGTCGGCAGGGTCTGCTTGAGCCAGTTGTCACCGGCGGTGATCCCGCAGGCCTCCATGTCGGTGCAGTCGTCCGCGGCGAACCAGACGAAGTTCGGGGTGGTCGCCGTGGACTGGAGGTCGGTCTTCATCTGGGTGAGCGGCTGCATGTGCGCCTGGCAGTACGCGGCGTTGCCCTTCATGCTCTGGAAGTAGTAGAACGGGGCGTCGTCCGGCGCGTAGTAACCGTGGCTCGACGTGTCGCAGTTGCCGTTCGCGCCGTCCAGGTACTCCTTCCAGGTCTTGCCGGCCTGCTCCACCGAGGTGCCCAGGTGCGGCGCGTTGATGGTGGTGGTCGAGACGCTGTTGTCGGTCAGCCCGTACAGGCCGCCGGCGGCCAGCGCGACGTAGTTCGGGTCGCTCGGGTGGGTGGTGGCGTACGACCGGGTCAGCGAAGTGGCCTGCGGGAGCAGGCTGTTGATGTACGGCGCCTGCGCGGTGTTGCCGATGATGTTCTCGTAGTTCTCGTTCTCCATGTAGACCAGGAAGACGTGGTCGTAGCCGGGGACGGCGTTCACCGGGGCGGTCAGCGCCGGGGCCGGCAGCGCGGTGGTCAGGGTGAGCGAGAGGTTGTCGGCGTACCCGTCGGTGGTGTTGCCGGCCGTCCAGGTGAAGGCCAGGTCCACCCGGATCGAGCGGGTGCCGGCCGGGACGGTGCCGGTGGCCGTGCGTTGCAGCAGCGCGGTGCTCAGGTTGCGGTCGGTGCTGGTCACCGGGGCGATCTGGGCGGTGGCGAGGGTGGCGCCGGAGGCGTTCAGGAAGGTGGCGTTCAGGCCGACCCGGTCGTTCTGCGCGGCGTAACCGCCCAGCCAGCCGGACAGGTTGTAGCCGACGGTGCCGGTGTCGACGGCGTTCGCGGCCGCCGAGACGTCGACGCTCTGCGAGAGGCCCGAGTTGCCGGTGCCGCCGCCGGCGAAGAACGCGGTGCCGCGGCCGGTCGGGCCGGCGGTGTTCGCGTCCGGGTAGCCGCTCGCGCCGTAGCAGACCAGGTTCGGCATGCCGCTGGTGATCGTCCAGCCGGGGACGGTCATGCCGTCCAGGCCGTTGGGCGAGCAGATCGCCACGGACTCCGCGCCCGGGTCGACCAGCAGGTTGTCGCTGACGGTGGAGCCGGCGGCCGGGACGGTCCACTGCTGGTTGGCCTGGTTGTTCCCGCAGGTCCACAGGCCGACCCGGGTGCCGTCGCTGGAGCCGCCGCCGAACACGTCCAGGCAGAGGCCGGAGACCGGGTTGACCAGCGTGGTCCCCCGCACCGCCCACTGCTGGCGGGCCTGGCCGTCGCAGGTGTACAGGTCGGCGTAGGTGCCGGCGGTGGTGCCGCCGGCGGCGGCGTCCAGGCACTTGCCGAGGGTGCGGACGGTGCCGTCGCCCGGCAGGTTCCAGGTCTGGTTGTCGGCGCCGGTGCAGTGCCACAGGATGATCTGGTTGCCGTCGGCGGTGCCGGCGCCGGAGTCGTCCAGGCACTTGCCGGCCAGGCCGGTGATCGGGCCCGAGACGCCGGCCGCCTGCGCGGCCGGGGCCGCCGCGAAGGCGCCGACCAGCGCGATCAGACAGGAGAGGACCGCGGTCAGGGCGGTGGCGCGGACGCGCCCGGGGAGTCTGTGCAGGGGCATGGTGGAGCCTCTCGACACAAGGGATCGGGGGAACGGGACAAGGTGGTGCGGGGGTGGAGCGCTGACATGATGGGGGCGAAAGTTGTCTGGCCAACAGCGCCAAAGCAGCCGATGTGTGACGATCAGGCAGACCGCGGGCGCAAAGTTGTCCGGACAACCTCGGCTTCCGTCCGCCTCTTGCCCGTCCGGGGTGTGTGAGGGAATCATGAAGGCCCTACTCACCTGGGGGGTTGAGACGACATGGGCGCCGTCGTGACCGGCACCGAAGTGGCGCAGCCGACGGCGTCCGCGAGCCGCCGTCAACTCGCGGTCCTGCTGACCGCCAAGACGATCTCGGACGTGGGCTACGCGCTCGACTTCATCTGCCTGTCCGTCTTCGTGTGGGAGCACAGCAGATCGGCCCTGGCCACCGGCCTGGTCAGCGTCGCGCTGTACGCCGGGGCGATCGCGGGCGGGCGGCTCGGGCACCGCTACGGGGACCACTGGGACCGGCGCCGGGTGATGATCGGCGCCGACCTCGTCCGGGCCCTCATGCTGGTGGCGCTGGCCGCGCTGCCGACAGGCGTGCAGAACTGGTGGCTGTACGCGGCGGTGATGCTGGTCGGCGCCGGCCGGTCGGTGTTCGAGGCCACGCTGTCCGCCGCCACGCCCGTCCTGGCCGGATCACGCACCGCCGCGGTGAACAGCGCGCTGGCCGGGCTCAAGGGGATCGCCTTCATGGTCGGCATGGGCCTCGCCACCGTGCTGGTGCCGCTGGCCGGCTACCGCTGGGTGTTCGGGCTGGACGCGGCCAGCTACGCGCTCTCCGCGCTGGTGCTGCTCGCCCTGCGGCTGCGGATGCGCGAGCCCGGCGACCGGGCGGCCGGCCCCCGGGACCGGTCCGGCGCCTGGCCGCTGCTGGTGGCGGGCGGGCTGGCCGGCCTGGTGGTGCTGCGCGGGCTGGACGCGTTCGGCAGCTCCTCCCAGCACGTCGGGCTGCCACTGCTGGGCACCGAGCTGCGGCCGGACGAACCGACGGTGGTCTCCGGTGCGGTGTGGGGCAGTTGGGCGGCCGGGCTGCTGCTGGCCAGCTTCGTGCTGCGGCCGCTGGCCAAACGGATCGTCGACCGCGCCCCGGCGCCAGTGTACTGCGTGGCCACCGTGGTGATGTCGCTGGGCTTCATCGGGGTGTTCTGGCTCGACGGCTGGTGGCCGCGGCTGCTGGCGGCCGGCGCGGCCGGGGTGGGCGACGCGCTGAGCGAGATCACCTACAAGCAGTCCCTCCAGCAACTGCCCGACGAGCGCCGGGGCAAGGCCTTCGGGCTGTCGCAGATCGTGGTCAACGCGGGCTTCATGTCCGGCCTGCTGGTGACCAGCCTGGTGCTGCGGCCGGACTGGGTGGCGCCGTGGGTGCTGCTGCTGCACGGCGTGCCGCTGCTGGTGGCCGGCGGGATGGCGGTCACCGCGACCCGGGCCGCCCGTGCGGTGGGACAGGCCGGATGAGCACCGGCACCGACCGGGTCTACCTCGACTACGCCGGGTTCGGCCGGCTCCGGCCGCCCGCCGTCGCCGCGATGCGCACCGCCCTGGAGGAGGTGCTGCCGTACGGGAGCGCGGAGGTCGGCCGGCTCTTCGGGGCGCGCAACGCCGCTCGCCGCTCCGTCGCCCGGCTGCTCGACTGCACGCCGGAGGAGGTCGCGTTCGTCCCGAGCACCTCCAGTGCCATCCACCTGGTCGCCGACGGCCTGGACTGGCGCCCGGGCGACCGGATCGTGCTGTTCGACCGGGACTTCCCGGCCAACGTCCGGCCCTGGCAGCGGCTGCGCCGGCACGGGGTCGAGCTGGACTGGGTGCCGATGCGCGACGGCGGCCACCGGATCGAGGACGTGGCGGCGGCCATCGGCCCGGCCACCCGGCTGGTGGCGGTCAGCCACGTCAACTTCGCCACCGGCTTCCGCTGCGACCTCGACCGGATCTGCGCGCTGGCCGCCGAGGTCGGCGCGCTGGTCTGCGTGGACGCCGTGCAGAGCCTCGGCGCGCTGCCGCTGTCGGTGGCCGCGACGCCGGTGGACTTCCTGGCCGCGGGCGCGCACAAGTGGCTGTGCGGGCCGCCCGGCACCGGGGTGTTCTACTGCCGGGCCGACCGGCTGGAGCTGCTGCGCACCACGCCCACCGGCTGGTTCGGCTACCAGGGCGCGGCGGAGGTCTCCAAGGGGCCGGGCCACCTGCGCTACGACCTGCCGGAGCGGGCCGGCGCCGCCCGGGTCGAGGGCGGGATGTACGACCTGGTCGGCATGGCCGGGCTGGCCGCCGCCCTGGTCGAGCTGGAGGAGACCGGCATCACCGCGGTCACCGACCGGGTGGGCGCCCTGGCCGACCGGCTGCGCACCGGGATCGCCGGGCTCGGGTACGACCTGGCCGTCCCGCCGGACAGCGCCGGGCACTCGGGCGTGATCGGTTTCTCCAGCCGCCGGACGGAGGGCGTGGAGATCGTCCGACGATTGGCGGAGGCCGGAATCCAGGTGTCCGTTCCGGACGGCCTGGTCCGGGTCTCCGCGCATTTCTGGACGACCGATGAAGAAGTTGAAAAGATCCTGTCGGAGCTGAGTGTGCAGAAGTCTTGACGACGCCGTTCCGGATCGCGAAGAATAGCGCTCAACCGCTACGCCGGTCCGAATATCGGACCGGCTCATTCGTGGAAAGGGGTTGCGATATGGCTTTCGAAACCTGGGAGTCCCTCGAGGACGAGGTCGAGATCAGCACCGGTGCGGCCGACTGCTGGACCTGCCTCATGGACGACGGCGCCTGATCCCGGCCCGTTCCGGCTGATCCCGGCCGATTCCGGCTGAGCTCGGCGCTTTACCGGCATGCCCTGCGGTCGAATTCCACCGCAGGGCATGCCACCGCTTTCCGGAATAGGGGAGGAAATACCGCGTGAACCGATGGCAATTCAGTCACGGAATCGTCGGCGTCAATGCACCGAGCTGGCTGACCTTCGAGGTGCACCGGCCCTACTTCGACGGCGCCGAATCACCGGCCACGGTCATCCAGGCACGTTCTCCCATTCTGGCCGCCCGCCGTTTCGAGCAGCGCTCCCCCGGTGCGCTGCGTTTCGGCATGACGATGCCCGCGAGCTACCGGCGGCTGCTGGTGCAGGAGTCCCGGCTGACCGCCTACCGGGCGGCCGACCCGACCGACCTGCCCGATGAGCTGGCCTCCCCCGCCTGGCGGCGGATGACCGAGGCCTACCGGCGGCACGCCGAGCTCGACCCGGTGGACCGGGCCGGGCTGGCGCACTGGCTGGTCGCCGTCTGCCTGCCCGACGCCGTCCGCGCGGTCGTCCCGGCCGACCTCGACCCGGCCGCCTGCCAGGATCCGGTGCTGGCCGGGCTCCAGGCCGCCCGCGCGACCGCGCTGTTCAACTCCGAGGGCCTGTCCGAGCGGGCCACCGCCGCCTACCGGGTGCTGGCCGAGCACCCCGCGCCCACCGTCGCCCACGTCCAGGCGGTGGCCGGCTGGGGCTACCTGCTCGCCCGGCACGCCGGGGACGACTCGGCCGCACCGCTCTTCCTCGGCCGCGCCCGCGAGTTGCTCAAGCAGATCGCGGGCGAGCTCACCGGCTTCACCCACACCGTGCTGACCGCCCGGCTGGCCCTGCGCGAGGTGATGTACGCCGAGCGGCAGCGGGACTTCGCCGGCGCCCGGGCGCTGCTGGCCGACGTCCGGGCGGGCGTCGCCGAGCTCACCGCACCCGACCGGGACGACGCGCTGGTGCTGCTGGAGACCCGGCGGCGGCTGCTCGACCGGCACCTGGAGATCGCCGTCCGGATGGGCGACGACGAGACCGAGCGGGCCGCCCTGGCGGAGGGCCTGGACCTCGACCCCTCCGACGTGAAGATCCGGATGCAGGCCGCGCAGGCCCACGAGCGCGCCGGCGAGCACGAGCAGGCGCTGGCCGGCTACCTGCACGCCGCCCGGCTCGGCCCGTTCGGCACCGGCTTCGCCCTGCTGCGGGCCGCCGCCTGCGCCCGCGAGCTCGGCCACACCGAGTTCGCCCGGGTCCTCAACGAGCGGGCCTTCCGGGCCGCGCCGCGGGCCGCCGCCACCCGGGACGCGCTGCTGGACGCCTGCCGGCAGGACGGCGACCAGCCGCTGGCCGAGCTGACCGAGCGCGCCGCCACCCGGGACCCGCAGCGGCCGTACGCCAACAACTGGCACTACCGGATGTACGCCTCGTACTTCAACCTGGGCGAGTCCGAGTCCCCCGGCCTGTACGCCCGACTGCCCACCCTCGCCTACGAGTTCGCGGAGCGCGGCGGCGAGCGGACCGAGGTCAACTGGCAGCGCCTGATGCCGCCGGCCTTCCGCGGCAACCTGATCCGCGAGTCCGGGCTGACCGAGTTCGCGGTCGCCCACCCGGCCGACCTGCCCGCGCACCTGCGCACCCCGCGCTGGGACCAGCTGTGCACCTGGCTGGCCGAGTTCGACGGGTTCGACACCGAGCGGCAGCACCAGGTCGCGATGGTGCTGTACCGGCTCGGCTTCGCCAAGCTGGTCCTGGAGCTGATCCCGCCGCGCCCGGTCGAGCAGCTGCGCACCCCCGCCGAGCTGCGGCTGCACCACTGGCGCGACCTGGTCCGGTACGTCGCCGCGGTCGGCACCGAGGTGGCCGTGCCGGAGACCTCCTTCGCCATCGCGGAGCACCCGGCCTGCCCGACCCAACTGCGCTTCGTGATCGCCGTGGTCGCGGTGGTCTTCCACGCCCGGGAGACCCGCTCGCTGGCGGAGGCGACCCGGTGGCGGGAGATCGGCACCCGCGCGCTGGCGGAGCTGCTGGCCGACCCGGACCTCTCGGTGTTCGAGAAGACGATGATGGAGAGCCGGTTCTACCGCAGCGTCAGCTTCGTCCCGTTCCTGCGCAAGGACCGCGACTGGCTGGCCCGGGACATGGACCGCGCCGAGGAGCTGGCCCGGGCGGTGCCGGCCGAGGGCGCGTACCAGGAGTTCCTCAAGCGGGAGAACCTGCGGGCCTGCGTGGAGAGCCGCTCCAAGGAGTGCTACGCGTTCGGCGAGGACGAGCGGGGCGACCTGCTGGTCGCCGAGGCGCTCGCCCTCGACCCGTACGAGCCCAAGACGCACATCGAGGTGGCGGAGGGCCTGCTGCGGCGCGAACGCCCCCGGGAGGCGGCCGACAGCTACCTGCGGACCGCCCGGCTCGGCCCGGTCTCCACCGCGTTCGGCTACACGGCGGCGGCCGAGTGCTTCCGGCGGGCCGGCCAGCCGGTGCTCGCCGAGGACTGCTACCTCCAGGCCCTGCGGCTGGACCCGTACGCGATCTCCGCGGCCCGCGGCTGGGCGGCCGTCGGCGCGGCCAACGGCATGGCCGAACTGGCCGCCACCTACCTGGCCGACCTGGAGGCCTGGGGCGCGGCCCGCCGCGCCGCCCGCGGGGTCCGAGCAGTCGGGGCCTGAGCAGTCGGGGTCCGAGCAGTCGGCACGAAGACCGGTACCACGAAGGGACGGAAGCACGTCATGACCGTGCGCTGGGCGCTGCACCCGGAGACGGACGCCGAGGCGGTGGCCGGGGCGGAGGCCGCGGCCGAGGCCGTGGTGCGGCCGGTGTGGGCGGGTGAGCCGCCCGCGGAGCTGTCCGCCGCCTTCCTGGCCGGGACCGGGTTCGGCGGCGAGGTGGGCCAGGTGCTCCAACTGCCCGGCACCCCGGTGACCGTCCTGCTCGGCTGCGGGCCGCGGGCGGCGCAGGACCGGGACGCGATCCGGACCGCCGCGGCCGGGCTGGCCCGGGCCGTCTCCGGCTACCGGCGGCTGGCCGTCCACGCGCCGGGCGCGGACCTGCGGCCCCTGGTCGAGGGCTACCTGCTCGGCGGCTACCAGTTCAGTCGCTACCGCAGCCGGGCCGCCGCGCCGGTCGACCAGCTGGTCGAGGTGATCGCCCCGGACACCGCCGAGGCCCGGCGCGGGCTGTTCGAGGGGCGCCGGGTGGGCGAGGCCGTGCTGCTGGCCCGGGACCTGGTCAACGAACCGGGCGAGGCGCTCACCCCGCCGGTCTTCGCCGAACGCGCGGGCAAGCTGGCCGCCGAGAGCGGGCTGGAGTGCGAGGTCTGGGACGGCCCGCGGATCGCCGCCGAGCGGCTGGGCGGGCTGCTCGGGGTCGCCCGGGGCTCGCTGGTGCCGCCGCGGCTGGTCCGGCTCGGCTACCGGCCGGCCCGCTGGACCAGGCGGATCGCGCTGGTCGGCAAGGGCGTCACCTTCGACGCCGGCGGCCTGTCCCTGAAGCCCAACGCGCAGCTGGCGGGCATGAAGGCGGACATGGCCGGAGCAGCCGCCGTGCTCGGCGCGATGTCGGTCCTGGCGGCGCTGGACTGCCCGGTCGCGGTGGACGCCTGGCTGCCGCTCACCGAGAACATGCCCAACGCCGATCCGACCCGGGTCGGCGACGTCCTGGTGATGCGCGACGGCACCACCGTCGAGATCTGCCACGGGGACGCCGAGGGACGGCTGATCATGGCCGACGCGCTGGTCCTGGCCGGCGAGACCGGGCCGTCGGCGATCATCGACGTCGCCACCCTCACCGACGCGGCGGCGATCGCCCTGGGGCGTCGGATCGCCGCGGTGATGGGCAACGACGACGCCCTGGTGGAGCGCCTGCGCGCGGCCGGCGCCCGGGCCGGCGAGCCGCTCTGGCCGCTGCCGCTGCCCGACGCGTACCGGCCGCAGCTGCGCTCCCGGGTCGCCGACCTGGTCAACTACACCCTCGGCACCCGGCACGGCACGGCCCTGCTCGCCGGCCTCTTCCTGCGCGAGTTCGTCCCGGCCGACATCCCCTGGGCGCACCTGGACATCCAGGGCACCGCCCTCTGTGACGGCGACGACGGCGAGTGGGTCGCCGGCGGCACCGGCTTCGCCGTCCGCACCCTGGTCGAGCTGCTCACCGACGGCGCCTGACCGATGATCTGACGATCCATCACCCGATACGCCTGCTTGGGCAGACCCAAATTCCACTTATGGAACGGAGTGCATCGAACCATGAACGCTACGTAGTCATCGCGTTGCGCTCACGCCGGGCCCGTCACCGCAGCACCGCACCCGCGGTCCATAAGTCCGGTTTGGCCAAAGGCTTATGAATCGTCGTTGGACGCGGTGGCACGGTCGGCCCGATGTTGGGCCGCATGACGTCTCCCACTGCGTCCGGCACGGCCGCCACCCGGGTCACGGCACGGATCGACGACCTCGTCGTCGGGATCCGTGCGGTCGTCCAGCTCGGCCGGTCCCCGGAGTTGACGGCCCATCTCGTCGGCGAGGTGCTCGCCCCCGTGCTCGGCACCCCGGACCTGCTCACCGCCGGGCAGCGCGAGGGCGACCCCGAGCGCTACCGCCAGCACGTGCTGCACGCCGAGCCGGACGGCGGCTTCTCGATCGTCGCGCTGGTCTGGCTGCCGGGCCAGCAGACCGCGATCCACGACCACGTCTCCTGGTGCGTCACCGGCGTGCACGAGGGGCAGGAGCACGAACGCCGCTACCGGCTCGCCGCCGACGGGCCGGTCTCCCGCCTGGTCGCCACCGAGGACGTGCTGAACCCCACCGGCGCGGTCGCCGCCTTCGCACCGCCCGGCGACATCCACCGGGTGCGCAACTCCTGTTCGACCAAGGCGATCTCGATCCACGTCTACGGCGCGGACATCTCCCGGCTGGGCACCAGCATCCGCCGCACCTACCGCGCGCCCGAGGGCGAGCTGTGAACCCCTCCGACGGCGGGCCGCCGCCCGGAGCCGTCACTCCGGCCGGCACCGCCCGCGACATCGCCGTGGTCGGCGCGGGGGCCGCCGGCACCCTGACCGCACTGCGCCTGCTCCACCACGCGGCCGCCGGCCGGCCCGCACCGGCCCGGATCTGGCTCATCGACCCCGCACCCGCCGGCCCCGGGCTGGCGTTCGGCACCGACGCCCCGCACCATCTGCTGAACGTCCCGGCCGGCCGGATGAGCGCCCACCGGGACGACCCCGGCCACTTCGTGCGCTGGCTCGGCGACCGCGGCGGCGAACACGACTTCGTGCCCCGGCGCCTGTTCGGCCAGTACCTCGCCGAGAGCCTGACCGCCGCGAGCGGCCACCGCGACGCCCCCGCCCTGATCCGGGTACCCGACCGCGTCCTCGCCATCACCCACCGGCCGCAGGCCGGCGGCCCGGCCCTGCGGCTGCGGCTGCGGCTGCGCGGCGGGCCGGCCCTCGACGTCGACGCGGCCGTGCTGGCCCTGGGCAACTTCGCACCCGGCCTGGCCTGGGCACCGCCGGCCCTGCGCGAATCCGCGGGGTTCCTGGCCGACCCCTGGGCCCCCGGCGCCCTCGCGACCGTCCCCGAGGACCGCGACGTCCTGCTCGTCGGCACCGGCCTCACCATGGTCGACCTGGCGCTCAGCCTGCACCGGCCCGGCCGCGTGGTGCACGCGCTGTCCCGGCACGGCCTGGTCCCCCAGCCGCACACCGGCACCCCGCTCTCCACCCCGGACGCCCCCACCGCGGCGGAAGTCGACGCCCGCGCCGGGCTACCCGGGCTGCGCCGGGCGGTGCTGCGCCACATCGCCCGCTGCCGCCGCGTCCACGGCGACTGGCGGGCGGGCGTGGACAGCCTGCGCCCCGTCACCAGCGCCCTCTGGCAGCAGCTCCCGCCCGCCGACCGGGCCCGGCTGCTGGCCGAGGACCTCCGGCTCTGGGAGACCCACCGCCACCGGATCCCGCCGGTCAGCGCCCGGGCGCTGCGCACCGCCGTGGACACCGGCCTGGTCGACCTCGGCCGGGGCACCGTGACCGACGCCAAGACCGTCCCGGAGGGCCCCGACGAGGTCCTGGTGGTCCAGCTGGACGACGGCCGCCGGCTCCGGGTGGGGGCGGTGCTGAACTGCACCGGCTCGGAGGCCGACCTCACCCGGGTCGACGACCCGCTGGTCGTCGACCTGCTCGCCACCGGCCTCGGCTCCCCCGCCCCCGTCGGCGGCGGCTTCGACACCGCCCCCGACGGCCGGCTGCTCCCGGCGGCCGGCCGGGCGCCGGCACCGCTGTGGGCACTGGGCTCGCTGCGCCGCGGCAACCTGCTGGAGACGACCGCTGTCCCGGAGATCCGCTGCCAGGCCGACGACCTCGCCCTGCTGCTGCCGGACCACCGCACGGCGGACCCCCGGAGCGACCCGGCACCGGCACCGGTCGCCTGAGCCGGTACGGCGGCCGCAGGCCTGGTTCCCCGGCGCGGCGCCGTGCCGTAGCGTGACGGAATGAGCGCGAACCCGACCTCCTCGCCCTCCCGGTACGACGTCGTGATCGTCGGCGGTGGCCACAACGGACTGGTGGCGGCGGCCTACCTGGCGCAGGCCCGCCACCGGGTGCTGGTGCTCGAACGGCAGCCGCGGGTCGGCGGGGCGGCGGTGTCCGCCCAGGTGTTCCCGGGCGTCGACGCCCGGCTCTCGCGGTACTCGTACCTGGTCAGCCTGCTGCCGCGGAAGGTGGTGCGGGAGCTGGGGCTGCACCTGGACCTGCGGCGCCGCCGGATCTCCTCGTACACGCCGGCGCTACGGGACGGGAAGCCGACCGGGCTGCTGGTGGACGCCGCGGACCCGGCCCGCACCCGGGAGTCGTTCCGCGCCCTGACCGGTGGCGACCACGAGTGGCAGGCCTGGCAGCGCTTCTACGGGATGACCGGGCAGCTCGCCCAGCGGGTGTTCCCGACCCTCACCGAACCCCTGCCCACCCGCTCCGCGCTGCGCCGGCGGATCGCCGACGACGCCGCCTGGGAGGCGCTGTTCGAGCGGCCGCTGGGCGAGACGATCGAACGGACCTTCGCCGACGACCTGGTCCGCGGCGTGGTGCTGACCGACGCGCTGATCGGCACCTTCACCCACGCGCACGACCCCTCGCTGCGGCAGAACCGCTGCTTCCTCTACCACGTGATCGGCAACGGCACCGGCGACTGGGACGTCCCGGTCGGCGGGATGGGCGCGGTCACCGGCGCCCTGGCCGAGGCGGCGCTGGCGGCCGGCGCGGAGATCCGCACCGGCTGCGAGGTCACCGCCGTCGCCACCGACGGTCGCGGCGACGCCGAGGTGACGTACCGCCACGGCAACGCGGAGTCGGTCACGGCGGGCCGCCGGGTGCTGGTGAACGCCGCCCCGGCGACCCTGGCCGCGCTGCTCGGCGAGGACCCCGGGCCCACCCCGGAGGGCGCGCAGCTGAAGGTCAACATGGTGCTGCGCCGACTGCCGCGGCTCCGGGACGCCGCCGCCGATCCGCGCGACGCCTTCGCCGGGACGTTCCACATCGCCGAGGGCTACCGGCAGTTGGAGACCGCCCACACCGAGGCCGCGGCCGGCCTGATGCCCGCGGCGCCGCCGTCCGAGATCTACTGCCACACCCTCACCGACACCTCGATCCTCGGCCCGGACGCGATCCGGCAGGGATTGCACACCCTGACCCTGTTCGGCCTGCACATGCCCGCGCGGCTGTTCACCGACCCGGCGGCCAAGGAGCGCGCGCTCGCGGCGAGCCTGGCGCAGCTCGACGAGGTGCTGGCCGAGCCGATCGCCGACTGCCTGGCCACGGACGCCGCCGGACGGCCCTGCGTGGAGGCCAGGACACCGCTGGACCTGGAGCGGGAGGTGGGCCTGCCGGGCGGCCACATCTTCCACCGGGACCTCGCGTTCCCGTTCACCGACGAGGACCCGGACAGTACTGCCGCCCGCTGGGGCGTCGCGACGGCGCACCCGAACGTGCTGCTGTGCGGCGCGGGGGCGATCCGCGGCGGCGGCGTCAGTGGCATCCCGGGGCACAACGCGGCGCAGGCCGTCCTGGCGGACCTGGCGCAGTAGGCGCCGGACGGGTCGAGGTCCGCGCGGTGAGCCGCGCGGACCTCAGGGTGTCCTGGAACGTGGCACCACTCGTGCACTCCGATCAGAAGTTGGCCTTCGCGAACGCCAGGGCCTTGCTCACGTTGGCGAGCCCCGGCCCGGTGGCCTGGTCCGGGCCCTGCCCGGCCGGGTTGTTGAACCGGGGGTGGTTGTGGCCGGCGGTGACGTCGGTGGCGGTCTTGACGAGCGCCTCCGTCACCTGCGGGACCGTCAGGCCCGGTCGGCCGTTCGCACCGAGCAGCACGGCCACGGCACCCGCGATCTGCGGGGCGGCCGCCGAGGTGCCCGAGAAGAGCGCCCAGCCGTCGCTGTCGGTCGTGAGGTCGGGGGTGTCCGGCATCTGGCCGTCGCTCGCCTGGCTCTGCTCGACGTCGAGCTCGCAGCCCGGCTGCACCGGGAGCATCAGGTACTGGGCCCGCGGCAGCATCCCCACCAGCCCGCACACGGTGGGCACGGTTTCCCCGGGGAACCAGGGACTCTTGTACCCGCTCGCGTAGTTGGACGCCTGGACGTCGAGACCGGGACCGATGAACACACCGCCGGCCGCGATGACGCCGGGGACCTGCGGCTCGACCGAGAAGTGGCCGTTGCCGGCGGAGAACACCACCGCGATGCCCTTCTCCACGGCGTCCGCGATCTCCAGGATCCAGACCCTGGACGCCGCGGGCGGGTGCGGCTCCAGCGGCGGGAAGTCGAGGTCGCCGCCCCAGGAGTTGGTGAGCACCTTCGGGTGGGCGGCCTTGGCCGCCATGAAACCGGCCACGGCGCTGGTGAGGTTGCCGCTGGCGTCGCTGGCCCGGAAGAACTTCAGCTTCGCGCCGGGGGCCACGGCGAAGATGTTGGCCGACTCCCCCGTCCCGTGTCCGATCGGGTCCTTGGCGGGGCTGGTGCCCGGCACCACGGTGACGACGGGATCGACGTCGTAGCCCTGGAGGGCGAAGAAGGGGTGCGGGTAGTGCCCGGTGTCCACCATGGCGACGTCCACGCCGGCGCCCACCGCCCCCTGCCGGTGCGCGTCCGTGGCACCGAGCAGCATGGCCACGTCGCCGGGCAGCCGCAGGTGGAACTTGCTCACGTTCGGCGCCTGCGGGCTCGGCGACACCCGGTAGCAGGAACGCGGCTGTTCCAGCACGACGGCCTCGATGTCGTCGACGTCCGGCACGGCCCCCACACCCCGCGCCTCCGGCTGGCCGGTGCCCACCAGGTCGAGGTGCGTCACGTAGCGGCGGCGCCCGACCGACACGTGCTGGAGGGCCTCGTAGGAGGTGACCTGGCCGCCGGTCAACCGCTCGTAGGCGGCCGGCGATCCGTAGACCGTGAAGCCCAGCCGGCTCTCGGCGCTGACCGTGAGCCCGGCTGCCTCCGCCCGCTCCTTGGCCCGGGCGCGGACGTCCTCGCCGGCCCGGAACGGCGTGGCCGAGCTGAGGTCGGTCGCCTCGGTCATCGGGACCCCGCCCTCCGACCGCGCCGACACGTAGCCGAACACCAGGTCGGGAGGAGGTTGCCCGTTCTGCGTTGTCTTGGGAAGCATCATGTCTCCTCAGGGGAATCAGAGGAATGGAGTTCGGGCACCGGCAGCACCGTGACGGACCGCACGGCGTCCCGGAGTTCCGCCGGGACGGGCAGCTCCTCCGCGCCCGACGGATCGACCGGGCCACGGCCGAACGCCGCCCGGAAGGGCTCCGTCGGGCCCGTGACCAGCGCACCGGCGGCCATCGGCAGGACCGAGATCCCGCGCCCGGCGCACCAGTTCCGCAGGGCGTCGAGCGGCTGCACGCCGCCGGCCCGCAGTTCGACCACGGCCTCGACGGCGCCCGGCCCGGCGCCCCGCCCGGCGCCCTGTGCCGCGTCCACGGTCGTCAGGCGGCAGCCCGGGGCGGGGCCGCCGCACTCGGGGCTGCCGTACTCGGAGCCGCCGTACTCGGGGCCGCCGTACTCGGGGCCGGCCGGCCGTACTGCTGGGCGAAGGCCGTCAGGGCCACGGGGTGGTCCGCGCCCAGCAGCAGGACGTCCCCGCTGTCGCGCGCCCGCTCCAGCTCGGGGTGCAGCGCCGAGTCCTCCGCCGCGAACAGCACCTGCACCCGCCCGTCACCCGAACCGCGCTCCGCCACCGGGGCCACGGCGACCGCCTGGCCGACCGCGTCGACGACCCACAGCTGGAAGTCGTCCCGCTTGAAGAAGACGATCTCGGTCACCGGGCTCGGGTAGTGGTGCACGCCGCCGCCCTGGGGCAGGGCCGCGCTGTGCACGTCGTGCGGCAACGGCATGCTGGCGTTGCAGATCGAGTCGGTCCACTTCTGCACCCCGGCGGCATCGGTGATCGGGGTGTCGAGCAGCTCCTCGATGCCGAGTTCCTGGACCGCGTCCGGGCACAGCGCGTACAGCCGCTTCGCGTTCTGCCGCAGCAGGTCGACCTTGGCGGGGTCGGCGCAGAACTGCGCGGACCACTCGATCCCGACCAGGTTGCGGACCAGGAACCAGCCTTCGGCGTCCTTGAGCCACAGACCGCCGCCGTGGTGGTCCTCCACCGGCTCACCGCCGTAGAAGGGCTCGGCGAGCGTGTCGGTCAGCCGGTGCATGGTGGCCCGGGCGGCCTGGTACTCCGGGGAGTCGGCGCGCGGCGGGTGCCCGGGGATGTTGATCGTCCAGCCGAGGTCCTCGGACTCGGTGTGCGGCTGGGTCGGATCGCCTTGTGCTTCGGCAGTCATGGAAACCTCCCATGAGCCCTGTACACGTTGCAGCAGAATTTACATGCCACATTTACGTTGTATCTCCAGGCTGCGCGCTGCGCCGTGATGGGTCAAGACCATGCGGGCACAAACGGGCAATGGCCGGGTGCGACAGCAGCCGACCACTCTCCCCGGCGGATTCGGTGTACGTTGTCAGCTTCCACTGCCTACCGGAACAGGCGGTCACCGCCGGTGGCCATCCGGTGGGTGGCGCCGTGGCGGTTCACCCAGTCGCGGACGAGGTTGACGGCGTTGGCGCACTGCCAGCTGTTGTCGTACTCGCGCACCCCGGTGAAGGCGCCGTAGCCGGCGATGATGCCGTCCACGCGCGCGTCGCCCAGCAGTTTGTCGACGTACCACGGGTCGTTGTAGGTGGTCGTCCAGGAGAAGGTGGCCGCGAGCTGTCCGGCGGACCGGTCCGCGGCGCCCTTCTTCAGCTCCGCGCAGGTGTTGTAGGTGGCTTCGGTGCAGTTGCCGAAGCCCTTGGTGATGTCGCTGTCGCCGTAGTCCATCGCCCGGTGACCGGTCGGGAGCCCGGCACCGGACCGGCCGTAGGCGTTGCGGACCTGGTCGCGGGTCCCGGTCGTCGTGATGCCCTCCAGGGGGCCGAGCCGGCCCTGGAGACTCTGCCAGCCCCGGCCGCCGACGTCCGGGGTGCTGCCGCCGTGGTACTCGTAGAAGCCGTAGAGCACCTGGATCCCGGCGGCCGTCAGCCGCTGCGCCTTGTCGTGCAGGCCGGCGACGCTGCACCCGCGGTTCGGCTGCTCCCCGCAGTAGTTCGGGTCCTTGATGTCCAGCCAGACCAGCGCCAGCCGGCGCCCCGCGTTGGCGTTGGCGAGGATGCGGTCGATCATGCTGTCGAAGCCGGGGCCCAGCCGGTTGTCACCGGCCGAGGAACAGTCGTGGTAGGCGCGCCATTCGTTCGGGTTCCACCAGGCGCAGACGTCGATCTCGATGCCGTTGGCGCCGTGGTTGAGCGCGGCGTCCACGCCGTCCAGGGTGTCGACCCGGTGGGCGATCGCGTAGACCGGGTGCCGCTGATCGGCTGCCGCGGCCGGGGTCGCACCGACGGCGGTGACGCCGACCGTGCCGCAGAGGGCCGCCATCAGCGCCGGTAACATCCGCGTACCGGCAACACGCTTGAGGTGAGTGGTCACCGCGCCAACTGTACGTTGACGTACGGTAGATGGACATGACACCCGGCGCGGACGGTCCCGATCCGGCCACCGGTGAACCGTCGACTCCGGGTGGGGACCCTCCCGGCCCGGGAGGGACCCCACCCGGGAGGGACCCCAGCCGCGGCCTCAACCGAGCGGCGGACGGCGGCCGGTCCACGGGTGCGCGAGTTCCAGCGTCCGCGCCACCTGGAGCAGCAGGTCCTCCCGCCACGGCGCGGCGACGAGCTGGACACCGACCGGCAGACCGGTGGCGGCGTCGTGGTGGACGGGGACGGAGATCGCGGGCTGGCCGGTCACGTTGAACACCGAGGTGAACACCCCCATCGGATAGCTGTTCCGCAGCGCCGCCAGGGGATCGTCGGCGGTGCCGGCCCGCCAGGCGCCGATGCGCGGCGGGAGGCAGGCCATCGTGGGCGTGACCAGGACGTCGAAGCCGGCCAGGAAGCCGGCCACGATGCGCCGCGAGAACGCCTGGGTCCGCTTCACCGCCTCCGCGTAGGCCCACGAGTCGACCGCTCGTGCCGCGGCGCGCAGGGCGCGGTTGTGCGGCTCGACGCGGTCCGGGTCCGCGAGCTCGATCCCGGCCCCGCCGAGGTTCCAGAGGGTGGTGAACGCCGCGACCAACTCCTCGGTCGGGGGCAGCGGGAGGCGGGTGTCGACGAGGTGGTGGCCGGCGGATTCGAGCGTGCCGAGCACCGTGCCGACGGCCGCCGCGCACGCCGGGTCCACGCCGATCCCGTCCACCGGCGAGTCGGTGAGCACACCGATCCGCAGCCCGGCCGGCGGAGCCGTCCGCAGCGCGGCGGCGAAGGACCGGCGCGGGGCCGGAGGTGACCACCAGGCGCCCGGATCGTGCCGCGCGAGCACGTCCAGGGCGGCCGCGGTGTCCGCCACCGAGCGGGTGACCACGCCGCTGGTGCCGAGGCCCTCCACGCTGACGGTCGTGTTGGTGACGAGGCCGCGGGTGGGTTTGAGGCCGACCAGGCCGGTGCACGAGGCGGGGATGCGGATCGACCCGCCGCCGTCCTCGGCGTGGGCGATGGGCGCCATCCCGGCGGCGACGGCGACGCCCGCCCCGCTGGACGACCCGCCCGGCGTGCGGTCCGGGTCCCACGGGTTGCGCGAGATGCCCAGGGCTTCGCTCTCGGTGAAGGGCACGGTGCCGAACTCGGAGGTGGTGGTCTTGCCGAGCAGGACGAAGCCGGCGTCCACGAACCGTCGCACCACCGGGTCCGAGGCCACGGCCGGCGTCCGCCGCGCACCGGCGGACCCGTGGGTGGTGGGCCAGCCGGCGACGTCGAGGAGGTCCTTGATCGGCAGCGGGACGCCGAGGAACGGCGGGAGCTCCTCGGGCGACGACGCCCGCACCACCGCGTCGGCGGCGACGGCCGCGGCCTTGCGGACCTCGTCGTCGGGCAGGTGGCAGAAGGCGTTCAGCCCGGGGTCGAGTTCGTCGATCCGCTGGAGGTAGCGGTCGACCACCTCAACCGGGCTCACCTCCTTCCGGCGGATGGCCGCGGCGAGTTCGACGGCCGGCGTGAACGGGTCGATCGGCGAGTGCTGCACGAGCGGTCCTTTCTGGTCCAGGGGTCCGGGCCCCGGGTCCAGGGGGCCCAGCGGGCTTTCCGTGGCCGTCAGTGTGGTCGCGGCCGCGCCGTCGTGGCTTGGACGAATGTCGCGTAGCCTGACGAGCATGCCGACCGCCCAATCCGCCCACACCGCTTCTGAGTTGTGGGACATCGCCACCCCTGCGCGGCCCAGCCGGCTGCCCGGGGTCAGCATGGCCGCGTTCAGCGCCCGGACCACCGGCCCCGTCGACCTGGACGTGGTCCCGTACCCGGCGGTCACGGTGGCCGTCAACCTGAGCGACGGGCTGCTCACCGTCGACGACAGCACCGGTCGCCGGCTGGGCGGCACCGTCGTCGTCGGGCTCGCGGCCGGCTGCGTGCACGGGCGCGGCCAGGACATCGAGTGCCTGCAACTGCGGCTGTCGCCGCTGGTCGCCCACACCGTGCTGGCGGGCTGCACGGAGTCGGGCGGGGCGCTGGTGTCCCTCGACGACCTCTGGGGCCGCGAGGCCGGGCGGACCCGCGAGCGGTTGCACGCCGCCGGGTCGTGGCAGGAACGGTTCGCGATCGCGGAGGCCGCGCTCGGCCGACGGCACGAGGCGGGCCGGCCGGTCGACCCGGAAGTCGCCTTCGTCTGGGGGCGGATGCTGGCGCACCGGGGCGGGGTCCGGGTCGAGCAGCTGGCCACCGAGGTCGGCTGGAGCCGCAAGCGGCTCTGGTCCCGGTTCCGCTCCCAGCTGGGCCTCACCCCCAAGCGCGCGGCCCAGCTCGTCCGCTTCGACCACGCGGCCCACCGGCTCGCCGCGGGACACAGCGCCGCCCTGGTGGCGGCCGAGATCGGCTACGCCGACCAGTCCCACCTGCACCGGGACGTCGTGGCCTTCACCGGGGTGACACCCACCGCCGTCGCAGCCGCCCCCTGGCTCGCGGTCGACGACATCGCCTGGGCCGCCCCCGCCTACCTGTCCGAAGCCTGACGCGACACCAGGCCGGAGCAGTCGGCCCCGGACCGCGCGGGGAACATTCCTCCAAGCCACCCGCCGACCGCGTCCACCACACTGCGGTCATGTCCGAGACTTCGAGCCACACCCCGCACGACTCCGGCTGGTGGTGCACCTGGAGGTGCACACCGCCGACATGACCGCGCTCCCGTTCGCGGACGCCTCCTTCGACATCGCCCCCCGGTCAGCGTCGGGCCAGTTGGCCGGTGATGGTCGGGTCGGTGATCGCGGTGTCGCGGGCCAGCAGCAGCGCCTTGCTGAGGATGACCGACAGCATCCAGTCGCCCTCGAACGGCAGGTACGCCTGCCCGTCGGTCGGGTGGTCGGAGCCGGGCACGATGCACAGGTAGGTGTCGTCGGGCGTCATCAGGACGTTGCCCGATCCCAGGTGGATCCGGTACGTGCGCAGGTCGCCGCGGACCTCCAGGAAGCGGCCGGTCACCGTGCAGCGGTCCCCGACCACCGTCCGGGGCAGCAGCCGGGCGAGCAGCTCGCCGCGCTCGCCCGCGCTCTGCGACAGCTCGCCGAAGCCGTACGACTGCCAGTAGTCCCGGTACCGCCCCTCCGGCCCGCCGTCCGACCAGGTCGGGTCGTTGCCGACGCTGGCCACGCCCACGAAGAGGTCGACGTCGCGCAGGACTTCGCTGAGGACCAGCGGCGGCACCTCGGTGAGCGGCACCGGCTCGCCGGGCTGCACACCGGGCACCCGGACCGGGCCGTACTGGCCGCCGCCCGCCTGGGTGAGGTTCTCCGGCGAGGCGATCGGGTAGAACCGCACCTGGTCGGTGCCCAGGTGGGTGAACGTCTCCCCCCAGTCCGCGTCCATGCCGTTCACCCAGTACTCGGCGCGCAGACCCCACTCGGGCAGCAGCCGCGCCGGGGCGGGGAAGGAGTTGTCCACGGCGATCTGCAGCCTGCCGTGCCAGCCCCGGGCGGCGGCCAGGGCGTGGAAGCGGTGCTGGCGCAGCACGTGCGCGGCGAAGCGGTTGGAGTACACCCGGGTGCTTTCCTCGGCCGCGGTGAGCAGGTACACCTCCCGGTGGGCCTGCTTGAAGGGCTGGACGACCCCGTGGTCCTCCAGCAGGGTGCGCCAGGCGAGCACGGTCTCGGTCGGGCATCCGACGGGGTGCCACAGCTCGACCAGGCCGTCCCCGGCGGGCGCCGGTTCCTCACCGGTCACCGTGCGCAGGGCGCCGTCCAGCCAGGCGCAGGCCGTACCCTCCACGGTCCAGATCAGCCGGCGGGCCAAGGTGCCGACCAGCGGATGGTCCAGGAAGCGCTGCCGCCAGGCCTCGTACCGCCAGCTGCGCCGTGCCAGGAACTGCCGGTCCAGCCGCTCGGACTGCGCGACCAGCATCCGCTGGAGGTCCTTGACCGAGGCCTTGAACTCCTTGAGCTCCTCGGCGTGTTCGCGGCGCACCGAGGCGGGTGCGGCCTTCACGGCGCGGCCGGTCTCGTTGTACCAGGTCTCGTGCACCCGGGAGCCCTCCACCAGCAGCTCCACCCGGGCGTCGCCGAACCGCTCGACGCGCCGGCCCGGCTCGGTCAGCCCGTAGCAGGGGACGGCGAGTTCCTCGATCTCGGCCCGGCTGAGGCCGAGGGCGGTGGCCTTCTCCCGGAGCGCCTTGTCCAGCTCCTTGGCGGTGCCCTTGTACGTCACCCTGGTGGTGAGCCGGGCGAGTTGGGCGAGACCGTCCTCGCCGTCCAGGGCGGCCAGGGCGCGCACCGCGGCGTTGGCGACCTTCGGTGCGCGGGGGCCGACACCCGGTGCCTTGCGCAGCGCGGCCTCGACCAGCCCGGCCAGAGCGCGGGCGCTGTCGGCGTGGGCCGGGGTCAGCACCAGCAGGAAGCCGAGCCCGCGCAGCGCCTCCAGGTTGTACGGGTCGAGCTGGTTGACGCCCTCCCCGTGCGGCTCCGCGACCAGGTCGAGGGTGCGCGGGCGGCCGGCCAGCGACAGCCACCCGGTGATCCGCTCGCGGGCCTGCTCGGGGCCGACCGCCGCCAGCAGGGCCCGCCCGGTGCGCTCCCACCGGGCGGTCGGCTTGGCCGACTTGACCTCGAAGGCGTGCCGGACCAGGTCCGTCCACGGCCCGGCGGTGACCCCGGAGTCACCTGAGTCACCGGAGTCGCCCGGCTGGTCCAGCTCGGCGAGGTCGGCCAGGACCTGGTCGGCCCAGGCCTCACCGGGGCTGAGCAGCGGCGCGGGCAGTTCGGCCGCGAGGTCGATGATCTCCTGGTTGTCGTGCCAGGTGATCAGGGCGGTGCGCCGGACGGTGGCGACCACGGCGCCGTCGACCGGGCGGCCCGCGGCGAGCTCGGCCCGGATCAGCTGCTCGGCCTGTCCGCTCTCGGAGAGGTACCACTGACGCCCGAACAGGTGGAGCCAGTCCGCCCGGAGCTCGCGCGCCGGCTCGTCCGGGAAGCCCCGGGAGAGCGCCGAGGCCAGCCGGACCAGCTCGGCGCGCTCCTTGCTGAAGCGCTCGATCTCCAGCCCGGGCCGCCAGCGCGAGAGCACCCCGCGCACCAGGCTCGCCACCATCTCGGCCCGGCTGTTCCGGGGCAGCCCCAGCACCCGCTCCCTGGCGGGCACCACGCGCTCGGTGGACCAGTCGCCCCCGACCGCGGCGTCGACCTCCGCCAGCCACGCCGCGACCGTCTCCAGCCACGTCCCCGAGTCGAGCGCGTCGAACAGCCCCTGCACGGCCGGGTCCAGCAGATCATTCGTCGTCGTTGTCGTCATCAGCCACCCACCAGCGGAACGAGTTTCAGGAAGCACACTTCGGTGTCGGCGCTCACGTCGACCTCGACGTCCAGCTCCTCGATCTGCCGGTCACCGACCAGCACCAGGAAGCCGTTGCGGCCGAACGCCTCGACCGCACTCAGGAACTGCCGCTCGGGGTCGACCCGACGGTCGGCGGCCCGCTGCCGGTACCCGTTCAGGGCCGACTCGGCCTCGACCGGCTGCACCAGACCGTGGAACACCCCGGGGCGGCGGGCGTCGTACTCGGCCGCCTCCCGGAGCACCCGGCGCCGGATCAGCTCGCGCAGCGTCAACCGCTGCTCCTCGACGGCAAGCCCCCAGGCCTCCCGCCGCAGCCCCGATGTCGTCTCGTCGACGAAGGTCACTGTCGCCATGCCGCAGACCATAGACCCCGGCACTGACAACGCGACCGGGCACCGGTCCCGCGACGGTGAGAAAGCGATGAGACCTGAAGGGCCGCAAATCCGGCCGCAACCGCCCCTGAGCTGCACGATTCCGCCCGCAGCGGCGGGTTCGCCGGTCCGGGTCTCTCAGGCAACTGAGAGCTTGCGGTGTCATCGTGATCGCCCCGGCGGCCACCGTCGCCGGCAGGAAGGAGGATCCCGATGGCCGGTCTCGCCCCACCCTGGTCCCCGGGCCCGGACCACCGGGCGGCCCCGCGCCGACCGGTCGGCGCCGCCCCCGCCGTCGCCGTCGCCGTCGTCGCGCCCGCCCTCGTCCTCGCGGCGATCGCCGCGGGCGCGCTCGGCGTGCTCGCGCTCTGGTGGCGGAACACCGACGCGGTCGTCGGAGCGGCCGGCTGGCTCACCGGCGCCGGCCGGATCACCGGCCTGCTCGCCGGCTACGCGGCCCCGGTGCTGCTCCTGCTGATGGCCCGGCTGCCACCGCTGGAGCGGCTGGTCGGCGCCGACCGGCTGGCCCGCTGGCACGCCTTCGGCGGCCGGTGGCTGGTGGCCGCGGTGGCCGCCCACGTGCTGACCGTGGTCTGGGGATACGCCCTGACCGACGGCCGCGGCCTCCTCGGCGAGGGCACGGAGATCGTGTTCCACTTCCCCGAGATGCTCAAGGCGACCGCCGGCACCCTGCTGCTGCTCGGCACCGGGGCGGTCTCCGCCCGGGCCGCCCGCCGCCGGCTGTCCTACGAGACCTGGTACTACCTGCACCTGGCCGGCTACCTGGCGGTGGCGCTCGCCTTCGGGCACCAGCTGGCCACCGGCGCCGACCTCGGCGACGGGCCCGGCCGGGCCGCCTGGTCCGCCCTCTACCTGGGCACCGCCGCCCTGCTCGGCTGGTACCGGCTGGCCCGGCCGTGGCTGCGCGACCGGCGCCACCGGCTCCGGGTGGCCGAGGTCCGGCCCGAGGGCCCCGGCGTGGTGTCGCTCTTCCTGACCGGCCGGCGGCTGGACGAACTCCGCGCCGAGCCGGGCCAGTTCTTCCGGCTCCAGTTCCAGGCGCCCGGCCTGCGCTGGGCCGCCAACCCGTACTCGCTGTCCGCGCCCCCGCACCCGGACTTCCTCCGCTTCACCGTCAAGGACCTCGGCGGCCACAGCGCCGCGGTCGCCGCGCTGCGCCCCGGCACCGCCGTCCGCGCCGAGGGCCCGTACGGCGCGTTCACGGCCCGGGTGCACCGGCGGCGGCGGGTCCTGCTGCTGGGCGCGGGCGTCGGGATCACCCCGCTGCGGGCACTGTTCGAGACGCTGCCCGGCGAGCTGACCCTGGTACAGCGGGCCCGCCGGCCGGAGGACCTGCTGTTCCGCACGGAGCTGGCGGAGGTCGCCCGGCGGCGCGGCGGCCGGGTCCACGAGCTGACCGGCCCGCGCGCCCGGGTCGGCGACCTCGGCACCGCGCTCGCCCGGCTCGTCCCCGACCTGGCCGACCACGAGGTCTACCTGTGCGGCCCGCCGGACCTGACCGAGGAGGCCGTCCGCTCGCTGCGGGCCGCCGGCGTCCGGCCCGGCCTCATCCACCGCGAGTCCTTCACCTTCTGAGCCAGAGGAGCGCCTCCCGTGCGCCGAGCCATCGTCAGCTGCACCGCCACCACGGCCGGAGTCATCCTGCTGCTGTCCCTGAAGCCGCACCAGGACGCGGGCCCGACCGCGGTGGTCGGCTCGGGCGGCGGTGCGGGGTCGCCAGGCGCCGCCGCGCCGTCCTCGGCCGCGACCGGCTCAGCCGGCTCGACCGGCTCAGTCGGCTCGGCCGGCGCCACCCGGAAGGTCGCCGGTACCGCGGTGAACACCCGCTACGGGCCGGTGCAGGTCCAGGTCACCCTCTCCGGCAGCCGGATCACCACCGTCGACGTGCTCCGGTACCCGACCGGGGACCGCCGGGACCGGGAGATCAACGGCTCCGCCCTCCCGCTGCTCAACCAGGAGGCGATAGCCGCCCAGAGCGCCGCGATCGACGTGGTCAGCGGTGCGACGTACACCAGCGAGGGCTACATCCGCTCCCTGCAGAGCGCCCTCGACCAGGCCGCGCGCTGAGTCGCCGTGCTGCGCCACGCCGAACCCGTCATGGGCACCGTGTTCTCGATCGTCGTCCGCGACCCCGGCCCGGGCACCCCCGCGGTGGTCCGGCGGGTCACCGACCGGCTGCACCACCTCGACGCGGTCTTCTCCACCTACCGGGCGGACAGCGAGATCAGCCGCCTCGACCGCGGCGAACTCGCCCTCGACGCCTGCGCCCCGGAGGTCCGGGAGGTGCTGGCGGCCTGCCGCGCCGTCGCCGCGGAGACCGACGGCTACTTCACCGAGCGGCCCGGCGGCCGGCTCGATCCCGCCGGCTGGGTCAAGGGCTGGGCGGTCGAGGAGGCGGCCCGGACGCTCCACGCCGCCGGCTCCCGGCAGTACTGCGTCAGCGGCGGCGGCGACGTGCAGACCGCCGGTGGCCCGTGGCGGATCGGCGTCGCCCACCCGCGCGAACCCGGGCGGCTGGCCGCCGTCCTGGGCGGCGACGGCCTCGCGGTGGCCACCTCCGGCACCGCCGAACGCGGGGCGCACATCCTGGACCCGCACACCGGCCGCCCGGCGACCGGTCTGGCCTCGCTGACCCTGGTCGGCGCACCGGGCACGGGCCTCGCCCGCGTCGACGCCTGGACCACCGCCGCCTTCGCGATGGGCCCGGACCGCGCCCTCTCCTGGGTCGCCCGGCGCGCCGGTGTCGAGGCCCTCGCCGTCCTCCCCGACGGCACCAAACGGTGGACCGCCGGCCTGCCCCGCCACCTCCCCCCGAGCGGCCCGGCCGACTGGCACCAGGCCGCCACGGAGAACGGCCGGAGCCGCCGGTGACGGCACCGCACGAACGCGGCCCCGACACCGGCGGCTCGGCCAATCCGCACGGACCCTCGGCACCGGCAGCTCGGCGAAACCGCACCGACCCGGCCCCGACACCGGCAGCCCGGCGGATCAGCCGTGCGAGAAGGAGATCTTCGGCAGCACCCGGTCCAGCCAGGCCGGGGTGTGCCAGGCCGCCCGGCCGGTCAGCCGCAGCAGGACCGGCAGGAGGACCAGCCGGACCAGCGCCGCGTCGAGCAGCACGGCCACGCCGAGGACGATGCCCATCTCCTTGGGCGGCAGCGGCCCGGAGAGGGCGAAGGTGAAGAACACCGCGACCATCACCCCGGCCGCCGCGAAGATCACCCGGCCGGAGTGGGCCAGGGCGCCGACCATGGCCGCCCTGGGGTCCCCGCCGCGTTCGTAGTGCTCCTTGGCGGAGGCGAGCAGGAAGACGGTGTAGTCCATCGCGATGGCGAAGATCATGGCGAAGAAGAACACCGGCGCCCAGCCGTCCAGGAACCCCTGCGGGGTGAAGCCGAGCAGCCCGGCGCCGTGGCCGTCCTGGAAGACCAGCCGGGCGACGCCGAAGGCGGCGCCGGTGGAGAGCAGGCTCGCCGCGGTGCCGAGGGCCGAGATCAGCGGGGCACGCAGGGCGGTCAGCAGCAGGACGAACCCGAGCACCATGACGACGCCGATGACCAGCGGGGTCTTCTCGGTGAGCAGGTGCTGGAGGTCGAGGTTCTCGACGGCGGCACCGCCCACCAGCGCGTCCGGCGGGAGGTCGGCCCGTAGGGTGTGCACGGTGGCGGCCAGCCCGGGGCTGGACGGGTCGACGGTAGGCACGGCCTGGATCATCGTCCAGCCGGAGCCGTCGGCGGCGCCCTGGGCGGGCAGCACGCCGGCGATGCCGGGCGTGGCGGCGATCCGGGCGGCCGTCTCGGCCGCCTGACCGCTCGGGGCGAGGACCTGGAGGGTGCCGGGGGCCCCGGGCCCGAAGGCCTGCTGGACGGCGGCGTACCCGGCCCTGGCGCTGGCGTCGGCGGGGATGACGCTGATGGACGGCATCGCGGTGCGCAGCCCGATCACCGGTGCGGCGAGGGCGAGCAGGGCGACGAGCGCGAGGGCGCCGTAGCGCAGCGGGTGCTTCCAGAGGTGTTCGCCCCAGGCGGCGAAGCGCGGCGAGTGGTGCTCACCGGTCTTCACCCACGGCAGGGCGAGGGCGTCGACGCGGTGGCCGAGTCGGCCGAGGACGGCGGGCAGCAGAGTGAGGGTCGCGGCGAGGACGAACAGGACGGCGAGCATGATGCCGCCGGCCATCGACCGGAACGCCGGGGACGGCACCAGCATCACGGCCGACAGGCTGACCAGCACCGTCGCACCGGACAGCAGCACCGCCTTCCCCGCGGTGTCCATGGTCTCGGCCACCGCCCGGACGTTGCCGAGTCGGCGCCCGGTCCGTGCGCTGCGGAAGCGGACCACCAGGAAGAGCGCGTAGTCGATGCCGAGCGCGAGGGCGAACATCATCGCGAAGTTCATCGCCCAGATGGAGACCGGGAACAGGTGGCTGAGCAGGACGAGGGATCCGGCGGAGGCCGCCAGCCCGGCCATGGTGAGCAGCAGCGGCAGGCCGGCGGCGACGAGCGAGCCGAAGGCGAGCACCAGGATGGCCAGGGTGACCGGCCAGGACATGATCTCGGACTTCATCATGGCGTCGTGGTTGGCCTTGTTGAAGTCGCTCCACAGCACGGAGGCCCCGGTGGCGTGGACGCTGATCCCGTTTCCGGAGAGGGCGTTGAGCGGGCCCTTGAGGTCGTCGGCGGCGCGGACCATGTCGTCGGGCGAGGCCTTGGCTCCGGCGAGCAGGACGGCGGTGCGGCCGTCCTGGCTGATGGTGGCGCCGGGCTGGGGCGGGATGACGGTGGACACCCGCGGGTCGGCGGCGGCGAGCTCGCCCGCCTTGGTGACGACCTGCTGAACGGCGGGGTCGGACACCGGCCGGTCGGCGGCGACGACGATCTGCAGGGCGGAGGAGGCGTTGCCCGCGAAGTGCTCCTCGGCGAGCTGCCTGACCTTGACCGATTCGGAGCCGTTGGCCTGCCAGCCGGCTCCGGACAGCGCGCTGGTGACCTGCGGGGCGAAGGCGCCGAGCCCGATCACGACCAGCAGCCAGCCGGCGAGCACCGCCTTGACGTGTCGGACCGACCAGACCCCGAGCCGCCCCAGCACCCCCGGACGTCCCGGGGGTTCCGGCGGCGGTGCGGTGGACGGCTGGGCGAGGGCGGTGTCCGGGTGCTTCACGTGCTGCTCCGTTCCTGGGGCGGCCCGACGGGCCGAAAAATACGGGTGGGGGTATATCCGAGGGCCAAAAGAAGGGCCCGCTGCGGGCGGGCCCGGATCGACGCACGGACCCGACTCTCCTAGAGTACCCCCCGGGGTATCCCTGCTCGTCGGCAACGCCCCCCGAGCGGGATGCATTCCGCCGCGCCACCACCGGCCCCGTCGGCCGCGTCGGCCGCGCCGGCGGGTGATCCCTGCGGCTACTGCACCCGTTCGGGTGAATCCGTCCCTTCGATGTATCTATCCATGCCTATGCTCCATTTTCGTGACAGACCGTCAGAGCGTCCCCGCAGCACCTGAAACAGCCGACGTGGTCATCCTCGGCGCCGGGCCCGCCGGGCTGGTGCTCGGGAACCTGCTGCACGCGGCCGGGGTCGACTGCGTCGTCCTGGAGCGCGCCACCCGGACACAGGTCCAGACCCGCTCCCGGGCCGGCTTCCTCGCGGCGAACACCGTGCGGATCCTGGACCGGCACGGCCTCGCCGAGAGGCTGCACCGGCACGGCCGGGAGCACGGCGTCTGCGAGTTCCGCAGCGAGGACGGCCGCTTCCGGCTGGACTACGGCGCGCTGGGCCGCGGCGAGCGGCACACCGTCTACCCGCAGCACGCACTGGTGACCGACCTGCTGGCGCAGTACCTGGACGCCGGCGGCCGGGTGCGGTTCGGGACGGAGGCGCTGGCCGTGCACGGAGCGGACGGCCCGCGGCCGTCCGTCACCGTGCGCGAGGCCGATGGCCGCCCCGGCAGCTGGCGGGCCGGGTACGTGGCCGGCTGCGACGGCCGGCACGGCGCGGCACGGCGCTCGCTCCCGCCCAGCACCGTCCGCCGTCACCACCACGACCACGGCGTCTCCTGGCTCGGCCTGCTCGCCGAGGCGCCGCCGAGTCTGGACGCGGTGGGCTACGCGGTGCACGACCGGGGTTTCGCCGGACACATGGCCCGGACCCCCGAGGTCACCCGCTACTACCTCCAGTGCGAGCGCGGCAGCTCGCCCGACACGTGGTCCGAGGACCGGATCTGGGACGAACTGGCGCTGCGGCTGCGCGCCCGGGAGTACGGCCCGCTGCGGCAGGGGCGGATCGTCCACCGCGCCGTGGTGGACCTGGAGTCCGACGTGCTCGAACCCCTGCGCCACGGCGCCCTGTTCCTCGCGGGCGACGCCGCCGCCCTGATCAGCCCGGCCGCGGCCAAGGGGGCGAACCTCGCCGTGCTGGAGGCCGAGCTCCTGGCCCGCGCCCTGATCGACGACCTCCGCCACGGCGACGCCGAAGGGCTCGCCCGCTACTCGGCGCAGTGCCTGGCGCACATCTGGCGCGCGCAGGACTTCTCGCAGTGGATGGTCCAGCTGCTGCACGCCGCACCCGGCCCGGCCGGCGGGTCGGCGTTCCACGACTCCCTGCGCCGTTCCCGCCTCGCCTCGCTGCGCGCCTCCCGCAGCTGGCAGGACTGGTTCGCCGAGCACTACGTGGGCCTGTGACAACGGCCCGCGACCCCCGTACCGAGATGAGGATGCCCGCGATGCCCACGACACTGCCAATGCCGCCGACGCCCAGTGACACGGCCCGGCTGCGCGAGACGGTCGACTTCGTCCGGCAGCAGGACGCCGCCAGCCTGCTGCCGCTGCTGCTCCCGGGCCTGGACGGCCTGGAACTGCGGGCACTCGTCGACCGCTGCCACTTCTCGCACGCCGCGCTCCTGATCTTCCCGTCGGCCCCGGAGGACCTGCGCACCGTCCTGGCCGACTGCGGGCTGACCGCCGAGGCGCCGACGCAGCCCAGCGTGGTCGTCCGGCAGCGCCTGGCCTCGCGGCACGGGCGCGACGCGGCGGAGCTCGACGTCCGCATCGTCCGCCCCCGGGTGGTCGGCCCGGACGGCAGCAGCCGGACGGTCGAGGTGTTCACGCTGACCGTGCCACCGGGCTCGGAGCTGACCGGGATCGCCGAGCAGGAACGGGCCCGGGACCACGAGGCGCACCTCGCCTTCGAGGTCGAGCACCCGGATCCGCTGGTCCTGCGCGGCATGTGCGCGATCCTGGCCCGGCACGGCGCGGTGGCCGAGGGCGGCGGCTACAACCCGCACGAGGACGGCACGGTGTTCTACTTCACCGCGCCCGGCGACGCGAAGGCCGGCTACCGGCGGGTGGAGCTCTACGTGCCCGGCGACCACCGGGACCTCCTGGCCGCCCACCTGGACGAGCACCGGGCGCGACAGCCTGCTGAAACGCTCCTTCGCCTACTGACCGGGGCGTGGACCACCCAGGCGCTGGCCGTCTTCGCCGAGCTGCGGGCCGCCGACGCGATGGACACGGAGACGGGCGTCGGCGCCGAGGCACTGGCGCGAACCGTCGGCGCCGACCCCGAGACCCTGACGACGCTGCTGCGCTACCTCGCGATGCTCGGCGTGGTGGCGACCGACCGGCGCGGCTTCCGGCTCACCGCGCTCGGCGCGCTGCTGCGGGCGGACACCCCTGGGTCGATGCGCCCGCTCGCGCTCCTGTACGGCGGGCCGTTCTACCAGTCCTTCGCGGGCCTCGGACACACCGTGCGGACCGGGGAGGTCGCCTTCGACCGCCTCTTCGGCGAGAACCACTTCGACCACTTCGCCCGCGACCCCGAACTCGCGGAGCTGTTCGACCGGTCCATGGCCGCCGCCTCCCGGATGTTCGAGCCGCTCCCCGCGCACCCGGTCCTCACCGCCGCGGGTGCGGCGCCCGGCCCCAGGACCGTCGTCGACGTCGCGGGCGGGAACGGGGAACTGCTCGGCCGCATCCTCTCCGCGCACCCGGGGCTGAACGGCGTCCTGCTGGAGCGCCCGCACGCCGTCGAGGCCGCCCGCCGCTCCCTCGGCGCCGCCGGCCACGGCGAGCGCTGCCGCTACCTGGCGGGCGACTTCGCCGACGTCCCGCCGGGCGGGGACGTCTACATCCTGTCCCGGATCCTGCACGACTGGGACGACGACCGCTGCCGGGAGATCCTCCGCCACTGCGCCCGCGCGATGCCCGCCCACGCCGAGCTGCTCATCGTCGAACGCGTCCTGCCCGCCGACGACTCGGCCTCGCTGGCCACCGCCTGGGACCTCCACATGCGGTGCAACGTCGGCGGCCGCGAACGCCGCACCGACCACTACGCCCGGCTGCTCGCCGACGCCGGACTGGCACTCGTGAGCCTCGGGCCGCTGCCCCTGGAAGCCACCGTGCTGCACGCCCGCAAGGCCGACACCAACCCCTAGGCCCCCGACCGGCCCCCGGCCGACCTTGACCCCGATCTCGGCCGGACGTCGCTCAGGACGCCCGGCCGGATCGCCGCCGTCAGCGCCGCGGCGCGGTCCCGGTGCTGGTCGGGGCGGTGGTCGGTTTGGTGGTCGGCGAGCCCGTACCCGTCCCGGTGGGGCTCGGGTCGGGCTTGGGCGCCGGGTCGGGGATGTCGGCCATCGGCAGGGACTTCTCGGCCGTGCCGCGCAGGGCCCGGTTCATGGCGTCCCGCCAGATCGGCCCGGGGCCGGTGGCGCCGAACACCTCGGTGTGGTGCTGCCCGTTGATGGTGATGTCGCGCATCTCGACGCCGCCGTCGGGGCCGCCGAGCCAGACGGCGGTGGCGAGTTGCGGGGTGTAGCCGCTGAACCAGGCCGCCTTCTTGTGGTCCGAGGTACCGGTCTTGCCGGCGATCTGCCGGTCGTCGTCCAGGTGGAGCGCCGCGCCGGTGCCGTTGTTCTCGGTGACGCCGTTCAGGATGGTGTTCATCGCCTCCGCCGTCGTCCCGGAGAAGGCCTGCTCGCAGTGGCCCGCCGGGGCGGGGACGTCCTTGCCGTCCACGGTGGTGATGCTGCTGATGGCGACCGGGGTGCAGTGCGTGCCCCCGGCGGCGAAGGTCGCGTAGACGCCGGCCATGGTCAGCGGGCTCATCTCCTCGACGCCCAGGGCCATCGCGGGGACCTCCTCCAGCGGCTTACCGCTGGCCTTGGTGGCGATGCCGAGCTTGTTGGCCATCTGCTTGACCGCGCAGAGGCCGATCTCCTGCTCCATCTGCACGAAGTAGGTGTTGACCGACAGCGCCATCGCGGCCTTCAGCTGGTAGGGGCCCTTCTCGTTCGGGGATTCGTTGGGCACCACCGTCTTGGGCCGGGCCTCGTTCCGCCACGTCCCGTCGCAGGTCTTCATGGTCGGGTAGTCCAGCTTGTTCGGGGAGTCGTACTCCTTGATCGCCGGCAGGCCCGCCTCCAGTGCCGCGGCCGCCACGATCGGCTTGAAGGTGGAGCCGGGCTGGAAGCCGTTGCCGCCGCCCATCGCCGCGTCGACGTTGAGGTTGACCACGGTCTGGTTCCTGTGCGTGTCCAGGCCGTACGGGCGGGTCTGGGCCATCGCCAGGATCCTGCCGGTGCCCGGCTCGACCATGGTGGCGGCGGCCGAAACGGTGTCGGTGACCCGCACGTTGTCGCTCACCGCGGTCTGGGCGGCGGCCTGCTTGTCCGGGTCCAGCGTGGTGCGGATGTTCAGCCCGCCCTGGTCCCAGAACTTCTTCCGCTCGGCGGCGCTCTTGCCGAACACCGGGTCCTGCTTGACCACGTGCCGCACGTAGTCGCAGAAGAAGCCCATCCCGGCCTTGGCGGTGATGCAACCGTTCTGCGGCTCCCGGAACTTCAGGCCCAGCGGGGCGGCCTTCGCCTCCCTGGCCTGGTCGGCGGTGATGTGCCCGGCCTCGAGCATCTTGTCGATCACCACGTCGCGGCGGTTCTGCGCGGCCTGCGGGTGCAGCTTCGGGTCGTACTGCGACGGGTTCTGCACCAGCCCGGCCAGGGTGGCGGCTTCGGCGATGGTGAGGTCCTTGTTGCTCTTGCCGAAGTACCGCTGGGAGGCGGCCTCCACTCCGTAGGCGCCGTTCCCGTAGAAGGTGATGTTGAGGTAGTTGGTGAGGATCTGCTCCTTCGTCAGCTCCTCCTCCAGCTTGATGGCGACCTTGAGCTCCTGGATCTTGCGGCCCAGGGTCTTGCGCTGCGCGTCGCGCACCGCGCCCGGATCGTCGCCCGCCTTCTCGACGTTGACGTTCTTCACGTACTGCTGGGTCAGTGTGGAGGCGCCCTGCGCGGCGGTGCCGCTCTCGGCGTTCTTGCTGATCGCCCGGAGCACGCCCTTGAGGTCGACGGCGCCGTGCTCGTAGAAGCGGGCGTCCTCGATGTCGACCTGGGCGTGCCGCATGTACGGCGACATCTGGTCGGCGGTGAGGACGGTGCGGTCGCGCTCGTAGACCTTGGCGATCAGGCCGCCCTTGGCGTCGAAGATCTGGGTGGCCTGGGTGAGCGGCGGCGTCCTGAAGTCGTCCGGGATGTTGTCGAAGCTCTCCGCCGCGTCCTTCGCGGTCAGCCCGATCGCCCCGGCGGCCGGCAGGGCGACCCCGGCGAGCAGCGCACCGGACACCACGCTCACGCCCAGGAAGGTCACCCCGTGCCGGGCCAGCCGGAGCGGTGACGTGCGGGACGGGCGGGGCTCGGCGCTGTCGGACGGATGCCGGATCGGAGAGTGGTTCGATTCCATACCAACGTCGATGCCGCGAGCGGGATGAAATGTTGCACGCCTGCGCGGGACACTTCAGGTCACTCTCAGGTGCCGTGCGCCCACCACTTCCGCAGCACGTCCTCCGCCGGCTTCCCGTGCGGCGTGTACGCGAGGTCCTTCGCCGTCTCGCCACTGCCGGGCCAGTCGTCCCACATCCACCAGCAGACGCCCGCCCACCACGACTTGTCGTCGAAGGAGGCGAGCAACGCCTCGTAGGCGGCGGCCTGTTCGGCGTCGCCGTCGCTCTTGCTGACGGTCCAGGAGTACGGGGCGGTGGTCGTGCCGCGCTGGCTGACGTAGCCGGCCTCGGTGAAGAGGATCTTCCGCTGCCGGCGCTCGGCGAAGGCGGCGAGCTCGTCGGCGATGGGCTGCCAGGCCTGCCGCAGCCGCGCCGGGTCGGTCGTCGCCTCCTCGGTCAGCGGCCAGTACGCGTCGATGCCGATGACGTCGAGGTCCTGCCAGAAGGGGATGTTCTGGTACTCGTCGTAGTTGGCGGCGTACGTCAGCGTCCCCCGGTAGCGCTCCCGGACGGCCGCGATGACCTTGCTCCAGTGCTCGCCGTCCTGCGAGGTGCCGGCGAGTTCGGTGCCGACCGAGAGCTGCTCGACGCCGTTGTCGGCGGCGAGTTGGGCGTAGTGGGTGATGAAGCCCTGGTAGGCCGCGAACCAGGCGTCCCGGTCCGCGGGCCTGATCTTGGCCCGGTCGCCGCCCTTGGTCAGGTCGACATGGGGCTTGATCATGGTCTTGAGCCCCGCGTCGTGGGCGAGCCGGATGATGGAGCGCAGGCTGTCGTCGCCGGCGGTCTCCTTGGTGGTGCGGATGGCCGAGTCGGTGACGCGGTCCTGGTACCAGGTGGGGGTGAAGGTCACCCACCGGGCGCCGGTGGCGGCGATCTGCCGCAGGTACGTCGCGGCCTGCGGGCCGGCGTAGTCGTCGGTGTTCCAGGAGGGGAGCGTCATGCCCCGGAACCCGCCAGCGTCCCCGTCGTCGGGCCGGTGGGTCGGACCGCTGACCGTGGGGCTCGGACCGGGCGGGGTGTCCTCTTCGTCGCCGCCGGACGAGGAACATCCGGCGCCGACGAAGAGGACGACCAGCGCCGACCAGGCCGCGGCCATCCTCTTCATCGGGTGCACTGCTGAAGACTCCTCAGCTGGTCAGGGCGTTCAGTTCGCGAGGTCCATCGGGCCGACGAAGGTGTAGCCGAGGGCCTTGATGCCGTCGATCGTCTGCCGCAACGGGGCCACGTCGTAGTACGGGTGGTAGAAGAAGCTCGCCACACCGTCCCGGACGGCCAGGTTGGCCCTGGCCGAGGCGATCAGATCGGCCGGGAGCCGCGCCGGGTGGTTGTTGGAGGGCAGCGGCTCGTAGTTGCCGATGTTCTCCGGGAGCACGGTCGTCCCGTAGACGTCCTTGACCGAGTACGGGAAGAACTGGCCGATGTAGCGGCTCGGGTTCACGGCTGTGCCGCTCAGCGTTCCGGCGAAGTAGAGCGGGCGCTCCAGCCGGGCCGTGTAGTTCTGGCCGAAGACCCGGTAGTCCGCGGCGGAGGCGGCGTAGTGCGGGGTCGTCCAGAGCGTGGGCTTGGGCAGGCCGGCGGCGGCGAAGGCGGCGAAGGCGGAGGTCACCCGGGACTGCGCCCAGGCCGTGGAGTCCTCCGCGGGCGGTCCGTCGTAGATGACGTTGTTCGCGCTGTCGATGTGGGAGCGGAAGAACTCGAAGTCGTCGCCGGTGACGCCGGTGTAGGGGTTGTTGACGTTGCTGTACTGGTGCGTGTAGCCGTGGTTCATCAGGACGGCGCCGTGCTGGAGCATGTACTGGAGCGCGGCGACGACCTGCGGGGCCTGGGCCAGGGTGATGGTCTGGGGCTTCCCGTTGTTGTAGACGCCCTTGGGGTCGGTGTAGACGGGGATGACGTTGATCCCGTACGGGATGTTCTGCGAGGCCAGGTAGTCGGCCATGGTGCGCAGCTCGGTCGGGTCCGAGCCGGGGCTGATGTCCTCCAGCCGCACGAAGGCCCGGTGGCGCTCGGTGGTCGCCGGGGCGAGGGCGTCGAAGAGGAGGTCCTCGAAGGCGATCACCCGGTCCGACTCGGAGACGTAGGCGAAGGGGATCTCCCCCACGTAGGTGAGGTTCGCCGAGCGGATCGCCCACGGGCTGGTGGCCCCGGTGGTGCCGTCGATGGCCTGCGCGAGCTGGGTGACCGGCGGGTAGCCGGCCCCGGAGAGGGCGGGGTGCAGCACTCCGCCGTCCGCGCCCGCGGGGATCTTCCGGGTCAGCGTCTGGTTCTTGTAGCTGACCTGGTTGATGTTGCCCACGCTGCCGTTGGTCTCGAAGTAGGAGTTGGTCGGGTCCCAGCCGTACTTCCGCTTAAAGTTCTCGATGCCGACGGCGTTGGCCATGTTCCAGACGTTGTCGCCGATCCAGTCGATCGGCTTTGCGGTGGTCATCGCGTCCTGGTAGAACGCCGCCGGCACGGCGTCCGGGATGGGACCGCCGTAGTAGGTCGAGCCGACGTAGACGGTGGCGGAGTACTGCTCCACCGTGCCCGCCGTGTACGCGGACACCGGCTTCGCGGTGACGCTGCCGAAGTGGCCGGCGAGGTTGGCGATCGCCATCGCGTAGAGCTCGCCGAGGTAGCCGTAGGGGCCGGTGGTGTCGTAGAGGACGAGGGTCGAGGGGCCGGCCGCGACGTCCAGGGCCTGGACGGACGCCCCCTCGGTGGCGGCCTTGGGGGCCGGGGCCGAAGCCCGGGCCGGGGTGACGGTGAGCTGGTGCGCCTGGCGTTTGCGGTCGTTCGCCAGCCGCGCGGCGCCCCAGGCCGCCAGGTCCTCGGGGCCGGTCGCGGAGAGCGGGGCGGGGCCGACGGCCCCGAGCCCGTCGGACGGACGCGACGGCTTCCCGCCCCTGGCCGTCGCCGCGCCGGCGCCCGTGGAAAGTGCGACGCCACCCAGCAGGGCGGCGATCACGACCAGGATCAGCGAGATCCGGGAAACCGGTGTTCTCCCTCGCGCATTGCCCATTGCTGTCCCCCCTGATGTGAGATTTTTTGTCGGTTCCCCGCCAATTCTCGCCAAAGGCGCCCGGTATAACGGGCGCAGGCATGACGACGAAGCCCCCGACAGCTCGCTGATTCTCACGCCGGGCCGGACGGAGTGTCAATGCCCCTTTGCGCCAAGGGTGTTGTGATCCGAGCCGACGGCTCAGAAATCCCACCGGTCACACCGGCCGCCGGATCAGGCAGGACGATGATCTGTTCTTCGGAATTTCATATTCCGATTCAACATAACTCAACATGAAGTGATGAACATGCTTGTCCTCTGATAGCCTCCGAACGCACGCTTCGGAACGACGAGCGTGCGCGAAATCCGGGGGGATCTCATGTACGGAAAACCCGCTCTGGGGATAGTGCTGCCCTTGGCCGGTCTGACGGCGGCCCCAGAAGTCGTGCCGGGAATACCTTTTGCCAGGGAACTGCAGGAAGTCGCCGGGGCCGGATTCCTGCTCTACTGCGCGACCGCCGTCGTCCTTCTTCTGACCAAATTCTGGTTCGCTCTCCGAAACTCAGGTGAACATCGGTGATCGGGGAGGTACTCCTCTGGTCGAGCATCGCCATCATCGTGCTGGCGGGCAGTTACAACTCCACCCTCTTCGTCCTCTCCCGACGCCGGGTCCGCCGCGACCACAGCCCGGGTACCGAGCGCCTCTACGTCTTCCTCCTCGCCTGTCTGAACGAGGAGAAGGTCCTCGGCGAGAGCCTGGCCCGGATCACCTCACTGCCGGCCGGCAACTTCATGGCGCTGGTCATCGACGACGCGTCCGAGGACCGCACCGCCGACATCGCGCGCGCCGCCGACCCCGACCGGGTCAAGCTCCTCCAGCGGCAGCTGCCCGACGCCCGCAAGGGCAAGGGCGCCGCCCTCAACGCCGGCATCCGCCACCTGCGGGAGTCCGGCATCCTCGACGGCCGCGACCCGGGCGACGTCGTCGTCTGCGTGGTGGACGCCGACGGCCGCCTCGACCCGCACGTCGTCCAGGCCGTCGACCCCTACTTCGACGACCCGCGCACCGGTGCCACCCAGGTCGGCGTGCGCATGTACAACCGTCACCAGGGCCTGCTCGCCCGGCTCCAGGACATGGAGTTCGTCATCTACGGCGACATCTTCCAGTCCGCCCGCCACTACTTCGGCAGCGTCGGCATGGGCGGCAACGGCCAGTTCATGCGCCTCTCCGCGCTCAACAGCCTCAGCGGCGAGGACGGGAAGGGGCCGTGGAGCGACTCCCTGACCGAGGACCTCGACCTCGGGGTGCGCCTGATCGCCCGCGGCTGGACCAACCACCACTGCACCACCGCCGCCGTCTCCCAGCAGGCCGTGCTCGACGTGCGCCGGCTGGTGCGCCAGCGGTCCCGCTGGTTCCAGGGCCACCTCCAGTCGGCCGGGCTGGTCCCGCTGATCCTGCGCGAGGTGCCCACGAAGGCCGCGATCGACCTGCTGTACCACCTGTCCAGCCCCGTGCTGATCCTGCTCACCTCGCTGCTGCCGCTCTCCTTCGTCGTCGCCACGGCCGGCGTCGTGATCGGCTCCGTCGAGGCCGGCCGCCCGCTGATGTCGCCGATGTGGATCATCGGACCGTACGTGCTGTCCTTCACCGCGGCGTACGCCTACGGCTGGGTCTACTCCCGGCGCGAGCGCGGGCTCGGACTCGTCCGGGCCGTCCTGCTCTCGCACGTCTTCGTCGTCTACGGCTACATCTGGTTCGCCGCCGGATGGTGGGGCCTGTGGCGGATGCTCACCGGCAAACGGACCTGGCTGAAGACCGCGCGCACCTGACGCACGCGCCCGCTCCTCCACGCACACCCGCAGCTCCACGCGCACCTGCGCCTCCACGCGTACTCGCAGTTCCACGCGCACCTGCACCTGCACCTGCACCGACACCTCAGGCAAGCACCCTCTAGGGAGACCCATGTCCCCGAACGCCAGCACCACACCCGCCAACACCACCCCCGTCCGGGCCATGCTCGTCCTGGGCACCCGGCCGGAAGCGATCAAGCTCGCGCCGGTGGCCCGCGCCATGGCCGCCTCCCCGCACTTCCAGCCGCTCGTCGTCACCACCGGCCAGCACCGCGAAATGCTCCAGCAGATGCTCGAACTCCTCCAGGTCGAGGCCAAGTTCGAGCTCGACGTGATGCGGGAGCGGCAGGAACTCGCCAAGCTCACGGCCCGGCTGGTGGAGGGGCTGGGCGAGGTCGTGCACGCCGAGCGCCCCGACCTCGTCATCGTCCAGGGCGACACCACCTCCGCGCTGACCGGCGCCCTCGCCGCGTTCTACGAGCACATCCCCGTCGCGCACGTGGAGGCCGGGCTGCGCACCGGAGTGCTGGACAACCCCTTCCCCGAGGAGCTCAACCGCCGTCTCATCGGCCGCATCGCCCGCTGGCACTTCGCACCCACACCCCGCGCCGCCGGGCACCTCACCGCCGAAGGCGTACCGGCGGCCGAGGTGTTCGTCACCGGCAACACCGTCATCGACAACCTGCTGTGGGTGCTCGGGCAGGGCGCCGGGCGTGACCACTTCCGCACCGACCTGCGGCGCGTCCTGGTCACCCTGCACCGCCGCGAGAACCAGGGCGACAAGATGCGCGCCATGGGCAAGGCCCTGCGCCGGCTGGCCGACCGCGGCGACGTCGAGATCGTGCTGCCGCTCCACAAGAGCCCCGCCGTCCGCGAGGCCCTGCTGCCCGAGCTGTCCGACCACCCGGGCATCCGGATCGTCGAGCCGCTCGGCTACCTGGACTTCTCCGCCACCCTGGCCGGCTGCGACCTCGTCCTGACCGACTCCGGCGGCATCCAGGAGGAGGCCCCCACGCTCGGCAAGCCGGCCCTGGTGCTGCGCACCACCACCGAGCGGCCCGAGGCCGTGGAAGCCGGCGCGGCCCAACTGGTCGGCACGGAACCGCAGGTCATCCTGGACGCCGCCATGCGGCTGCTGGACGACGAGGAGGCGTACCGGAGCATGGCGAAGGCCGGCAACCCCTTCGGTGACGGGCACGCCACCGACCGGATCCTGGCCCAACTCGCCGAGGACTTCGGCGTGGACGCCGCCGCGGCACCCGCGCCGCGCCCGCTGGCCGTCCCCCGCCCCAAGGGTCCGGGGGCATACTCGACCGCATGACGAGAGTTCACCGGCTCCTCACCCTCGCACTGCTGGCCGCCACGGTGGTGGGGGTCGCCTTCGCGGTGAACGCCCTCAGGGGCGACGGGGACGAGGAGCCGGCCCGGCCGTGGACCGACGGTTCGGTCCACGGCCCGTGGCGGTCGGTCTTCAACGGCCACGGCGAGAACACCGGCCTCCCCAACGGCCTGGCCCTCTCCCCCAAGCCGGCGCAGGAGGCGGCGGAGACCCACGCCGGACTGATCGTCTCCACCCGGGAGTACCGGGACATGGACCTCCGGGCACGCATGCGCACGATCGCCCAGCTGCGCACGCCCGAGCCCAACCCCTGGGAGGTGCCGTGGCTGGTGTGGGCGTACTCCGACCCGGAGCACTTCTACTACGTCATCCTCAAGCCGAACGGCTGGGAGCTGGGCAAGCGTGATCCCGCCTACCCCGGCGGCCAGCGCTTCCTGGCGACGGATTCCGAGCGCTTCCCGATCGGCAGGTGGTCCGAGGTGAAGGTGGCCCAGCGCGGTGCGCGCATGGAGGTGAGCGTCGACGGGCGAGGCCTGGTGTCCTTCGAGGACCAGGAACGCCCGTACCTGTCCGGCAACATCGGGGCGTACACCGAGGACGCCCGGGTGGTGTTCAGCGACGTCGCGGTGGAACCGGCACCGTAGCGCCCCCGTCAACCCGCTTTCTTCCGGCGGTTGTTCCGGTGGTCCTTCCGGTGAACCGTCCCGTGGTCCTTCCTGGTGCCCCCACCCCGCTCGATGGTCAGCTGTACACGGTCAAGCGGCCATCCCCCCTCATCGAGCACAGGAAGGTGCCGCCATGAACGCAACCAGCGCCCGCACCCCGGAGGATCGCGTCCGGAGCCGCGGTAGGACGCGCCGGCGAGCCGCGGCCGTCGCCGCCGGCACGGCCCTGCTCTGCCTGGCCGGACTGCCCGCCACCTCCGCCTCCGCCGCCCCCGCTCCGGCCCCCGCCCCTGCCCCTGCCGCCGCCGCGTCCACCACCGCCAGCCCGTGGACGCAGTCGGTGACCGGGCCGATGTACCTCACCAACGGTGCCTGGTCCGACCACGTGCTGTGTGCCAGTGCCGACGACGACAACGTCTGGCTGAAGCAGTTCGACGCCGCCAACCCGTACTGCCAGTGGATCCGGGTCGGGGTACGCGACCGCTTCGCGCTCTTCAACCCCGCGAAGAAGAAGGTCGCGAGCTACATCGGCGGCAACGAGGGGGCGGTGGTGATGCAGAACCTCAACAACCCCACGCCCTGGCTGCAACTGTTCTCCTGGGGCGGCGGCGAGGACTGGGGCGCCTACGCCCTCCAGTCCTTCGACGACCGGGGGCAGAACGTCGACGCCAAGTCCCCCAACAGCGACAACCCGCGCACCGACGCGGTGCACACCCGGGGCTGGCGGCACGGCCACCAGCGCGAGCTGACCTGGAACGAACTCCCGGTCGCCGCGCCCAGCATGGCCCGGTCGATCGGGGCACTGGAGGCCTTCCAGAACTACCTGAACGCCACGCTGGGGAACGCCGCCCCCGACGAGGTCGCCTGCGTGACCGAGGGCACCCCGCTCAAGTCGGCCGCCAGCGGCCAGTACGTCTCGACCGAACTCGCCTACGGCGGCGACAGCTACGGCATGTTGCGCGCCCGCGCCGGTGCCCTCGGCCCCTGGGAGCAGTACAACCTGTGCCGCAACAACCGCAGCGGCGTCTACTCGATCCGGTCGGCCGCCAACGGCCGGTGGGTCTCGGCCGAACTCGCCTACGGCGGCGACCAGTACGGTGAACTGCGGGCCCGCGCCGATGTGCTCGGCCCCTGGGAGAAGTTCACCGTCGAGCCCGTCGGCGGCAACTACGCCCTCAAGTCGGCCGCCAACGGCCAGTACGTCTCCGCCGAACTCGCCTACGGCGGCGACCAGTACGGCGAGCTGCGCGCCCGTGCCGGTGCCCTCGGGCCCTGGGAGCAGTTCCAGTAACCGGACCGTCGGCACGGGCTCGGACCTCCTGGTGTACGAGGTCCGAGCCCGTGCCGCAGGCGCCGTGCCGCACCTACCGGGGGCGGGCGGCCGTTCGCGCCAGGTCCGCCCGGTCGGCCGCCCCCAGGGTGCGGCCCGCCCGCTCCACCAGGCCGGCCACGTCCTGCGGGGTCAGCAGCAGGGCCCGGGCGACCTGCCGGTCGGTGTGGCCGGCGGCGACCAGCTCCAGCAACCGGTGCTCGGTCAGCGACAGGCTCGGCGCCACCGCCGGCGCGGCCGGCGGGCGCACCCCCACCGCGGCCAGCGCCCGGCGGACCCGACCGGCCAGCAGGACGCTGCCGCAGGTCTGCGCGAGGTCCAGCGCCCCCATCAGGACCTGCCGGGCCTGGTCGGTCTCGCCGCTACGCGACAGGGCGACCCCCCACTCGTAGCGGGCCCGGGCCAGCTCCAGCCGGGCCGGGGAGAGCTCCAGCGCCGCGACGGCCTCGCGCAGCAGGGCCTCCCCCTCGGGGCCGCCCAGGACGACGCCCAGGGTCCGCGAGGCCACCCCGATCACTCGCCCGGTGCCCCACCGGTGGGCCAACTCCAGCTCCTCGGTGGCCAGTTCCAGCGCGTCCGCCCGCTGTCCGAGCGCCAGGTGCAACAGCGCCGCCCGCGACCGCCAGGGCGCCATCGCCAGGTTCGAGACCTGGGCCCGCCGCTCCTGCGCACCGTACTCCAGCAGCAGGGCCAGGGCGGCAGCCGGATTGCCCCGCGCCGCGTGCAGCCGGCTGCGGACCAGGACCATCGGCCCCTGCCAGGTCCAGCCCACCCGCTCGGTGTCGGCGTCCGGCACCAGCACCCGCCCGGCCGCGGCCGGATCGCACCGCTCCAGCAGGGATTCGCCCACCTGGGTCATCAGCCCCAGCCGCACCCGGGGCTCCACGCCCTCCCCGACCGACGCGGCGGGATGCCCCAAGTCAGTTGTGAGCGCGAGCAGTTGACCCCGGCGCGCACGGACCGTCTGCTGCCACACCAGCGCCGCCGACACCATCAGGAACGAGCCCCAGCCGCCGCCCACCTCGGCGATCTGGTCGAACCGCGCCGCCGCGTCGTCGAGACGGTCGGTGGTCGTGAAGACCATCCCGGCCAGGCTGACGAGCAGCTGCGACTGGTCCATCCCCGCCAGCCCGCCGCGCAGCGCCCGGTCGAGGAGGTCGTTGGTGGTCGAGGCGCTGGCCTCCCCGGTCGCCCCGGAGGCGGACAGTGCGGCCAGCACCGCGCACTCGCCCGGGGTGTCGCCGGCCAGCTTGTGGTCCCAGAGGCGACCGGCCTGCTGCCGGGCCGCGGGGAGGGTGGACAGGTGCTCGTAGCCGATCAGCAGCATCTGGGCCTGGAGGTACCACGAGACCTCGCGGGCGAGCCCGGTGCCGCCGTCGTCCACCTGCCCCAGGTCCTCCACCGCGCGGCCGAGGACCTCGACGGCGTCGACGTGCTGGTGCCCGAGGAACAGCGCGTTCGCGAGCAGGTAGGCCGCCTCGGCCCGGGCGTACGGGTCCGTCAACGCGGCCGAGGCCCGGGCCAGATGGTGCCTGGCCGTGCCGACGTCGACCTGGAGCTCGGCCCCGCCCAGCTCCAGCAGCAGCGGACCGCGCTGCTCGACGGACATCGGCTCCCGCAGGGCCCGGCGCAGATAGGCCGCGGTGATCTCCGGAGCCCCGCGCCCGCGGGTCACCCGCGCGGCCTCCCGCAGCGCCTCCACCCGCCAGGCCTCGCCGCTCGGTTCGGCCAGCAGCAGGTGGCCGGCCACCTGGTCGCCGGACGCCCCCTCGCGCCGCAGCAGTTCGGCCGCCCGGGCGTGGCCGGCGGCCGACTCCACCGGTCCCACCAGGGCTTCGGCGATCGCGGCGCGGACCAGGGGGTGGCCGAACCGCGCCGCCTCGCCCGGTGCCAGCACTCCGATCCGCCGCAACCGGCGGCCGTGCTCGCGGGCCTGCGGCTCGCCGAGCCCCGCCAGCTCGGCCAGGAGGTGCCAGGCGGCCCCGTCGCCCAGCACCACCAGGGCCCGGGCCAGCCGGCGGGTCGGCTCCGGCTGACCGGCCAGCCGCTTGACCACGGTGACCGCCAGGATCCGGCCGCGGAACTCGTCCACCAGATGCGCCTGACCGTCCTCGGGCCGGACCCCGTTGTCGGCCAGGGTCCGCAGCAACTCGCGCAGCAGCAGCGGGTTTCCCTGGGTCGCCCCCGCGCACGCGGCGAGGAACCGCGGTTCGGCCTCCCGCCCCAGGCCCTCCCGCACCAGCGCGGCCACGCTGTCCGCGCCCAGGGCGGGCAGCCCGACCGTCCGGCAGTCCGGCTGTCCGGCGATCCGCTCCAGCAGCGGCTCGACCTGGGTCCCGCTGTCCGGCCGTCCCGCCAGCACCAGCAGCAACGGCAGCCCGCGCAGCCGTCGCGCCAGGTACTCCAGCCACCGCACGGTGGGGCCGTCCGCCCAGTGCACGTCGTCGATCACCAGCGCGACCGGCCCGTCGTCCGTGACGTGCACCATCAGCCAGTACAGGCCGTGCAGCACGCCGAGCGAGGCCTCGGGCGACACCCCGCCGCCGTCGGCGGCGCCGTCCACCCGCAGCGCGTGCGCGGCCAGCTCGGCGGGGCCCGACAACAGCCGCTCCCGCCCGGCAGCACCGGCCCGGGCCAGCAGCGGCTCGGCCAACTGCCGTACCACCGCGAAGGCGAAGTCCTGTTCCAGCTCTCCCCCGGCGGCCCGCACCACCCGGATCCCCCGCTCCTGCTCGGCGGCGGCCCAGGCGTTCAGCAGCGAGGTCTTCCCCAGGCCCGCACTCGCCTGCACCAGCACGACGGCACCCCGGCCGCTCCGGGCCTCACCGCCCGCCCGCTCCAGCACCGCCAGCTGGCCGCGGCGCTCGAACAGACCGGATCCCGTCCCCCCGTCAGCGGAAGGAGGAGCCGCCGGCCGGCCGGGCGGACCCCCGCGACCGGCCGCGAAGAGCGCGGCGGCGTCGGCCTCGGCCAGCCCCAGCGCCGACGCCAGCACCTCCAGGGTGCGGCGCTGCGGCCGCTCCCGGCGGCCCCGCTCCAGGTCCCTGATCGATCGGGCCGCCAACCCGGCGGCCTCGGCGAGCTCCTCCTGGGTCAGTCCCGCAGCGTGGCGCAACTCCCGCAGCAGCCGCCCTAATGTCGTCACCCATCCACCCCCACACCCGGGATGCCCGCCCCGGACGCCGACCGGCGCAACCCGCGCCGGGGAACTGTGCCGGCGTCACGTTGCGCTACCCCTACCCGACAGTAACCAGTCGCGACCCTACCCGAGGGATCCACGCTCCCGGGGGCACTTGATCTGAACTCGCCAAAACCGGCCGGTGCTCGCCCCCTGCCGGTGCTCGCCCCCTGCCGGAGTCCGGTCAGCGGCCAGAGGTCAGAGCCAGGGGATCTGCTCGCGCGAGTAGCGGTAGGCCCGGAAGACGGCGTTCTGTGCGCCGCGGGAGGATTCCAGGCCGACGCCGCGGCCGAAGGACCCGAACTCGGGCACGACGAACTCCCAGACGACGTCGCCGCCGGGGGTGACCTCGAAGAGCCGGCCGAAGGACCCCTCGGCGATGAAGGTGTTGCCGTTGGGCAGCCGCTGGGCGCTGGACATGTACGGGCTGTAGAAGTTCTGCGGCGGGTTGTCCTCGTAGCTCCAGACCGTCCGGCCGTCCGCCGGGTCGATCTCCACGACCCGGGAGTAGGGCACCGAGGTGGTGTCCCGGTAGGTGCCGTTGTCGAAGACCAGGACGTTCCCGTCGGCGAGCTCGTGCGGGTAGTGCTGTTGGGCCAGCACCTCGGGCCCGATCCGCCACCGGACGGAGCCGTCCGCGCGGTCGACGGCGACGGCGGTGGAGGCGCTGCGGAAGCCCACCAGGACGCCGCCGTCCCGGAGTTCGTTGACCGTGTTGGCCATCGGCCAGTGCTCGCGGGCGAAGTGCGGGTTGAGCGGGGTCAGTTCGGGGTCCAGGTGCTCGATCGCGGCCCACCGCCAGACCAACTCGCCGTCCCAGGTCAGCTCGTAGACCACGTCGCCGTGGATGACGCCGCCCGGCGCCTCGGAGCCAGGGATGCCGCCGCGGATCCGGGCGGAGTCGGCGGCGGAGAGCGGTTCCACTCCGAGCACGAGCAGGTTGCCGTTGCGCAGCACGGAGGCGTCGTGGTGGTGGTAGGGGTGGCGGACCTCGCGCACCACCCGGCCGTCGGGGGCGATCTCCTGGAGGATCCCGCCGTGGTAGACGTCCCAGATCGGGAAGAGGCTCGGGCCGTCGGTGTCCTTGCCCTGGTAGAAGAGGTTGCCGTTGGCGAGCAGCTGCGCGTGCCGGCCCGGGGGGTGCGGCAGCCGCCAGGTGTGGACCGGGTTGCCCTCGATGTCCACGAGGTGGACGTCGCCGGGGCCGCCGATCGGGGTGTAGAGGGTGTAGCCGCCCCAGCTGCGCGCGGGGTCGTGGGCGCGCAGGCCGAGGCCGCGCCGGCGGAGGGTGTTCTGGTCGACGGTCATCGGGTAACTCCTGTGTGGTGCGGGTGGGTTGATTGATTTCAGCGGACGGTCACGGCGGCCGGGTCGACGGCGGTGAGCGGGCCGGCGTGCAGCCGCCCCAGCAACGCGGCCCGGTCGGTGGGCCCGGGCAGGCCCTGGGCCGCCTCGGCCCAGCCGGCCTCGTCCTGGAGCTGCTGCAACAGTTCGGCGGAGAGCGTCGGCCGGTACGCGTACACGGGCTGGTACGCGTCGACGTACCCGCTCTGCAGGGCACCGTTGGACTGGGCGAGCACGGCGCGGCGGGCCGCGGCCGGGTCGGCGGTCAGCTCGGTCTGTGCGCGCAGCAGGGCCCGCAGGACGGCGGTGGTGGTCGGGTCGGTCGCGGTGGGTCCGGCGACGAGCAGGGTGCGGGCGGTGTAGCCGGTGAAGCGCAGCTCGGCGTAGCGGCCGCCCAGGGTGGTGCGGGTCGCGTCGTAGAAGCTGGGGAAGGTCACACCGGCGTCGATGTCGCCGCGGGCGAGGGCGGCGGGGATCTGGTTGGGGGCGAGGTTCACGACCTGGACGTCGGTGCCGGCCAGCCCGCCGGAGGCGAGCATCAGGGCGAGCGCGTACTCGACGTTGGTGCCCTGCGGAAGGCCGATCCGGCGCCCCCTGAGCTGCTCGAACCCGGTGATGCCCCGGTCCGTCCGGGTGAGGATCCGCCAGTCCGCGAACCGGGAGAGGTCGGCGACGATGCGCAGGTCGCGGCCGGTGAGGGCGGCGGTGACGGCGGGCAGGTCACCGACGACGCCGAGCTGGGCCTGGCCGCCGAGGACGGCGTTGAGCGCGTCCCGGCCGGTCCCGTAGGCCTGGAGCTTCGCCTGGACGTGTTCGGCGGACCAGAGCCGGCGGTCCTCCGCCAGGTAGACGGGGGCGCCGCCCAGGTAGTCGCTGCCGGCGATGGTGACGGTCGGGTCCCCGGCCGCCGCGGACGGGTTCGAGCAGGCGGTGGTGAGGGTGGTGAGCACGGCGGCCAGCAGCAGGGCGACGACCGCGCGAGGTCCGGGCATGGTGAGGGTGTCCCTTCGGCGATTTGGTCTGACGTGGGTTGGAGTGGGCCGGGGCGGCTCAGCCGAGGCCGAGCCGGCGGGCGATCAGGTCGCGCAGTGCGGGGTCGGGGCCGGACGGGACGGCGTGGTCGGCGAGCACCCGGCCGGGCCGCCCGCCGAGCACCACGATCCGCTGGGCGACGGCGAGCGCCTCGTCGATGTCGTGGGTGACGAACAGCACGGTGGTGCCGGTGCGCCGCCACAACCGGGTGAGCAGCTGCTGCATCCGGGCCCTGGTGAGCGCGTCCAGTGCGCCGAACGGCTCGTCCATGAGGAGGACTTCGGGTTCGGCGGCGAGCGCGCGGGCCAGGGCGACGCGCTGCTGCATCCCGCCGGAGAGCTGGGCCGGGTACTTCTCCGCGCCGTCCGCGAGCCCGACCTCGGCCAGCGCGGCCAGTGCCCGCTGCCGACGCTCCCCGCGCGGGAGGCCGAGGCGTTTGAGCGCGAACTCCACGTTCCCCCGGGCGGTGAGCCACGGGAACAGCGCGTAGTGCTGGAACACCATGCCCCGGTCCGGGCCCGGGCCGGTGACCGGCTCGGCGCCGACCAGCACCCGGCCCGCGGTGGGGCGGACGAAACCCGCGACCGCGTTGAGGACGGTCGACTTGCCGCAGCCGCTGGGGCCGATCAACGCGGTGAACGAGCCGGCGGCCAGGTCGAGTTCGGTCGGCGCGAGGACGGTCGTGCCGTGCCGGCGCGGCCCGTGGCCGACGGCCAGGCCCTCCAGCCGGATGCCGCGGCTCATGACTCGCTCCAGTGCACGATCCGTCGGCCGAGCGCGGCCAGGGCCAGGTCGACGGCCACGCCGAGCAGGCCCAGTACCGACAGGCCGGCGAAGATGCGGTCGGTCCGGAGGAACTGTCCGTCCACCTGGAGCCGGTAGGCCAGTCCGTCCTGCGCGCCGCCGAGTTCGGCCGCCACCAGGGCCAGCAGGGCGACCGACGCCCCGTACCGGAGCGCGGCGAACAGGGCGGGCGCGGCGGCCGGCAGCAGCACCTCGGTGAACCGCCGCCGCAGCGGCGCCCCGAGCGAGCGGGCGGCGCGCAGGTGGGTCACCGGGACCCGGGACACCCCGTCGTGGACGTAGAGCCAGACGGCGAGCAGCACGGCGTACGCGATGAGCAGGCGTTTGGCGGTCTCGCCGATGCCGAACCAGGCGGTGGCCAGCGGCACCAGGGCGATCGCCGGGATCGGTCGGAGGAACGAGACCAGCGGGGTGACCGCGGCGGACAGCCGTGGCAGGTAGCCGGTGGCGAAACCGAGCGTGCAGCCCAGCGCGGCACCGAGGGCGAATCCCTGCGCGGCCCGGCCGAGGCTGGCGGCGAGGTCGTTCCACAGGGTGCCGGTACGGGCGCTCTCTTCCAGGGCGTGCCAGGTGGCGGCAGGCGTGGGCAGCAGACCGGGTGCCACCGCGCCCGAGGCCGCCAGGGCCGTCCATGCCCCGAGCACGGCCGCGGCGGCCGCGAGCGGTGGTGCGAGGCGGGCCAGGGTCCGCGGGGGCGGGGATGGGGTGGGGTGCACGCGGTCGTCTCCTCAGCGCCGTGGGGCGTCCGCCCGGGCCGATATAAGTGACATCAATAATTGACCACGCTTATAAACAGCACGTTGCAGCCGTGCGAAACGTTTCCTCGGCGGCGACCAGCGCCGAGGCGATGAGGTACGTTCACGAGCATGTCCCGACCCGAACCCTCCCCCGAGGCGCTCGCCGTCGGCCGGCTGGTCCGCCGTCACCGCAAGGAGCGCGGTGTGCCGATGGCCGACCTCGCCGCCCGCTCCGGCCTCTCCCAGCCCTTCCTCAGCCAGCTGGAACGCGGGCTCACCACCCCGAGCCTCACCTCGATCTACCGCATCGCCGAGGCCCTGGGCGTCCCACCGGGCGCCTTCCTGCGCCCGCCCGCGCGACCGGGCACCGTCAGCCACGAGAGCAGCCCGCAGGTGATCCGGGTCAGCGAGGCCGCCGGGCAGATCGCGCGGGTCCTCATCCCGGGCGGACGCAGCAGCCTGATGGAGGCCTACGAGCACCACTTCGAGCCCGGCCAGGGCGAGCGCGGCTGGTTCGAACACCCCGGGGAGGACTTCCTCTACGTCCTGGAGGGCGAGGTCGTCCTGGAGATCGAGGGCGAGGAGCCGCTCACCCTGCGGGCCGGCCAGAGCGCCCACCACCCCGGCCACGTCCCGCACCGCTGCCGCCTCGCCGGCCCCGACCCGGCCCGCACCCTCCTCGTCATCGCCACGCCCTGACGTCACCGCCACGGCCTGACGTCACCGCCACGGCCTGAGGCCACCGCCACGCCCCGGCCAGGGCCTGGGGCGCGGGTCCGACCGTTCGCGCCGATGACCTCGACGGCACGCAGTGAGGCTTGTCACTGGTTCGCGCTCTCGGCGCGCAAGCTGGGTAGGTGTACGTTCCTGCGACCAACGGGTGGGGCTTCCCCCTCGATCGCACATGCACCGGTCCGCAGCGCCTCCGACGAGAGAGGTACCAGGCAATGGCTGCACAGGTCCCGATCCACCATCCACCTCAGCGCATCGGCGTGGTCGCCGAGTCGACCAGCGGGGAGACCCGCGTCGCGGCGACGCCCGCGACGGTCCGACTGCTGCGCGGGCTCGGCTACCAGGTCGTCGTCGAGTCGGAGGCCGGAGCCGCCTCCGGCTTCACCGACGAGGCCTACACCGAGGCCGGCGCGAGCATCGGCGACGCCTGGGCGACGGAGGTGGTCCTGAAGGTCAACGCCCCGTCGGTCGACGAGGTCGCCCGGCTGCGCCGGGACGCCACCCTCGTCGGCCTGCTCGCGTCGGCGCAACGTCCCGAACTGCTCACGGTGCTGTCCGAGCGCGGCGTGACGGCGCTCGCGCTGGACGCCGTCCCGCGGATCTCGCGGGCGCAGTCGATGGACGTGCTCAGCTCGATGGCGAACATCGCCGGGTACCGCGCGGTGATCGAGGCGGCGCACGTGTTCGGGCGCTTCTTCACCGGCCAGGTCACCGCCGCCGGCAAGGTGCCCCCGGCGAAGGTCCTGGTGGCAGGCGCCGGCGTGGCCGGGCTCGCCGCCATCGGCACGGCGTCCAGCCTGGGCGCGGTCGTCCGGGCGACCGATCCCCGCCCCGAAGCCGCCGACCAGGTACGGTCGTTGGGCGGCGAGTACCTGGCCGTGGACGTCACGCAGGAGGCGAGCACCGACGGCTACGCCAAGGCGACCTCCGCCGACTACGACCGCGCCGCCGCCGCGCTGTACCACGAGCAGGCCGCGGACGTGGACATCATCGTCACGACGGCGCTGATCCCCGGCCGGCCCGCCCCGCGGCTGATCACCGCCCGGGACGTCGCGGCGATGCGGCCCGGCAGCGTCATCGTCGACATGGCCGCCGCACAGGGCGGCAACGTCGAGGGCACCGTGCCGGGCCGCGCGGTGGTCACGGACAACGGCGTCACCATCATCGGGTACACCGACCTGGCCGCCCGACTGCCCGCCCAGGCCTCGCAGTTGTTCGGCACCAACCTGGTGAACCTGCTAAAGCTGCTGACCCCCGGCGGGGACGGACGGCTGGTGCTCGACTTCGAGGACGTCGTCCAGCGCGCCGTGACGGTGGTCCGGGCCGGCGAGATCACCTGGCCGCCGCCGCCCGTCGCCGTGTCGGCCGCTCCCGCGCCTGCCGCGTCTGCCTCCGCACCTGCGCCCTCTTCTGCGCCCGCGGCCGGGCAACCGGAGCGGCCCCGGCTCACCGCCGCCGCGCGGTTCGGCCTGATCGGCCTGGGGATGCTGGCAGCCTTCCTGCTGATTGCCAATGCGCCGGCCCAACTCGCCCAGAACTTCACGGTGTTCGCCCTGGCCGTGGTCATCGGGTACTACGTCATCGGCAAGGTCCACCACGCCCTGCACACCCCGCTGATGTCGGTGACGAACGCGATCTCCGGGATCGTGGTGATCGGCGCCCTGTGGCAGATCGGGCACGAGAGCTGGATCGTGACCGCGCTGTCGTTCGTCGCGATCCTGCTGACGAGCGTGAACGTCTTCGGCGGCTTCGCCGTCACCCGCCGCATGCTGTCGATGTTCTCCACATCCCCGTCCCCGTCCCCGTCCTCGGAAAGGCGATGAGCCCGATGACCGCCACGACGGCCTCGCACGCCGCGGACCTGGTCGCCGCCCTGCTCTTCATCCTCAGCCTGGCCGGGCTGTCCCGGCACCGGACCTCGCGCGCCGGCGTCGTCTACGGCATCGCGGGCATGGCCCTCGCCCTGGGCGCCACCGTGATCGTGGCGGCGCGGAGCATCAGCGCCGGCGCGGTCGTGCTGATCGTCCTCGCCATGGCGCTCGGCGGCGCGGCGGGCCTGTGGCGGGCCTGGCGGGTCGAGATGACGCAGATGCCCGAGCTCATCGCGGTCCTGCACAGTTTCGTCGGCCTCGCCGCCGTCCTGGTCGGCTGGAACAGCTACCTGGAGGTCGAGTCCCACGGATCGGCCCAGACCACGATCGCCGGTGACCTGCTGGGCATCCACCACGCCGAGGTCTTCATCGGCGTCTTCATCGGCGCGGTCACCTTCACCGGCTCCATCGTGGCCTTCCTGAAGCTGTCCGCCCGGATCGCCTCGCGCCCGCTGACGCTGCCCGGCAAGAACGTCCTCAACCTGGGCGCGCTGGCCGTCTTCGTCGGGCTGACGGTCTGGTTCACCGTCAGCCCCAACCTCGGCCTGATGATCGCGGTGACGGTGCTGGCGCTCGCCCTGGGCTGGCACCTGGTCGCCTCGATCGGCGGCGGCGACATGCCCGTCGTCGTCTCCATGCTGAACAGCTACTCGGGCTGGGCCGCGGCCGCCGCCGGGTTCCTGCTCGACAACAACCTGCTCATCGTCACCGGGGCACTGGTCGGCTCCTCCGGTGCCTACCTGTCGTACATCATGTGCCGGGCGATGAACCGGTCCTTCCTCTCGGTGATCGCCGGCGGGTTCGGCATCGAGGCCCCGTCGGGCGGCGACGAGGAACAGGGCGAGCCCCGGGAGATCCAGGCCGAGGACGCCGCCGGACTGCTCGCCCGGGCCCGGTCCGTGGTCATCACCCCCGGCTACGGCATGGCCGTGGCCCAGGCCCAGCACCCGGTGGCGGAACTGACCCGCCGGCTGCGCGAACGCGGGGTCGAGGTCCGCTTCGGCGTCCACCCCGTGGCCGGACGCCTGCCCGGACACATGAACGTGCTCCTGGCCGAGGCGAAGGTGCCGTACGACATCGTCCTGGAAATGGACGAGATCAACGACGACTTCGCCGGGACCTCGGTCGTCCTCGTCATCGGCGCCAACGACACCGTCAACCCCGCCGCCACCGACGACCCCTCCAGCCCCATCGCCGGAATGCCGGTGCTGCGGGTCTGGGAGGCGGACCAGGTGATCGTCTTCAAGCGCTCGATGGCCTCCGGCTACGCCGGCGTGCAGAACCCGCTGTTCTTCCGCGAGAACAGCGGCATGCTCTTCGGCGACGCCAAACAGAGCGTCGAGGCGATCCTCCAGGCCCTCCCCGCCCAACCCCCCGTCACCCCGACCTCCCCCGGCCGGGCAACCCCGGCGGTCCGCCAGCCCACAACCACCGGGTAACCGGGTAACCGGGTAACCGGGTAACCCACCCGGAAATGCAAAGAACCCCCGCCGGTATCCCCGGCGGGGGTTCTTTGTGAATGATTGTTCGGCGGCGTCCTACTCTCCCACAGGGTCCCCCCTGCAGTACCATCGGCGCTGTGAGGCTTAGCTTCCGGGTTCGGAATGTA